>JALHOJ010000018.1 GCA_022843045.1 Phycisphaerales bacterium
CCGCGGTTGTCTGTGCGGGGTCGAGATATTAGGCGCGGAGGGTGGGGGAGGCGAGTTGGGGGAGGTTGAGACGGTAAGACGGTGAGGCGGTGAGACGGCGAAGAAGACAGGAGAGAGGCGGCGGATTTTCGCGGGTTGGTGCGGCTGGGGAGGGGAGTACTGGCTTGAAATCCGCGTTGATCTGCGAGAATCCGCGGCTCTTGTTTGGCTTTCCTCTCGTGAACTCCGAGTTTTCCGTGGTGAAACGGAATCTCGGGTTTTCCCTATCATGGTCCGAACGAAGTTCGTGGGGTGGGGCGAAGAAGTTTGTGCCAGCCCTACTTGGACGCGAACAATTGGGGTACGATCCGCGTTGTTGGCCCGCACGGCGGGCGACCTGACCATGGCGAACGGCACCCATGCAATCTCGGCGGCGGCGGTGAACCTGGGGAGGGAGCGGGGGTCGACCGCGCCCGTCACTGTCACTGGTTTGGAGGGGGTTCCGGTTATCGCGGATGTGTTGGAAGTGGGCGTGCCGACGGGAATGCCCATTGTGTTTTTGCACGGCCTTGTCGGGTTGAATGATCACTGGGAAGAGTTGGTCAAGCGGATCGAGCATCGGGCGCGCTGCGTGCTCGTGGAGATGCCGCTGCTGCACCTTGAAGGTGACGATTGCTCGATTGATGGTGCGACGACACTGACGATTCGGTTCTTGGAGCAGTACCTGCGGGGCGAGCCGTCGGTCTTGGTGGGCAACAGCTTTGGCGGGCATGTCGCGGCGAAGATCGCGATTCGCCGGCCGGACCTCACGCGCGGGCTGGTGCTGGCGGGGTCGAGCGGGCTGATCGAAAAGAGCATGGTGAGCGATGTGCAGATTCGCCCGTCGCGCGAGTGGCTGGCGCGGAAGATCGGGGAGTTGTTCCACGATCAGTCGAAGATGAACCCGGGCGATGTGGACCGGGCCCACAAGGTCTTGTCGGCGCGCGGCAGCGCGCGGGCGATGGTGCGGCTGTCACGCACGGCGCGGAAGAATCACCTTGGCGATGAACTTGGAGCGATCAAGGCGCCGACGCTCTTGGTGTGGGGGCGGCAAGATGTGGTGACGCCGCCCGAGGCGTGCGAGCAGTTTGCGGCGCGGATTCCGAACAACCGGGTGGTGTGGCTCGAGCAGTGCGGGCACGTGCCGATGGTGGAGAAGGTGGATGAGTTTGGGCGGGAGATGAATGGGTTTTTGGATGGGTTGGGGAAGTAGGGGACTCCTCGAAGTTCACCTTCGCAGGCCGCTACAAGCAAGCCGGGCGTAGCGGAGTCAGTTCATATCAAGTGGCTGCTGACGCCAGAGAGGGCCGCTGCACCGTCCAGCACCTCGTCCGCGTCTATCAAGACTGTCAGAGCGTTTTGGTGCGATCTAGCATTGACGATGCAGGGGTTCAATCCACCACTCCACGAGTATCCGCCGCCCAAAGAGGGCGAGCCTGCGTTGCATCGCGCCGCTCGGATCGGTGACTGTGCGGAGATTCGGCGTCTTGTTGCTGCGGGCGAACGGCTCGATGCCACGTTCAACACCGAACTAGATCCGGGGGCGCATGAGGGAGAAGCGACGCCCTTCATGGTGGCCGCGGGTTCGAGCGATGGTGCCAACGTAGAAACGCTTCGTGTGCTACTGGAACTCGGGGCCGATCCCAAGGTCGAAATCAAGGGTCGTTCTGCCGTCACCTTTGCGTGTCATGGGTTGGCCTGCTGGCACAAGCCGGGGGGCGATGCCGAGCGGTTGCGATTCGTGCTTCAGGCTGGCTGTCCCCTGCCGGTTGATCCGGAAGACGCAAACTGCTTGCTGTGCGATACTGCTGCGACGGGCGATTGCGAGCGAGTGAGTGTGTTGCTCGAACGTGGCATAAAGCCTAGTGGCCACTGGGATCCGGTTGCAGCCCGCGATAGTCACCGTCGCACCATGGAGTACATCGCCAAGCGTTGTGAGGACGCTCCCGATATGTTCGCGGACTTGCCGGAAGAACTTCGCACATCGATGGCGGAATCGATGAAGCAGTCGAATGAGGAAATGATTGAGCGACAGTCATCCGCGCCGTCGAGTTACGAGATCCCTCTCTTCCGCGCCGCTGAGTCCGGGAGCGCTGATTGCGTGCGGCTGCTCCTTGATGCCGGGGCCGATCCTCACGCACGCGACAACTCTAAACGCACGGCGATGTACTACGCGGGCTCCGTCGAGGTCGTCCGTTCGCTCCTGCAGGCTGGTCTTTCTCTCGAGGATGTCGACGAGTATGGTTGGTCCCCACTCGTCGACGCCATCAGCGATGGAGAGGCGGCGCTGCACCGCGTCCGCGCGCTCATCGAAGCGGGAGCGAACGTGAACGCCACGCATGACCGAGGCTACACGGTGTTCATGTCGGCCGTGGGATCGGGCCGGTATCCCGCGCTGCTTCGCTTGCTCATCGCATCGGGTGCCGATCCGCACGCGGTGACCGAACTCGGATACAACGCCTTCCACGCCGCGATCGATGTCAACTTCGAGGCCAATGCCGAGGAATCGGTGCGTGACACGCTTGGGTACCTGAAGGAACTGGGCGTCAACATCGAGCATCGGAACGCGAGCGATCAGACGCCGCTTGCCAGGGCGATACAGGAAGGCAACGGGATCGAAGTTCGTGTGCTGTGTGAACTCGGCGCGGATCCGAACGCTGTCTGCCCAAAGCACGAGTGCGGCGGGGAGTCGTGCACGCGCGTCGACCTCCCCCTGATCTTCCACGCCGCCGACGGCACTGGCGTTCACGCGGACATCAAGACCGAAGCACTGCTTCGAGCAGGAGCGAACCCACGGGCGAAAGACTCGGGCGGCTATACCCCGCTCATGCACGTCGTCGCTTCGCTTTGCCGAGACGCCTCCGACTACGTGGAGTCATATCAGGCGTTCTTCAGAGGGCTGACGCAATTGCGGTTGGACGGCAAGCCCATCCCGAGCAGGCGCGATCAGTTTGTCGCAGAGGCCACACCAATCATTCGTGAGTACGTTGAGCAGTTCGCGGCGGCTATTCCGGTGTCTGCCGCATCGATGTACGCGGCAAAGAGGCGACAGGAGGAGATCTCCTGCATCGTGTCGCTCTGCACGCACGAGGCTTGGGCGCGACGGGCGCCCCTTCACGATGGACAAGCAAGGGATACGTGATTTTCCTGGCTCTTCGTTGATCGGGAGTTGCGTGTCTGGAAGACTGCTTTGACGGTAGGATGATGCCACTAAACTCGGGCATGCAAGGGACTGCACAATCTCCTTCGTTCTCGCCTTCCTACCGCTGGACCAGCCTGGTCGGGGCGGGGCTGCATGCTCGGGTGGCGGGGCGGATTCGGCGGCTCAGCGACACGCGGCATTGGCAGGAGAACGCCGCGGGGATTCAGCTTGCGCAGTTGCGGAACTTGCTGCGGACGGCGAGCGGTACTGTCTTTGGGAAGGAGCGCGAGTTTGCGCGGATCGCGGCGTTGGATGATGGGGAGATGCTGGCTGCCTATCGCAAGAGCGTGCCGATTGCGGATTGGTACGCGTACAAGGACTTGATCGCGCGGATGCGCGAGGGGGGCGAGAGCGATGTGTTGTGGCCTGGGCTGGTGATGGATTACGCGCAGACCAGCGGGACGACGGCGGGGGACAAGTACATTCCGGTTTCGCAGCAGATGCTGCGGAGCAACTTTCTCGCGTCGCTGGACATCTTCGCGAACATTCAGCGGTTTGGGTGCTCGGTGACGCAGCTCATGGCGGGCAAGAGCGTGTTTCTGGGTGGCACGACAAAGCTGGACACGAACGAGAAGGGGATCAGGACTGGCGATTTGTCGGGGATTGTGACGCCGCTGATTCGCTGGCCATTGACGGAGATCTATCTGCCCGGGGCGGAGGTGGCGCTGATGAGCCATTGGCCGACGAAGATCGAGGCGATGGCCAAGCGCTGCATTGATGAAGATGTGCGGATGGTGTCGGGGATGTGTAGTTGGCAGTTGGTGTTGTTTGAGAAGGTGATGCAGTTGGCTCGCGAGCGGGGGAAGAAGGTTGAGACCATCAGGGACGTGTGGCCCAACTTCCGCGTGCTGGTGCATGGGGGCGTGAAGTACGGGCCGTTTGATCCGCGGATGAGGCAGGCGTATTCGGGTTCGCCGGAGGGCGCGGACATTCCGTATCGCGTGGAGTTGTACCCGGCGAGCGAGGGGTTTGTCGCGATTCAGGATGTGAAGGGGGATCCGGGGCTGCGGCTGAACACCGACATCTTCAACTTCTATGAGTTTGTGCCGCTGGAGCGGATCAATGACGCGGATGCCCCGGCGTACGCGTGCTGGGAAGTGGAGAAGGGGCAGAAGTATGTGGTGGTGATGAGCACGTGCGCGGGGATGTGGCGGTATGTGTTGGGGGATGTTGTCGAGTTTGACACGATTCCTGACAAGCCGCTTCATCTGGGAGGCGGCGGCGGGGATGGCCCGCCGCGGCTGCGGATCGTGGGAAGGCATCGGCACTTCATCAATGCGTTTGGTGAGAACCTGATCGTCGAGCACATTGAGAATGCGGTGGCAGCGGCGGCGAAGGCGGCGGGGCTGCTGGTGGGCGAGTTCAGCGCGGGGCCGGTGTATCCGGGCGAGGGGCGGCGGGCGGGGCTGGAGTTGGTGATTGAGATGCAGAACGTGCCCGGCGGGACGCAGGGCCTACGGGAGTTTGCGAGCGCCTTTGATGCGTCGCTGAAGCAGCAGAACGCGGACTACACGACCAAGCGCACGGACAGTCTGGGGATGGATGTGCCCACGATCACGCCGGTGGCGATGGGGGCGTTTCATCGATGGATGGAGTCACGCGGGAAGCTGGGTGGGCAGAACAAGTGTCCGAGGTGTGCGAATCACCGGGACATCGTGGAGGCGGTGAAGGGGATGGGGTGAGGGAGAGGCGGAGAGACGGAGTGGAAGGCGGGAGAGGGGCCGCGGATTTGCGCGGATGAGCGCGGATTTTCAACCTAGGCCTTTGCCTTGATCCGCGTTTATCCGTGTCAATCCGCGGCTTCTCTTCTTCTCCGTGGTCTCCGTGAGTTCCGTGGTGAATTCGAATGCGTGTGGCGTGCGCCGCTTCCTGACGGGCGCGTTTCGTGGGGGGAAACGTGGGGGCGAAAGTGCCGAACAAAGGTGAAACGAAGTGGGGGAATGGCAACCGATATGCTTAGCGGATCGTTTTTGAGCGTGGTGGCTGCCTGGATGGGGCCATGCGGATTGAGAAAGGACTCGTTGTGAAGCAGACTGGCACGCGGCAGGGGACGGAGGCGGGCGACGGGGGGCGGCCGAGCGAGGGGTGGCTGCGCGTGATTTCGGCGGCGCATGCGATGCTGGAGCAGTGCGAGGGGTTCGTGCGCGAGGTGCCTGGGAACGTGTACGCGAGCGAGTCGCAGGTGCTGCCTGGCGGGACGGTTGGGAAGCATCTGCGGCATGTGCTGGATCACTACGCGGCGATCGTGGAAACCGAGGTGTTGAGCGGCACGGGCGAGGTGGATTACGACCATCGGGATCGGGACACGCCCATGGAGTCGGATCGAGAGGCGGCGATTGCGCGGGTGGCGGCGCTGCGGGCGCGGGTGGCGGGGCTGGCGCGGGTGTCGGAGGCGACGACGCTCAAGGTGCGGGTGATGGTGACGGGGGATGGGGGCGAGGCGGTGCTGGGCTCAACGCTGGCGCGGGAACTGGCGTTTGCGACGCACCATGCGGTGCACCATCAGGCGATGATGAAGGCGATCGCGGGGGAATTCGGGGTCGAGGCGGGGCCGGAGTTTGGGAAGGCTCCTTCGACGATCAATCATGAGTTGATGAAGAGGTAGGCATTGGGGATTGGGCATTGGGCACTGGGGGGAAACTCCGTCTGCAGACGCGCTGGCGGCGTGTCGTCGCGATTCCCGTGAGGGCGAGCAGCGCGGCGGTTGATGAAGGCCCCGGAATCGTCGCATACCACGCTTCGGTTTGGCCTTGGGGGTTGGTGCCGTAGCCGCAGAGGGTGCGGCCGTCGAAGGATGTGTCGATGACGCGGAGGTCGGTCCAGTTGGTGAAGTTGCAGCCCGCGCTGGTGAGGACGTTGGTGAGCAGTTGCGTGCCGCTGGACTGGGTCCAGAGAAACTCGCGGTAGGCGACGGTGTTGCCGTCGCCGGAGATGCTGGGGCTGAATCCGCCCGGAATGGAAGGCGGGTTGAGCACGAGGGTGTGAAAGCCGGCCGTCTCGCTCCACAGCCAAGCAGTCCGAAACGAAATCCCGGCGATGCGCGTGCCATCGTCTGAAATGCTCGTGGCTCCAGCACCGGTCGTTGGGTTGTAGAACTGTCCGTTGTTCAAGATGCCGACCGCGCCGGTCGCTTGGGTCCATCGGTACGGCACGATGGTGTCCAGTGGCACTGGGAATACTTGGTAGAGAGCAGAGGCCGGGCCGACGATGACCGAGCCGTTCGCAGAAACACCATACGCGACGTTTGTGCTGCCGTTGCCAAAGGGCAGGCCTGTCACAGGACCTAGCGGCTGTGTGCCGGTCGCCTGGGTCCAGCGCGCCCCGCCGCCGCCGCTCTGACCGACGATGGTGGAGCCGTCGGAGGAGATGTTGGGGCCGAACGTCCCGCCCATGCCGATGACTTGCTGAACGCTGGTGGCTTGGGTCCAACGCCATGCCGCAGTGCCGCCCTGCCCCTGCATTGATCCGACGATGATCGAGCCATTGCCGGAAACATCGTTGGCTTGCAGCATTTGAAAACCAAAGGGCGCTGGCCCCAGATCAACGCGCCCGGTTGCCGCTGTCCATCGCCATGCGTCGCCGCCAAACTGTTGCGAAGAGCCGACAACGGTGGTGCCGTCAGAAGACAATCCATACGGCTGCGAGGAGTTCGCTCCTGGCACCACGCCCAGCCCTTGAAACACCTGCCCAAAGCACGATGATGCCAGTCCGACAAGGGCGATAGTTGCTGCATTGCGCATGGGGCGACTCCTGAGCTATTTGGATCCACTGATAGCATGCACCATGAAGTGCTTGCGGGCAAGGGAAGTTGGGAAGATTCGCGAATCGTCTGGGTGTGGTGGAGGCTTTCCGCGGCACGTTGGCGGGGACTGCCGGGGTGCGGCGGTGGCGGGGCGTGGGGTGCTAGAATTGGGTTCATGTTGCCCGAAATGATCATTCCTCGTCGAATTAGCCGGCCCCGTGGGGGCTGAGGCTGTGGTGCGGGCCCCGGGGGGGTGGGCCTGACGCCGCGACGAGTGGGTTTCACTTCCCAATCGAGAGCCTTGGTGAGCCTTGCGGGGCTGGTCGTGCTGTGGTCGATGGGCTAGAAGCCTGTCGGACGGCATACTGGTTCGTGGCCTTGAAGGCCATGCCACGGGGATTTTCCTACTATCGTCGCCCTTGGGGGTGGGCTGGGTTTGGGACGGGTTTTGATCGTCCTGGTCGCGATGCGATTGGGCGTTTTGTGGAGTGTGCGTGATGTCGAACGTGAACGAACAGCCGGTGCGGTCGGATGCTGGGCAGGCGGCGGGTGCTGCTGCTGGGGGGACGAGCGCCGGGGGCGGGGGGAAGGCGGGGGCGGAGGAGAAGAACCGGTATCGCAAGACGCTCAACTTGCCGCAGACCAAGTTTGATATGAAGGCCAACCTCGTGCAGAACGAGCCGGCGTCGCTCAAGCGGTGGCAGGCGATGGGGCTGTATCAGAAGGTGCGCGAGGCCCGGCGGGGTGCGCCGGTGTTTAACTTTCATGATGGGCCGCCTTATGCGAACGGCGGGATCCACCTGGGGCACTTGATGAACAAGTGCCTGAAGGACTTTGTGGTGCGCAGCAAGTCGATGCAGGGGTTTGATGTGCCGTACGTGCCCGGTTGGGACTGTCACGGCCTGCCCATCGAGCACAAGGTGATGACGGAGCTCGCGGAGGCGGGGAAGTTGGAGAAGCTGGCGACGCTGGAGCCCGGGCAGCGATCGGTGGCGGTGCGGCGGGAATGTCAGAAGCATGCGGAGAAGTACATCAAGCTGCAGCGCGGGCAGATGGAGCGGTTGCTCACGCTCGCGGATTATGACAATCCGTACCTGACTATGGCGCCGCAGTATGAGGCGTCGACGCTGGAGGTCTTGGCGGACTTGATGGCGCAGGGTTTGGTGTATCGAGCGGTCAAGCCCGTGCACTGGTCGATCGCGAACGAGACGGCACTCGCGGACGCGGAACTGGAGTACTACGACCGCGAGGACGTGAGCGTGTTTGTGGACTTTGAGGCCCTCGACGCGGACGCGGTGTATGACGCGTTTGGGTTGCCCAAGGAAGAAGAAGTTACCGCGGAGGACGCGGAGAGCGCGGAGGAGGAGAAGACAGACAAGGGGGACGGGCCTAAGTCTCGCGCGCTGAAGCCCGGCGTGCGGCCGCATCAGCGCCCGTGCTTCATGATCTGGACGACGACGCCTTGGACGCTGCCGGCGAACGTGGCGGTGGCGGTGCATCCGGAGGTGGAGTACGCGCTGGTGTGGGTGGATGGCAACGTCACCGTGATGGCGACCAAGCTCATCGAGAAGGTGACGCAGCTTGCGCGCAGCGAAGAAGTGAGCGTTTTGGCTCGCGCGATGGGCGAGAAGTTGGTCGGCTTGCGCTATCGCCATCCGTTTGTGACGCAGACGCCCAAGTGCGCGTTGCAGCGGGCGTGCTCGCTGGAGAAGATCTGGAGCGTGGTGCCGGCGGATTACGTGACGACCGAAGACGGCACGGGCCTGGTGCACACTGCGCCCGGACACGGCACGGAGGACTATCAGACGGGCCTCAAGCATGTGTTGCCGGTGTATTGCCCGGTTCGCGGCGACGGCACCTACGACAACACGGTGCCCGAGTGGCTGCGTGGGCAATCGATCTGGAAGGCAAACGACGCCGTGGTGAAGAACCTGCGTGACAGCGGGCACCTGTTCTTTGACCAGAAGTTCACGCACAGCTATCCGCATGACTGGCGCAGCAAGACGCCCGTGATCTTCCGGTGTACGGAGCAGTGGTTTGTGGGCGTGGATGATCCGATGGGCGGGGCCACTGCTGCCAACACGAAGGGCAAGTCGATGCGCGAGCTCGCGATGGAGAGCGTGTCGCCGGAGGGAACGGGGCGGGTTGAGTTCGTTCCCGAGTGGGGCCGCAACCGCATGCGCGGCATGCTCGAGTCTCGCCCGGACTGGTGCATCTCGCGCCAGCGGGCGTGGGGCCTGCCCATCCCGGCGTTCCTGTATAAGGACAGCGAGGGCAATGACCAGGCGCTGATGACTGCCGCGAGCGTGCGGGCGGTGGCGAGCGTCTTCAAGGCCAAGGGCAGTGATGCGTGGTTCCAGTTGACGCCCAGCGAGTTGCTCGCCAACTACGACTGGAAGAGCGACAAGGAACTCGACGAGAGCGCCCGCGCGCTCTTCACGAATGCCGAATCCCGAATCCCGAATGCCTTGCGCAAAGGCAACGACATCCTCGACGTCTGGTTTGAGTCCGGCAGCAGTTGGAACAGCGTGCTGCGAGCCCGCAACCTCGGCTACCCGGCGGACCTGTACCTCGAAGGCAGCGACCAGCATCGCGGCTGGTTCCAGTTGTCGCTGTTGCCTGCGCTGGGGGCGACGGGCGTCGCACCGTTCAGGACGCTGCTCACGCACGGGTTCATGGTTGATAAGGATGGGCGCAAGCTCAGCAAGAGCCGCAGCGATGCGGCTCGGTATGAGGTTGATTCGCTCACGGTCGAATTCGGCGTGGACGTGATGCGGTGGTGGGTGTCGTCGCTGGTGTATGAGAATGACGTGAAGGTGGACCTTGGGTTCTTTGCGCTGGCGGGGGAGAGCTATCGCAAGATCCGGAACACGTTGCGGTTCATGCTCAGCAACTTGAGCGACTTCACGCCCACGTGTGATGGAAAGGAAGGACACTGCGTGCCGCTTGATGCGGTGCCGGCGACTTCGCTGGACGCGTGGGTGATGGGGGAGTACAACGCGCTGGAGAAGGCCGTTGTGGATGCCTTCAACGCGTATGACTTCCAGGCGGCGCACAAGGCGATCTTTGACTTCTGCAACAGCACGCTGTCGGCGACGTATCTCGCGGCGATCAAGGATCGGATGTACTGCGACAAGGTGGACTCGTCGCGGCGTCGGCGCACGCAGACGGTGCTGTTTGATTTGACGGACGGGCTGTGCCGGTTGCTGGCTCCGTTTGTGCCGCACACTGCGGATGAGGCGTATCGCGCGTTGTGGCGGGTTGCGCCGACGGACGCGAGCGTGTGTGTGCATGCGAAGGCATTTGTGTCGGCTGAACGCGGCAAGGGCGGCCCGGCGTTTGATGTGAAAGTGGATCCGCGGTGGGGCAGGGTGTTGGAGGTCGTGCAAGGCGCGCAACTCGCGCTGGAGCAGGCCAAGGCCCAAGGCATCGAGAATCCGCTGGATGCGGGTTTGGTGCTGCCCAACCCCGAAGGCGTGTGCGACGGGTTTGATCTCGTCGACCTTGCCGACCTGCTGGGCGTATCGCGGGTGACGCTGGACGCGTCGGCCAAGGAGGCGCGGGTGATCGACCTGCGTCAGGAGCCTCGCTGCGAGCGGAGTTGGAAGCGCGACGGCACCGTGAAGCAGCGGAGCGATGGGGGCATGCTCAGCGAGCGGGACGCTGTGGCGGTTGGGGTGCCATGACCGGCACCCGTGCCGCGGAGCCCACGCGGGCGTAGGCCCGGACGTGGGGTTTGATTGAGGGGAGGAGGGCCCACCTAGGGGATTCGTGGGGCTGGCTTCGCGCGAGCTTCGCTGATTCCTTGTGGGATTGTGTTGGCGCGGATCGCAATCGCAGGTATGCTGCGAAGGTCCGGACCCGTTGGGTTTGGGGGCGGCCCTCGGGCCACTTTGTTCTCATTCTGTTTGGAGACTTTCAAATGGATCACAGCACGATTCGCGGACTTGGGTTGGGCATGGCGGTGGGGCCGTTTGTGCTGGCGTTGAGCGCGGGGCTGGCGATGGGTGAAGAGGGGTGGGCCTCGCGGGTGTGGCAGGACGCTACGGGGCAGACGCGCTACGCATTTACGAAGGATGGCAAGGCGTGGTCGCGCGAGATCGAGCAGGATCCGCGGGTGCTGCGGCTGCGATGGGCGGAGGTTGATCCGCTGGCTGAGGGCTTGCAGGTGCCTTTGGTTCTCGCGGCGCCGGCGGATGCGGGGGTGTTCATCGTGCAGTTTGATGTGCCGCCCACGGACGTGCAGCGGGCGATGGTGGAGGGCGCGGGCGCACAGATCGTGGCGTTCTTGCCCGAGAGCGCGTGGATCGTGCGGACGAGCAGCGAGCGTGGAGAGGTTGCTCGCGCCGGGCTCGCTGGGTTGGCAGGGGTGCGCTGGGTGGGCGCGTATGGTCCGGCGCTGAAGGCTGAGCCCGCGCTGCTGCGCGGATACCTGCCCGCGGCGGGGCTGGAGGATGCAGGCTCGCGCGCCCGCTTCGCGCAGAACTGGGCGAAGGAATACGTCGCGTTCGCAGAAGAGTTGCGCGCGGGTGGGGCCGCGAGTTTCTGGATTCAGGTGTTTGATCCAGCGCAGTTTGATGGTCGCATGGCGATGTCGCAGCCTGTGGGCGAGGGGGCCGCTGGCGGAGTGGCTGGCGGCGCTGCGGATGTCGCGGAACGGAGCGCTTCGCCCATGAAGCGCGGGGTGGCGGAGTATGTGCGTGCAATCGGCGGGGTGGTGCAGGACGTGACGCCCGACGACACCATGATGCGGGCGATGCTCACGCAGGAGCAGTTGGTGCAGTTGCTGGGGCACGATGACGTCGCGTTCGTGGACCTGTGGGGCCCGGCCCAGACGGACATGGATATCGAGCGGAATCTCTCAGGGGCCAACGCCCTTGAGACCGCGACGGGTTTCTCGGGGGAGGGCGTGCGGGGCGAGGTGATGGACTCGGGCGTGCGCCAGACGCACCAGGCATTCTCCAACCCCGGGCCCACGCCGATCGTCCGCACCAACGGCGTAAGCACCTCCCACGGCACCAGCACCTTCGGGATCGTGTTTGGCGACGGCGCTGTCAACGCGGCGGGGCGAGGTTTGCTGCCCGACGCGGAGGCCAAGTACTTCTACTCGTACGACTCGCTCTCGGGCTTTGGCGGCGGTGCGTCGCGCCTCACTGTCACGGGCCAGAGCGTCAATACCAACAGCGTGGTCATCCAGAGTTGCAGCTTTGGAAGCCCCCTGACGACGGCCTACACCACGATCTCCCAGGCGATGGACCAGATCGTGTTCAACACAGGGCTTGTCATCTGCCAGAGCCAGAGCAACACGGGCAACCAGAATTCTCGACCCGAGGCATGGGCGAAGAACGTGCTCTCTGTCGGCGCGTTCAACCACAACAACGACACCAACCGCGCCAACGACGCGCAGGGCGGGGCATCGATCGGGCCTGCGGCGGACTCTCGCGTCAAGCCCGACATCGCGCACCACTACGATTCGGTCCTGACCGCCGACGCGGCCAGTGACACGGCGTACACGGGCACCTTTGGTGGAACGTCCGCCGCGACCCCGATCACGTGTGGGTACATGGGGCTGATTCACCAGATGTGGCACAGCGGGCTGTTCCCCGGGCACGGGCAGGGGGCGAGTGTGTTTGCCAGCCGGCCACGCTCGACGACAGCGAAGGCCCTGGCGCTGCACTCGGCGTTCCGATACAACTGGACGGGCAGCCCGAGCAACCCGACGATCCGGCGGACGGTGCAGGGGTGGGGCGTGATTGATGTGAACCGGCTGCAGCAACTCGCCCCCACGCTCTACGTGGAGAACGAGGCGAAGGCGCTGATTGCGGGGCAGTCGATGTCGTACAACTTTGACGTTGCCCCGGGGACGACCAACCTCTCAACGACGATGGTGTACCTGGATCCGCCCGGCACGGTGTCGAGCACGACGCACCGCATCAACGACGTGTCCTTGCGTGTGACGGGGCCTACGGGCACGTTCTGGTGGGGCAACAACGGCCTGAACACCACGAACTGGAACACGTCGGGGGGCGTCTCCAACACGAAGGACACGGTGGAGCATGTGTTCATGCAGAACCCGCCGGCGGGGCGGTATCGCATTGATGTGTTCGCGGATGTGGTGAGTCAGGACGCCAACACGCGAACGCCCGGTGTGACGGACGTGTCCTACGCGCTGGTTGTTTCGGGAGCGTCGCGGACGCCCCTGCGGATTCTGACGCTGAACGCGGCTCGGGCCGAGGGATGCGGCGGCGGTGCGACGTTGGACATTCCCACCAGCGCCGCGTACAGCACGCTTCGCGGGTGGCTCGCGAGCCCGCAACGCTTCGGCGGCGCGGGCGGGATTGATCGGCCCACGCAGGTGACAGCGACGGCGGAGTTCACGCCCGCGCTGGTGGAAAACGCCGACGTCGTGGTGGTGCCTTCGCTCGACGTCGCTGGGCTCAGCTCCTGCGAGTTGACGGTGTTGCGCCAATTCGTGGAGCAGGGGGGCGGGGTGATCGCGCTGGGCGAAGTCGCCAGCGAGCAACTTGCGCCCCGCTTTGGTGCGGGTGTGGGGGACGTTCGTCCGGCCGGCTCACTCGCGCTCGCTGCGGGTTCGCCCGTCACCAACGGCGCGTACGGGCAAGTTGCTGGGCCTCTCAGCGTTGGAACCCACCGCGTGTTCACCAGCGTGGGTTCGGGGGCGGCCCTGCTGAACACGACGGGCGGGGCGGCGGCGGCGCGGTTTGTGGCTGGCTTGGGCGAAGCGGTACTGATCACCGACGCGGAGTGGCTGCAGAACAGCGGGGCGGGCGTGTGCGGCACCCCTTCGCTGCCGGACGCGAACAACGAACTGTTCTTCTTGAACGCTTTGGCGCGTGTGGCCCCGCGTGAGCAGCGGGCCTATGACCTGTCGTGCTGCGATGGGATCGACTTCAACAACGACGGGGGAAGCTTTGACCCCACCGACATCGATGCGTTCCTGAGCGTCTTTAGCGAAGGACCGTGCGTGCCCGACACCGCAACGTGCAACGACATCGACTTCAACAACGATGGCGGGCTGTTTGACCCGTGCGACATCGCGTCGTTCCTGCTGGTCTTCAGCGAGGGACCCTGCTCGCCCTGCGGGCAGTGAGGGCAGGTGAATGCGATAGCGCAGGGCGACAAGCAAGGGCGCGAGGCGCACGACGAGCGTGGCGAGCGCGGGAGGCGTGGTGCGTTGATGCGTGTGCGCCCTGGTTGCGCCATGGAGTGTTTCGCGCCAAGCCGCGTGCAGCCAATTGCGATGAGTGGATCGTCGCAAAGCGTGGTCGTGGCGGAACTGCGAGAGCAGGCCGCGGCAATGTGGGCGCGCACAACTGTGTACTTCCGGGAGCAGGTTCCGAGCGTGACGAGGGAGCGGGTGGAGGCGGTGCGAAGCTCCGGGTTTCTATAGTGGGGGCGTGCGAGACTTACCGGCCCGGCGGGCTGCGATCATGGTGGTGGAGGGGTTGCGCGAGCGCGGGCATCAGGCGTTGCTCGCGGGGGGGTGCGTGCGCGATGAGTTGCTTGGGAGGGTGCCTAGCGACTATGACGTGGTGACGGACGCGACGCCCGGGGTGATTGCGAAGATCTTTCCGCGGACGGCGGAGGTGGGGGCGCACTTTGGGGTGATGCTGGTGCGGGTGGACCTGCCGGGCGAAGCGGGGGTGCCGGAGAAGCACATCATCGAAGTCGCGACGTTTCGGGCCGACGGGTCGTATACGGATAAGCGAAGGCCCGATGCGGTGCACTTCAGCAGCCCCGACGCGGACGCGGCTCGGCGGGACTTCACGGTGAACGCGTTGTATCTGGATCCGCTGGCGCGGGAGATGGGGGAGGTTTCGGGATTGCACGCGGGGGCGCGGTGCGTGGCGGCGAGTGGGCTGGGTCGCAGCGGCGTGGTGATCGACTATGTGCATGGGCTGGCGGACCTGGACGCGCGGGTGCTGCGGGCGGTGGGGGATCCGGAGGCGCGGCTGGCGGAGGATCATCTTCGCGCGCTGCGGGCGGTGCGGCTTTCGGCGAAGCTGGGATTCACGATCGAAGCGGCGACGGCGAGCGCGATCACGCGGCACGCGGCGGACCTGCACGGGGTCAGCAAGGAGCGGATCGGGGATGAGTTTCGGATGATGATGGAGCACCCGTCCCGCGCCGGGGCGGCGGAAACGCTCGCGCGCCTGGGGCTGCTCGCGCAGGTGTTTGAAGGCGTGGCCTTGGAAGGACTGCGGGCGCGCGAGTTTTCGGCACGGGTACTGCGCGGACTGAGCGCGGAGGCAGTGCGCGAAGGGGGCCTCGCGGGCCCCATGAGCGGCGTGTCGGCGGGCGGCGTGGCGATTTGTGTGGCAGCGTTGCTGTGGGACGCGGGGCTCCCGGTCGGCGGCGAGCAGGACAAGCACGACGGGCTGATGACGGCGGTGCGGAAAGCCCTGTGCTTGTCGAATCTGGAGCGGGACCGGTTGGTCTGCTGCCTTCGGGTGGTGGGGAAGCTGGCGGGGGCGGGATGGGGCGCGGCGGGGGTCGCGGGGCGCAAGCGGATCATGGGGGGGTATGGGTGGCAGGATGGGCTGGAGTTGGTGCGGGTGATGGACCCGGCGCTGGGCGCGGCTGTGGCGGCGGAGGGGGTGCGGTTGGCGGCGGACGGGGTGGGGGTATCGCCTGAGCCGATCTTGACTGGGGATCACCTGGTAGCGATGGGCATGAAGCCCGGGAAGGGGTTTAAGGACCTTTTGGACCGTGTCTACGACGAGCAATTGGAGGGGCGGGTGCGAGATTTGGAGCAAGCCCGGGAACTGGTGGTTCGGATGCGCGTCTGAACGAAGACTGTGGGGTCGCGCGGGCGGTGGCGGTCGTACCCTGTCGCGTTGGCCGCCTTCATGGGCGGGTTGTGAAGTCTGGCCGTGCCTGCGTGGCACTTTTGGAGGTTGCACATGCGTCGGAAGCACACTGCAGCGATGATGGCTTTGGTGGCGGGGATGACGGGGCTGGTTGGGGTGTGCGGGCTTGGCGGGGCGACGCCTGCGCTGGCGCAATCGTCGGCGACGCGAGTGGACGGTTCGGGGCCGGACACGCTGATTTTCCGCAACGGCAACACGCTCAAGGGCGAGATCGTGTCGGAGACGGAGAAGACCGTCAAGATCAAGTCGACGACCAACGGCATCACGTTCGAGATGGAGTATCCGAAGGCTGATCTCCTGGAGATCAAGCGCGGCACGCGGGCTCCGGAGAGCAAGGGCGCCAAGGCGGACACCAAGCCGACGGCTCCGGCGGCTGCCGAAGTGAAGAGCGAGGCGAAGGCGGAGGATGCCGGGACGGTCGGGGCAGGCCCCGACGGCACCAAGTACTACTACCTGTCGCTGAAGGGGGAGTTTGGCAGCCAAATTTCGCAGACGCCGATTCGGGATGCGGTGGACGATGCGTACAAGAACGGCGCGCGGGTGCTGATCTTTGAAATGGACGCGAACTGGACGCAGGGCGAGGGGGAGATGACGCAGGACAAGAAGGCGTTCCAGCAGGAATTCAGCATGTCGCGTGCGGAGCGGATCAACGACGTGATCCTCAAGCACATTCCGTCGATTTACGGCAGCGCGCCGGAGGATCGGCCGCAGGTGGTGTTCTGGATCAAGAACGCGATGGGCGGGGCGGCGTTCGTGCCGATGCTGTCGTGCGACCGGTACTTCCATCCCGACGGAAAGATGGGCGGCATCGGGAACCTGACGGAGATGATGGGGACGGGCAGCGAGCGGGTGCTGGAGAAGTGGCGCGGGGCGGCTCTGCAGACGGCGATGGGCTTTGCCAACTGGGGCTGCATGCCCGAGATCGTGATCCGCGGGATGGCCCGGCGTGAGCAGGTCGTGAGCGTCCGGTATATCGACGGCAAGCCCGACTTCTTTGAGGGGTATCCCAGCAACCCAGGTGAGGAACTGCTCACGGACTCAGGCAAGGAGTCCGAGCAGGACACCATCGATCAACTGGCCCGCTGGCAGGGCAACGACGTGATCACGCTCACGGCGGATCTGGCGACCAAGCTGCAGTTGAGCAAAGGCACGGTTTCGACCAAGGGCGAACTGCTGGAAACGCTGGGGCTGTCGCGCAATGGCGTGGCGGTGGATCAGCGCGTGGAGAAGATCTTCGGCGGCTGGGCGGATGGTCTGGACCGGGCCAAGACGCGCTTGCTGCGGATTCTGCGGGACTACCAGGACGTTCGCGTCGAGGGCACGTGGGAAGAGCGGCGGGCGGCCCGCGGGCGGCAGATGCGGATGCTCGATGAGATCATGACGATCCTGCGGCAGTATGGCGAAGGCATGCTGCCCCGCTGGTGCTTCCAGAATGGCATTCCGCTGAATGAAAGCGGTGAGCCGGACATCAACGGGTACCTCAACGAGAAGGACAAGATCAAGACGGAACAGCAGTTGGACAAGCGGTAATTCCTGGCGGGGACTGGACACTCGAACAGATAAGAGCGCGGCTTGGAAGATCGAGCGGAGAGTAGCGAGAAACGGAGCATTCCATGAACGGCAAGCGTGCGATGAGCAGGTGGAACATGACGCGGTGGCTGATGCTGTGCGCGTTGGCGGTGGTCGGGTTGTTCGCGTCTCCCTCCGCGTTTGCGGCGGACAAAGTCGTGCTCAAGGACGGAACGGTCCTGACGGGCACGATCGTGCGCGAGACCAGCGGGATCGTGTGGATCAAGACCACCACGGGCGGTATCGAGACCGAGCGAATGGTCTTGCCCGATGAACTCAAGAGCGTCGAGCGCGACGCGGGGGCTGCGAAGACTGAGGCGCCGGCGGAGGAGAAGGCCGATGACGCCGCGGGTGATCAGCCGGCGAACGGGATCAAGCTGGAAGGGGATGAGCCCGAATACAAGCCGGGCGTGCCCCGCGCGTTGGTGCTCACGCTGGGTGATGAACAGAACGGTCACATGGTCGGCGTGTACATGACGGCGGAGATCGTTCGTCGCGCGATTCCGACGCTGGAGAAGGAACTGGGCACGGACCGCACCGGGATTCTGGTGCTGCGGGTGCACTCGGGCGGCGGGATGCTGCTGGAACTGCAGAAGCTCAGCGATGTGATTGAGAATGAACTCAAGCCGCGATTCCGCGTGGTGGGCTGGATCGATCACGCGATCTCGGCGGCGGCGATGACGATGCACTGCGTGGAGGAAATCTACTTCACGACCGACGGTGAGTACGGCGGCTGCACTGCCTTCGCGGGCGGCGCGGACAAGCCGGTGGAAGGATTCGCGCTGGAGGAAATCCTCTACATGATGGAGAAGATCTCGGCCCGCGGCAAGCATGACCCGCTCTTGATGCGGTCGATGCAGATCCAGATGCCGCTTTCGGCGACGATCGACGAGAACGGGAACGTGAAGTACTTCCCCGATGCGACTTCGGGTGAGATGGTGGTGAACCCTGATCGCGAGGTGCTGACGCTCAACGCCAAGAGCGCAGAGCGGATCAAGTTCTCCAGCGGGCGAGCGGACAGCATCGAGGAACTGGCCAAGCACATGGGCCTGCCCGAGGTGCAGTGGGTGGGCAAGCGGGTGCGCGGTTATCCGTGGCCCATCAGCAAGGCCGAGGAAATGCAGATTCGCTTCCGCGAGCAGACCAAGGCGGACCAGGCAGCGGAAGGCCGGCTGTGGGAGTCGTATGGCCGGCGTCTGGCGGCGGCACAGGCGGCCCAGGAGCGTGACCGTGCGTCGTTCGTGGGTCAGGCTCGGCAGAACCTGGAACGCATCAAGGCGATCTTCCGCAACAACCCGAATCTGAAGCTGCTGCGGTTTGGCGGTGAGCGCCAGTACCGCGAGTGGCTGGATGAGCAGGAGCGGATCCTGCGGGACCTGTTGAAGTAATCACAGAAAAGTCAGGACGAACGCCCGGTCGAAGGACCGGGCGTTTTTCGTTGCAGGAAGCGCGGCCAGAGCGAGGCTGAAGCCTCACATCGCTGATGCGTGGGCGGTGTGCGGTGCGGGCGTGGGGCTCGCGGCGAGCAGGCACTCGATGCCGTCGGCGAGGTTGTTTGCTTCGGTCGCTCGCTCGTCGGGGGTCATGGTCTGGTTGGTGGGGGTGCGATTGGCGTCGAGCAGGACGGGACGGCCATCTGATATGACGAAGTCGAACTTGCCATAGTCAAAGCCCAGATCGGCGCGCTGGCGGCGGATTTCGTCGGGGAGATTGTCCTTGGTGGGCTCCATGAAGGCGCGGGCGTCGATGTTGGGGACGGCGACGATGGGGGTGCGGGCCTTGCGGATCGAGAGGCTCTCGCGCGGGCCCATGAAGACCCAGGAGCGCATGCAGTACATGCCTTCCTGAAGTTCGGGCAGGAAGCGCTCGACCACGAGGGCGCGGTTGAGCCAGACCAGGGCGGGGACGCTGCGTTTGGAATCGAAGATGCGGTAGGACTTCGCCGCCAGACGCGAGCGCAGGGGCCAGGGCAGGCGACGGTGGAGGGCGTGCAGGGCACGGGTGGGGAAGGCGGTCTGGGCGAGCTGGGCTTCTTTGAGGCCGCCGCAGTTGTTGTTGGTTTTGACGATGACGGGGCCGTCGTAGGTGTCGGTACGGGTGACGAGGTGGTCGCTGAAGGAGCGCTTGGAGATGTCGCGGGTGGCGAGGTTGGGCGCGAAGGGGAACCGGCGGGCGAGGGCGAGATAGGGTTCGGGGATGACGGTGAGGTCGACGTGGACGAAGCAGGCGCGGGGCGGGTGGGGATCGGCGAGGAGGGCGTCGGCGCGGGCGTGGTCCACGCCACGAATGAAGCTGATGCGCCAGCCGCGGGCGCGAAGGGCGTTGACGGCGAGGAGGAGGAGGTATTGGGAGGGCTCGAAGGTGTCGTGCCGGTGGATCAGGATGGCGAGGTGCACATTGGGCTCCTGCGCGGCACGACGAAGTGCGGCGAGATTGGCCGACACTTCCCAAGGGCAGCATAGGCGATTGCGGAGGTTGCGGGGGGTTGGTGGGGGATGGTGGGCAAAATGGGGGGGGATTTCGGCGTTGGGGGGGACGGGGGGGTGGCGGGTCGATAAACTGAACTATTCGAGGTTTTTTCCGTAGAAGGTGTAGCTCGCGGGCTCGTGCAGGAAGTCGAGCGCGGGCGATTTTGGGGAGATGCAAACTATGGCAATCGGAAGCAATCCACTCTTGAATGAGAAGACGTTCGCGAACGAGCGGTGGGGCGGCATCATGGCCGACCTGCAGAAGGCAGAGGGCAAAGCGATTTCGACGACGATGACCACGCAGGGCGTCGTGGTCAAGTCGAGCGTGCTGTTCGTCCTGTGCGTGATGTCGGCGGTCGTGAACTGGGTGCTCGCGGGCAAGAACGACACGGCTGGAATCGCGACGCTGCTGGGCATCGGCGGGGCGGTGCTGGGGCTGGTCATCAGCCTGGTGCTCTGCTTCAAGCAGAACTTTGCGGCGTTCCTGTCGCCCATCTATGCGATCGGGCAGGGTCTGCTCCTGGGCTGGATTAGCCTGATGATCGCCAAGAGCGGCCCCAAGGGCATGGACACCGGGATCGTCATCAACGCGGTACTGCTCACCTTCGGCTGCTTTGCGGGTTGCTTGGTCGCGTACGCGATGGGCTTGGTGCGGATCGGGCGCACGGCGGCAGCGGCGATCACGATCGGCTGCGTGGGGCTGATGCTCACGTACGCGGCGTCGTGGATTCTGCCGATGTTCGGCGTGACCGGGATGCAGGCGATTCACGAAGGCGGGCCGATCGGCCTGGTCGTGAGCGGCATCGCCATCGTGCTGGCGGTCATGAGCCTCATCATGAGCATCCAGTTCGTGGATGAGGGCGTGCGGGGCGGGGCGCCCAAGTACATGGAGTGGTACGCGGCGTTCGGGCTGCTCTCCACGCTGGTATGGCTGTACATCGAGATTCTGCGGCTGCTGAACAAGCTGCGGAACAACTGAGCGGACGCAAGCGTTTGAGTGTTAGAAATCAGTGAACTAAAGGCCGCATTCCGCGGCCTTTTTCGCTTTGTATCCGCCTGGGGAGAGTGCTTGCCTTGGGTGCGTCGGCCGGTGGCTTGCGCCGCTCGGTTCTTACCCTACCCTACCTTCGTGCGGTTGTAGCTCAGTTGGATAGAGCAGTCGTTTCCTAAACGACAGGTCGGCGGTTCGAGTCCGCCCAGCCGCGTTGGTGCCCGAACCTGGCCAGCCCAACTTGCCCAAGTCGCCCAAGCCCGGAGCGGGCGGGACGCCTGCCGCGCCCGGAGGGAAGCCCAAGCCCGCGGCAGATTCGTACGACGGTCCGACGCTGGATATGTCGAGCGAAGCCGCGTCGATGTCGGGGATCAACGCGACAGTGGATTGGAGCGCGAGCAAGTCGGAGTCAGGCTCGGGGTTGGGCGCTTCGGGATATGACGTCACGCAGGACATTCCTGGGAAGGCGACGGGCACGCCGCCGCCGGTGGCTGTGCCGATTCCCACTGCGCCGGCTGCGGGCAGCGGCGCGCCGAAGAGCGCGGCGCCGGCGGGTGGGCCGAGCGTGCACGCGAGCGCATATGTGAACCCGCATGTCAGTCAGGCGAGCCAGCCGGCTGTGAGCGCGAGCGGATTCCCGATCATTGATGGGTATGACCTTGTTCGCGCGGCGGGCAAGGGCGGGATGGGCGTGGTGTACGAGGCGATTCAACTGGCGACGGGGCGGCGGGTGGCGATCAAGCTGCTGCCGGAAGCCGCGCTGGCGAGCGAACTCGCGCGGACGCGATTTGCGCGCGAAGTGGAAGTTGTGGCGCGCTTGCAGCACCCGGGGATCGTGCCGATTCTCGACTCGGGCGTGCGCAAGGGGCTGTACTTCTACGCGATGGACTTTGTGGACGGGGAGCCGCTGGATGCGGTGATGCCGCCCGGGAAGTCGGACGCGCGGAAGGCGGCGCAGATGATGTGCGAGATCTGCGACAGCGTGGATTACGCGCACCAGCGCGGGGTGCTGCATCGCGATTTGAAGCCCGGCAACGTGCTGGTGGACAAGCAGGGCAAGCCGCACTTGCTTGACTTTGGATTGGCCAAGCAGACGGGGGAGAGCAGTTCATCGCCCTTGCAGACTGGCGTGACGATCAGCGGGGCGGGGCAGCTCTTGGGCACGGTCGCGTTCATGTCTCCCGAGCAGGCGGCGGGGAACGCGGACCAGGCGAGCGTGCGCAGCGATGTGTACTCGCTGGGCGTGATGACGTACCTGCTGATGACGGGCAAGCTGCCCATCAGCATGAACGGGTCGCTGCGCGAGGTCCTGACGTGGATCGCCGATCGCGAGCCGACCGCGCCGAGCAAGATCAAGCCGGAGCTGGGCAAGGACATCGACGCGATCCTGCTCAAGAGCCTCGAGAAGAACCCGGATCGACGCTACGCGACGGCGGGCGAACTGGCGGCGGACCTGCGCCGGTGGCTGGCGGACGAAGCGATCCTGGCGCGGCCTGTGTCAACGCAGGAACGCAGCGTGCGGTGGGTTCGCAAGAACAAGACGCTGACCGGGACGATCGCGGCGGCGACGCTGGCGCTGGTGGTGGTATCGGCGACGCTGATCACGCGGATCGTGCAGGAGAGGAACCGGGCGAACGCGGCGGCGATTGAGGCGGTGGAGAACGCGACGCGCGCGGAGAAGAACGCGGAACAGGCGATTGCGAACGCGGAGCGGGCGCGGCAGAACGAAGAAGAAGCGAAGAAGAACGAGAGGAAGTCGAGCGAGAGCTTGAAGCTGATTCGAGGCATTCTCGATCCGGCGAGCCTTGACTCACCCGATGTGACCCTGCGCGAGGTGATCAACGTGGGGATGGCGCAGATCGAAAAGACGCCGCCCGACAATCCTGAGACGGAAGCGGTCATCCGCGAGGTGATGGCGTCCGTGTATCGCAAGCTTGGTCGGTACGGGCAGGCGAAGGTGAACGCGGAACGCGCTTTGGAACTGCGACGCGCGGGCGCGAGTGGAGCGACGTTGGCGACGGACCCCGCAGCGTCGGCGGATGCGATCCACAACCTCGCGGCGATTTCCTGGTGGCTTCGCGATTATGAGCGGGCATTGCCGCTGTACGAGGAATCGCTGCGGATTCGCAGGCAGTTGTATACGGGTGATCATCGCGACGTGGCGCTCAGCATGGCGCACCTGGGCGCGTGCTACATGGGGCTGGAGCGGATGGACGAGGCGTTCCCGCTGTATCAGGACGCGCTGGAGATGCGGCGCAGGCTGTTCGGTGATGAGAGCGAGCCGGTGGCGCAGTCGCTCAACAACCTGGCGAAGTGGTATAGCGAACGGGAGGAGTTTGACAAGTCCGAGGAGTACTCGCGGCGGGCGTTGGCGATCGTGGAGAAGGTGCGGGGAGCGACGCATCCGGGGACGGCTTCGGTGGCGCACAACCTGGCGCTGAACCTGCTGGAGCAGGGTAAGTTCGCGGAGGCCAAGCGATACTTTGAAATGGCGGTGGAGGTTCGTCGCAAGCTGTATCCACGCGGGCATCACCTTCTGGCGGGATCGCTCACGGGTTTGGCGCGGACGCAGTTGGAACTCGAGGAGCTTGACGCCGCGCTCGCGAATGCGACCGAGGCGGACGTGATGTACACGAAGGTGGACCACGAGCAGAAGGTGGACATCGCGGACGCGAAGGCGGCGACGGGGCAGGCGCAGTTGGCGATGGGGCGCGCGACGGAGGCGTTGCAACTGCTTCGCGCGGCCAAGTCGGTGCTCGATGACGCGCTCAATCCGCCTGCGCCGCAGAAGGCGCAGCTTGATGCGGCGATCGGCGAGGCGCTCGCGGCGACGGGCGACTTGGGCGGCGCGACGAAGGCGTTTGCTGAGGCGATTGCCGTGGCGACGCGCGCACGGGGGGCTTCGAGCAGGTTGGTGCGGGAAGTCACCTTGCAACGCGATCGCGTGATGGATCGGAAGTGAATGCGCAGTCCCCGGAACAAAAAAGAACGCCCGCATAGTGCGGGCGTTGGTTGATGCCTTGGAATGGAATGAGCTCAGCGGCGGCGGCGGGAAGCCAGCAGGCCCGAGAGGCCCAAGAGAGCCGCGGCGCCCGGGGTGGGCACGGCGAAGAAGCCGCTGCCGGTGAGTTCGACGCCGTAGTCGCCGATGGGGCCCGGGGTGCCAGCCCAGTCGGTGTGGGGCAGGAAGCCGCCCGAGCCGTCGGGGCCGGAGATTTCGTTGGGGTTGGCGAAGTTGAAAATCGGGCCCAGGGTGCTCACGGGGTATCGGCCTGGGACGGCGACGGCGAGAGCGTACAGGCCCGGCGTATTGACGCCCGCGAGGGAGCCGTCGTTGGAGGAGCCAGTGAGGGTGCCTGTGCCGGCGACGGTCGCGACGAGGCCGAAGCCTTCGTTGCCGAGGGTCACGTTGAACAGGAAGAGGCCGAGGGTGCCGTTGGCGGAAGTGACGGTGATGTTGAAGGCGGAGGGGTTGGTGATGGAGATGAGGTACATGTCCTCGAGATCGGGATCGAGGATGCCGGCGGCGAACTCGCCCGAGATGGAGTCGATGGCACCGACGCCCAGCGTCGCTTGAGCGCTGCCGACGAACTTACCGGCGTCGCCCTGCTCCTGCCAGTCAGGGCCTGCGAGGGCGAGGGGGGCGGCGAAAACGGACAACGCGAGCGCGGCGGCGCGAACGAAACGGGCCATGTTTCTCTCCTTTTGACGGCGTGTTTCATCCGTCGTGATGCACGCGTTGAGGGTGGTCCGAGCGCAGCACAAAGCCAGCCCGGACCCCTGTTGGCGATACTTCGGTACTCAGTATTTCACATGAGAGCGTTTGTGTCAACGCAAAAATGGGAAAAACTGGACTGACGCTGGTCAATCCAGTGGGATCACCTTGATGGGGTACGGGTTTGGGACTTTGGGAAAGTCCTAGAACTCATACTCAGCGACGACGACGGGCGAGGAGGAGGCCGCCGAGGCCGCCGAGGGCCAGGGCACCGGGGGATGGCACGTCGACGAACCCACAGCCGATGAGGTCGACGCCGTACTCGCCGATGGGGCCGGCCGTGCCTTGCCAGCCGGTGTGCGGCAGCAAGCCCCCGACGCCATCGGGACCAGAGGTCTCGCCTTCGGTGGTGAAGTTGAAGATGCGTCCGCCGTTGCTGCTGGGCCACCAGCCGGGCACGGCGATGGCGATGGCATAGATGCCCGGGTTGTTGACGGCGGCCTGAGTGCCGTCGTTGGAAGCGCTGGTGAGTGCGCCGGACTCGGTGCGGGCGATCAGGCCGAAGCCCTCGTTGGCTTGGGTGACGTTGAAGAGGAAGAGGCCGACCTGGCCCACACTGGAGGTGACGGTGATGCTGAAGGCCTGGGGATTGTCGATGCGGATGAGGTACATGTCCTCGTAGTCGTTCTCGCCAAAGCCTGCGGCGAACTCGCCCGAGATGGAGTCGATGGCACCGACGCCCAGGGTGCGCTGGGCGGAGCCTGCGAACTTGCCGGCGTCGCCGATTTCCTGCCAATCGGGGCCCGCGAGGGCGACGGTGGTGGCGGCAACGCTGAGGGCGAGGCCGATGGTGGAGGTGGAGCGGATGGTCATGTCTGGTCTTTCCTTTCCTGCTGCTCTTTGCTGGCGATCCGGGTGCGGAGCGCGATCCCAAACGCGGCTGGCTCACCGCGAGATTCCACGCGAATCAACGTGCACGAACGCCGCGATCGCCATGGGGCGAGCGCGGGCGCAGCGGTCACGCAGTTCTTGCGTTGGGAATGTGCACGATGCTGGGGGAAGTGCAAACGAAGTTGGGAGATTTCCTACGAGTTTGGCGAGGAAACGTGGTGTGCGGTGTGGAGGGACGAGCGAACTTTTGCCGCACGGCGCCCAAACTTGTGCTTGCGGAACTGGGAGAGTTCCGATAGGCTGGTGGTTATCAGAGTCGCGCGGTCAACGGGCCTTTGGAGGGCTTGCGGGCGGCGCGGAGTTGAAGGGAATCAAGAGTTATGGCCAAACGCACGACGCATCGTTCTTCCTCTGGCAAAAAGCTGTACGCGGTCCGGGCTGCGGACGGGAGCTTCAAGGACATTCAGCAGTATGAGAACGCGCACCGCGCGGACCTCGCCGCGAAGAGCAAGGCTGAGAAGGCCGGGAAGAAGACGGGCAAGAAGAAGGCCGCCAAGAAGGCCGCCAAGAAGGCTGGCAAGAAGGCCGGCAAGAAGAAGGCCAGCAAGAAGAAGTAAGGCCTGGATCTGATCCTTCGCTCGCGGGTTTTGAGACGCGAGCATGACGCAGGAGATCGCCGCCCCGGTCACGGATCAATTTGGTCCGGAACCGGGGCGGCGTTGCGCTCGGAGGGAGTGGTGGGTGTTGCGTGCAGGCAACGCGGCGGCGGGGAGAGACGCACGGCATGGCTGCTGGTGCGGAATAGTGGGGCATGGTCGCCCGGGCATGGTGTTCGCACCAGGGTGAGATCATGGGACATGTGCAAATCGGGCAACATTTCGGGGGCTATCCGCGCTTTTGTTTTCGGGCGGGACGGGTGGTCCTCTGGTGCGCTGCGAGCGTGATCGGGGCGGGCATTGGGCTGGGCGGGTGCGCGAGTGAAGTGCCTCGGTACAGCAGTGGGCTGTGGGTTGGGGATCAGGGCCACGCGAACGAAGTGGTGTTTGACGGCGAGGCGGTGGCGCTGGCGCGCGAGGCCAACGGCGTTGAAGTCGCGGTTGCGCCCTGGCGGGATGAGCAGCTCGGCATTCGCGGGCCGGAGTCGGCTTATGAGCAGGCGGCGTGGCCAGACTGGCGCCGACCCACGCTCGACAGGCCCGGCCGGGTCTGGTTCTCGACGCAGACGAACTCGTACGTGTACTTCCGGCAGGAAGGCGTGCAGTATCGGAGTGAGCGGCGGTATTGGGTGCCGTAGCCCCTGGAGATTCGATTTCAGCACCGAGACACAGAGATTGGGAGCAAGAGGAGAAGAAGAAAAGAGAAAAGAGAGGGAAGGCGGCGGGACGAACGGTCAACTCGTGTGGAATCGCAATCAATCAGTTCCCTCTCCTCTTCCTCCTCTTCTCTGTGTCTCTGTGCTGAAATAGATCGTGCCTGAGCGATCGTGCACATGGCATCGCCGTTGCGTCCGGGCCTTGCATGAGACGCGTGCTATCCGTGATTTCGGGGCTTGGGGCTGGTTGTTGCGCGTGGGTGGTGATTGCTGCGCTGATGGCTTGGACGCCCAGCGCGCACGGGGGCAGCACGGTCAAGGAACTTGCACGCATCGAGGGGCAGGGCGAATCGGTGCTGCGCGGCGTGGGGCTGGTGATTGGGTTGCCTGGGACGGGGGATTCGTCCAAGGACCTTGCGGTGGCGCGGCCGCTGGTTGCGCTGCTCAAGAACAACGGGCAAGGGATCGGGCTGCCTGAGGAAGTCACCAAGGGCAAGAGCGAGATCAAGTCGATCGCGCTGGTCAGCGTGACGGCGACAGTGCGGCGGGATGGTGCCCGCGCGGACGACACGATTGACGTCACGGTGAGCACGCTGAACACGGCGAGCAGCCTGAAGGGTGGCGAGCTGTATCTGACGAGCATGCAGGGGCCGCTGCCGGGAAGCCCGGTGTACGCCATTGCGCAGGGGAAGATCGAACTTGAGGATGACAGCGTGCCGACCAGCGGGCGGGTGCGGGGCGGGGCGCGGATGATTCGCGACATTCTGATGCCGGAAG
This sequence comes from Phycisphaerales bacterium, assembly GCA_022843045.1. GTDB lineage: Bacteria > Planctomycetota > Phycisphaerae > Phycisphaerales > UBA1924 > BJHL01. The sequence continues at coordinate 27,577 of JALHOJ010000018.1, forward strand.
TCGGGGATTCGTTCAATCTCGTGCTGGATGCGCCGTTCGCCGGCTGGGGGGCTGCGAGCGCGGTGGCGGAGGCGATTCAGGACAGCGTGGTGGTGGCGGGGCGGGCCAACCCAGACGCGCCGACGGTGGCGAAGGTACTGGATGATCGGCGGATCGCGGTCACGGTGCCTCGGGAGGAACGAAGCAACAAGGCGCTGTTTCTGGCCCAGGTTCTGGGCACGGAAGTCAAGACGGAGTTCCTGGATCTGCCCGCTCAGGTGATCGTGAACTCACGGAGCGGGGCGATCATCGTGACGGGGAACGTGACGATTTCGCCGGTGGCGATCACGCACAAGGACCTGCAGATCACGACGACAAGCCCAACGCCCGTGGCGAGCCCGCAGAATCCGATTACGAAGAGGGGGCGGTGGACGGATCTGGCAACGGCACCGAAGGCGGGAGAGGCAGCGCGGTTGACCGACTTGCTGGCGGCCCTGGACAAGTTGAGCGTGCCTGCGGCGGATCAGATCCAGATTCTCCAGATGCTGCATAAGACGGGCAAGCTGGAAGCGAAGCTGGTGGTGGATTGAGTCTGTGGTGATTCGATTTCAGCACAGAGACACAGAGACTGGGAGAAAGAGGAGAACAGGGCTGGGTCAAGAAGTCGCGCGGATTCAGAACTCCACGCACACTCCTTTCTTCCTCATCTTTCTCCTGATCTCTGTGTCTCTGTGCTGAAATCGAAGGGCGTTTGACGTCCGATTCGAGGTGAACCTGATGCGGGTTGAGAGTGCACAAACTGGGTTGTCGGCGTTGACGTCGCGGGATGCGGCGCGGGCCTCAGATCAGCGGATTTTTGCGTCGGTGCTGTCCAAGGCTCGCCAGGATGCTCCGCTGGATCCGGTGCAGGCGGCGACCGAAGGTGCAGAGAACCTGATCTCCGTGGCGTTGGTGCAGCCGGTGATTTCGAAGATGCGGGAGAGCACGTGGGCCGCCGAGCCGTTCAAGCCGACGAGCGGGGAGAAGAGCTTTCGGGGGATGCTGGACAACGCGTTTGCGCTGAAGCTGGTGCGGAGCGGCAATTGGGCATTGGTGGAGAAGGTGAAGGAGCGGATGCTGGAGCGGGTGAAGGCGGGGGGCGGAGGAGAGGTGCAGAAGGCGATCGCGGAGGGGGCGGAGCTACGAGGAGAAACGCGGAGGGGTGGGTTGGGTGATGGAGTGGGGGCGCGATGAAGACGAACGTGATGCAGGCGAACGCTTCAACGAATTCGATGAGTCCCGCGGTGCTCGCCGAGGCTTTGGGGAGCCTTTTGCGGGACTTTACCGACGTTTATGAGCGACTCGCGGCCAGCGTGGCGGGGCATCGGGAGGCGATTCGACGGGCGGATGCGAAGGCGATCGCGGCGGCAACGAACGAGCAGCAGCGGCTGACGCGGGACGCCGCGGCGTGTGATCAGCGGCGGCGGGAGTTGGTCGCACGAAGCGTGCGGGCGTTTGCGACGCTTGCGGGGACGCCTGTGGAGAAGGTCACGCTCAGCGATCTGGCCAAGTGCACGCCCGGAGACGTGCGGGGCAAGCTCGCAGCGGCGGCGGCGACGCTGCGGGCTCTGGTGACGCGGGTGTCGCAGGAGGCTGCGAGCCTTCGAAGCGCGACGATGACGCTGATGGCCCACATGGAAGGGATGGTGCGGCAGGTGGGCAAGACGCTGTCGCACGCGGGGACGTATTCGCGGCGCGGGGTGGTGGAGGCTGGGGGCGTGGTGGTGGGGGCGGTGGATCTGGCTGGGTAGCCATAAAGCGAAAAGCTGTAAAGCGAAAAGCGATCAATGAAGACGCATCGAAGCAGCCTTCATTTTCGCTTTTCGCTTTGTTGCTTTTCGCTTTCGGCTCCGCCGCTGGCCCGCCATTTGCGTCCTGCCCTGCATGAGCCTCACGGCGGCACTCAACGTCGGGCGGACTGGACTGAATGCGAGTCAGATCGGCATTCAGGTCGCCGGTAACAACATGGCGAACGCGGCGACGCCCGGGTACTCCCGGCAGATCGCGCGATTGAATCCGCTGCGTGGGGGCGGGGCGGTGCCGCAGATTTCGATCGGCGCGGGCGTGGTCGTGTCATCGATTGAGCGTCAGGTTGATCGGGCGATGCAGGAGCGGCTGTGGGCGACGGGCAGCGATCAGGCCGGGGCCAACGCGCTGCTGAGTTTGTACAGCCAGGTGGAGTCGATCCTTGGCGAACTGGGTGACAACGACTTCTCGAGCCAACTGACTCAGTTCTTCCGCAGTTGGTCCGAGCGAGCCAACCAGACGCAATCGTCGGCGGCGGTGGTGCAGGAAGGCGAGAAGCTCGCGAGCTTTGTGCGGCGCGTGAACAGCGATCTGGTGCGGCAGCGCGGGCAGATCGATGAGCAGCTTTCGGGGATGGTCGCGCAGGCGAACTCCATCATCGAGCAGATTGCCTCGATGAACCAGGCGATCAGCGACGCGGAGGTCAATGGGCAGCCGGCGAACGTGCTGCGGGATTCGCGGGATCAGTTGGTGACGAATCTGTCCGAGATCCTGCCGGTGAATGTGGTGGATCGCGGGCGCGAGGGGATGGATGTGCTGATCGGGTCGATCCCGGTGGTGCTGGGAAGCCAGGCCCGCGGGATGGAGCTGCGGCGGGTGACGACGCCTGAGGGAGATTTGGATGTCAGCGTGGTGACGCGCAACGACGGGTCGCGATTGGATATCCAGTCGGGATCGATCGGGGCGTTGCTCGCGAGCCGCGGGGGCGTGGTTGAGGATGTGATCGGGCAGCTCGACAACGTGACGCAGCAACTGATCTGGGAAGTGAACAAGCTGCACAGCACGGGGACGACGACGGCGGGGTATCAGAGTTTGTCGGGGACGCAGGCGGTGGCGCTGGCGGATCGGACGCGGGCGATCAATGACCCGCTGAACGCGACGTTTGGTGCCTTGCCGTTCTCGGCGAGCAATGGTGGGTTTGTCGTGCGCGTGAAGCAGAACACGACGGGGGCGATCACGGAGCGGCGGATTGATGTTGACTTGGATGGGGTGACGAACGCGGGGGTCGCGGGGACGACGGATGACACGACAGTGGCCCAGATCGTGGCGGGGTTGGACGCGGTGGAGGGGATCCGGGCTCGGTTTAACGCTCAGGGGCAGGTGGAGATCACGGCGGAGGAGGGGTTCAGCTTCAACTTTCAAGACGATTCGTCGGGTGTGCTGGCGGCGCTGGGCGTGAACGCGTTCTTCACGGGGACCAACGCGGCGACGATCGGGGTGCGCAGTGACCTTGCGACCGACCCCACGCGGCTTGCGTCCGGGCGGATCGTCGAGGGGCAGTTGGTGGAGAACGGCACCGCGCTGGGCATCGCGCGGTTGCAGAGCGAGAGCACGGGGCTGGGCGCTGCGATTCCAGAAATCTGGCGGCAGACGGTGCAGCGGGTGTCGGCGTCGGTGGCGCAAGCGACCAGCGCGGCTCAGGCTGCGGGCGTGGTGCGCGAGAGCCTGGAAAGCCAGGTCGCGGCGGTGTCGGGCGTGAGCATCGACGAAGAGTCGGTGAATCTGCTGCAGTTCCAGCGGCAGTATCAGGCGTCGGCACGCCTGATCAGCGTGGTGGATGAGATGACGCAGACGTTGATCTCGCTGATCTGAAGAAGTGACGAAGTGACGGAGTGACAAAGCAATGGCTTCGATTCCTCCCAACCTGACGCGGGTGCCCAACATCCTTTCTTCGAAGGTGTTTTTGTCGAACATCAATCGCAATGGGGTGTCGCTGGCGCGGGTGCAGGAGCAGATTGCGACCGGGCGCGCGATCATTCGGGCGAGCGATGACATTGTGAAGGCAAGCACCATCGGCGTGCTGGATGACCGCCTGGAGATCACCGACCAGCTCAAGCGCAACCTCGATCACGCGCGGAGTTCGCTCAACGTGCTCGACAACACGTTTGACGAGGCCTTGGGCGTGGCTCAGGAAGCGCGAGACATCTCCAGCGATCAGGCGAACCTGACGAGCAGCCCCGCGGAACGGGCCGCGCAAGCGACGGTGATTGATCAGATGCTGGTGGCGATGATGAACATCGCCAATCGCGAAGGGGTCGCGGGGTACCTGCTGGGAGGCACGACCTCGACGATCGCGCCGGTGCAGGGGTTTTACAACTACTTCCGGTACTCGGGACAGGGCAACGGGCTCACGACCGACACGGGACAGGCTTCTGCGGTGCCGATTACGGTGGGCGGGAGCGCGATTGCGCGGGCCAGTTCGCGGGTGCGGGCGGATGTGGACCTCAATCCGAGTCTCACGCGGGACACGCGGCTGACGGATGTTCGCGGCGGGCGGGCGCTGGGCGTGTCGCTGGGGCCGATTGAGTTGTCGATCAACAGTGGGACGAGGATTCGGGTTGAGACCACGGGGAGCGACACGATCGGGGACGTGCTGGACCGCGTGCAGAACGCGATCCGGGCGTATGAGACGGAGACGGGGACGACGGTGCTGGGGCCTGGCGGGGTGCGGACCAATGGCGGGGCGATCTCCTTCGACCTTGCCGGCGCGAACACGGTCCAGGTATTTGACATTGGGACGGGGATTACGGGGCGGGACCTGGGGCTCGTGACCGAGCCAGTCACGGTGTACAACCCGAGTGCGCCCACCGGGCTGGACCTCAATCCCAAGATCACGCTGCGGACCGAACTCTCGGCTTTGCAGGGGGTCACGCTGCCGCTGGGCCGGATTCGAGTGGCGAACGCAGGGCGGGCGGCGGTGGTGGACTTGACCAATGCGCAGACGGTGCAGGACGTCAAGAACGCGATTGAGGGGTCGAACCTGGGGTTGCGGGTGGACATCAACGCGAGTGGCACGGCGTTGGACGTCTTGACTGAGGTCGCCAGCGGCTCGCAGAACAGCATGTCGATCGGGGAGTACCTGGGTGGCGATACTGCGGCTCGGCTGGGCATTCGGTCGTTTGGGGCGACAACGCGGGTCAGCGATATGAACTTCGGGCGGGGCGTTGAGGTCGTCGATGGGCAGTCGCCGCCTGCGGGTGGGCAGGTGAACGTTGATCTCAATGCGGACTTTGCGATCACGCTGGGCAACGGGGCCCAGACGCGGATCGTGATTGACCTGCGGCCGACGGACCTGACGACGGTGCAGAACGTCGTGGATGTGATCAACAACCAGATTCAGACCCAGCTGGCCGCGGCGGGCGTGGCGGGGACGGCGTTGGTGGCGGGGCTGGCGAGCGACGGGAACGGGATCACGCTCCGACAGGATCCGTCGTTTGCGAACCGGGTGACGGTCTTGCCCGAGAACAACTCGCGGGCGGCGGAGCAGTTGGGGCTGTTCAACGGAACCTGGGACGCGACGACGGGGACGTTGCAGGGCGAGGATCGGGCGAAGGTGCGGAGCGAGAGTTTGTTCAGCGCGTTGGTGGACCTTCGGGAGGCCCTTCGGACCAACGACGTGTCTGGCATCGCGCTTGCGGGGGAACAGTTGGGATCGCTCGGCGATGAGCTCGCGGAAACGCGGGGTCTGGTCGGGAGTTTCCAGCAACGGGTCGATTCGGCTCTCACGCGGGAGACGGATCGCTCGGTGCTCGACGAGGCGACGCGGTCGTCGCTTCGGGACTTGGACCTTGCGGAGGCCGCGACGCGGTACAGCCTGCTGCAGACGCAGTATCAGGCTGGATTGCAGACGACGGCGGCGGCGCAGCGGCTGAGTTTGTTGGATTTCCTGCGGTAGTCAAGGCCATCAGTAGACAGAGGTTGATCGATTTCAGCACAGAGACACAGAGATCAGGAGAAAGAGGAGAAGAGAGCAGGGTGCGTGAGGGAATGGACGTCGGGATTTCGGTTTTCTCCTTTTCCTCCTCGTCTTTGTGTCTCTGTGCTGAAGTTCGAGTGTGTTGGACAGTATTTCACTTGCAGCGGAGCGTGCAACATGGAAGTCAGGACGACTCGTTTCGGGGTGCTTTCGATCAGCGATGATCGGATCATTCACATTCCCAAGGGCTTGCTGGGGTTCTCGCAGTTCACGCGGTACGCGTTGCTCGAGCCTGGCGCGGACGCGGCCTTTTTCTGGCTGCAGTGCGTGGATGAGCCCAGTCTGGCGTTTGTCGTGACGGATCCCAGCCTGTTCGTGTCCGACTACTCGGTGCCGATCCGGCCTGAGCAGATGGGCGACCTGGGGCTGGCCAAGCTCGAGGACGCGCAGGTTTTTGTCATTGTCAACAAGGTTGATCAGACGCTCACTGGCAACATGCAGGGGCCCCTGGTCATCAACACCGTCAACAAGGTCGGTGAGCAGATGGTGCTTGCCGAGAAGCGGTGGACGACGCGGCATCCGCTGGTGCGCGTGGGGGCGACCAACGCTCCGGCGCATGCGATGTCCGCTTGATTCATGAGACGGTGAGTCAGTGAAACGGTGAGACGGTGATGAGCCGTCGACAACGCTTTGCTTTCTCTTCAACGTCTCACCGGATCATCGTTTCTCCGTTTCAAACAATCGTGGCGCAGGATGCGCCGGACCACTTCACCACCTTGGATCCCACGGAAGGGCAATCCCATGCTGGTCCTCTCCCGTCAGCGGGACGAAACAATTATGATCGGTGATGACATCGAGATCACCGTCGTCGACATTCGCGGCGACAAGGTCCGATTAGGCATCACCGCACCGTCAAAGGTCGCTGTGCACCGCAAGGAGGTGTACGAGGCGATCAAGCGTGAGAACGAGCAGGCGTCGCGGGTCGGGAACGACCTGGCGATGTTCGGGCGGCCTTCGATGAAGGGCGTGCCGAGTCTGGCTCGGACTCGAACCTCTCAGTTGACATCCGGTGTCGCTTCTGGCGGCCCCGGGTTGAGTACGAACACCAATTCGGTGCCGTTGGGCGGTCCATCTGGGCTTCCGCCGCCGGCGCCGATTCCGATCATGCCGCCTCGGGCGATGCCGGCGGTGCCGGTGCCCAAGCGGGCGCAGGACGCGGGCTAGCAGCCGCGTAGGGGGACGCAGGTGGGCCAAAGACCTTGGAAAGGCCGCGATTTCGCGGATGAAAAGGGGTTTGGCAAGCCAGTTGCGGAGGGAGAGAGACCCGAAAAGCAGGGGCTTTCGGGTTTCAGCGGTCGAATCAGGTTCGCACACGGAGTGTCCGAGCGTCTCGCGGGTTTGCATGTGGTTTTTCGCGAGACTTCCTAAGTCGAGCAATCACGGAGGATTGCCATGTCACGAATCAACACCAACGTCTCAAGTGTGATCTCCCAGGCCAATCTGGGTCGCAACCAGCGCGAGCTGGACCTGCGGCTGGAACGGCTGTCGACCGGCCTGCGGATCAACCGCGGGGCGGATGACCCCGCCGGGCTGATCATCTCAGAGCGCATCCGCTCGGATATCACGGGCGTGGAGCAGGGCATCAAGAACTCGGATCGCGCCAGCAGCGTGATCTCGACCACCGAGGCCTCCTTGGCCGAGGTCAATGACCTGCTCAACTCGATCCGTGCGCTGATTGTCGAATCGGCGAACACGGGTGCGGTTTCTGCCGAGGAACGCGCGGCGAACCAGCTGCAGATTGACTCGGCCATCGAGTCGATCACGCGCATCAGCAACACGGCAAGCTTCGGCGGGCTGCGGCTCCTGGACGGGACGCTGGACTATCGCACGTCGGGCATCCGGACCAGCGCGATCAGCGTGGCCCAGATCCGCAACGCGAGCTTGATCAACGCCCAGAGCCTGCAAGTGACGGTGGACGTGCTCGGGTCGGCCCAGAAGGGCGCGTTGTTCCTGAACGGGGACAACCCGGGTGCGGCGCCAGACGGTGCGTTGATGTCCACGATGACGCTGGAAATCAAGGGTCCCAAGGGCGTCCAGGAGATCACGTTCCAGTCGAATACCACGTATACGGCGATGGTGACGGCGGTCAACGCCCTGACACAGTTCACGGGCGTCGAAGCGACTCTCTTGGTGGGTGGTTCGCCCCAGAGCGGATTGGTCTTCCGCACCAGCGAGTACGGCTCGGAGAACTTCGTCAGCGTCAAGCGGATCAGCCCGCCCTCCTCTGGCAACTCGTTCCAGACGTTCAAGCTCACGGACGCGACCGCCCTTCCCGCGACGATTCCGTGGGGTTCGTTGGTGGCGGCGGAGATCGACAGCGGTCGCGACGTCACGGCCTTGGTGAACGGATCACTCGCGATCGGCAAGGGGCTGGAAGTCACCGTCAACTCGGTGTCGCTGGGAGCCTACATCCGGCTGTCGGAGGACGCGGGCATCCGCCCGGGCGCAACGCCTTCGAGCTTCTATGTCACTGGTGGCGGCGCGCTGTTCCAACTCGGGCCGGAGGTGACGGCCCTGCAACAGGCCAACTTCGGGATTCCTTCGGTGGCGGCCTCTCGGCTGGGCGCTTCGGACACCAGCGTGGGCGTGGAGTTCCTCTCCTCCCTCAAGACGGGCGGACGCAACAGCATCGAAGCGGCGGTGCAGCGAGGCAACGACTTCGCGGACGCGCAAGAGATTCTCAAGGGGTCCATCGACGAGATCACAGAGCTTCGCGGACGCTTGGGTGCCTTCGAGCGAAACGTGCTGGACACCAACGCCCGCAGCCTGCAGTCGCAGTTCGAGAACCTGACGGCGAGCGAGAGCCGGATCCGCGACGCGGACTTTGCGCTCGAGACCAGCAAGCTGACACGTTCGCAGATTCTGGTGTCGGCGGGCACGTCGACGCTGAGTTTGGCGAACCAGCAGAGCCAGCAGGTGCTGCAGTTGCTGGGTGGGTAAAGAAGGGAGGGCCCTGAGCCCCCCACTATTGGTGAATCGATTGCTTCGCAGGGCCACCCGAACACGGGTGGCCCTGCTTGCTTTTGCGCTGGTCGTAGCCCCTGTGCTGCGGGAAAGTTGGGCCAAGGGGCGTGATTTATCTGCCACAACTGAATTGACCTCCTGTCTGCGTCGATGCCGCTCCGGTCCACGCCGGTTTGTTTCGGTGTGGATCGGCCTTCGGGATGGATCCTGAGGGTCGGGGCTCCGGGCCTTGTGGGCACGGGCTCATCCCAGCCGGAACGTTTACCGGTTGGATCAGATCAGCCCGCGATTGGACTCGCGGGGCTCACCAAGCACGGAGGTTTTTCAGTTATGTCTCGTATCAACACCAACGTTCAGTCGCTCATCGCTCAGCGCGTGCTGGGCCAGAACAACTCGGGCCTCAACACTTCGCTTGAGCGCTTGAGCACGGGTCTCAAGATCACCCGCGGCAAGGACGATCCCGCGGGCCTCATCGCCAGCGAGAACCTCCGGGCCGAGCAGAAGAGCCTGGGCCAGGCGATCGCCAACGCGGATCGCGCCGACCAGGTCATGAACATCGCCGAAGGCGGCCTGCAGGAAGTCAGCGGCCTGTTGACCGAACTCCAGGGCCTCCTGACGGCCAGCGCCAGCGAGGCCGGCCTGTCCAGCGAAGAGAAGGAAGCGAATCAGCTGCAGATCGACTCGATCCTGCAGACCATCGACCGCATCAGCACCGCCACGAACTTCCAGGGCATCAAGCTGCTGAACGGCAACTTTGACTTCACGACCTCGGGCCTCAACACGGGCAGCGTGTCGGCCAAGGTCAATGGCGCGAAGTTCACGGGCAGCAGCCTGGCCGTGAACGTCGCGGTGACGCAGTCGGCCCAGCGCGGCGGCCAGTTCCTGTCGCTGGGTGCGGCCACGCTCGACCTGTCGAGCGGAACGGCCCAGCTCAAGTTTGAAGTCGGCGGCAAGTCGGGCACCCGCGAGTTCACCTTCGCCAGCGCCACCAGCGTCACGCAGATTCGCGACGCGATCAACCAGTTCAGCGACGTGACGGGCGTCACCGCCGCGGTCTCCGGCACGGGCATCAAGCTCACGAGCGAAGGCTTCGGGTCGAGCGAATTCGTCAGCGTCCGTTCGATCAACAACGGCGGCATCGCTGCCGGCACTTCGGGCATCTACAGCCTGAACGCGACGAACTTCAACGCTGCTGGCGCGCAGGCGGCCGAGTTCACCAACGGTGGCAACACCATCCGCGACGCCGGCCAGAACGTCCAGGGCACCATCAACGGCGTGGTTGCCAACGGCGTGGGTCTCAACCTCAGCCTCTCGACCGACTTCCTCGATGTGTCGGTGAGCCTCTCGTCCACCGAAGCGCAGGCGATCGGCAACGTCGACGGCAGCGGCGGCGCGAACACTCCGGCCTTCTACATCACCGGCGGCGGCGCTGACTTCCAGCTCGCCAGCAAGGTCGACATCAACGGCAAGGTGAGCCTGGGCATCGGCGAAATCGCCAGCCGCAAGCTGGGTCAGACCGCCGGCACCTCGGCCCTCAGCAGCCTCGCCAGCGGCCAGGCCAACAACGTTGTGAACGGTGACGTGGGCGCTGCCCAGGAAACCGTCGCGCAGGCCATTAAGGAAGTTTCGGGCACCCGCGGTCGCCTGGGCGCGTTCCAGAAGAACGTGGTCGGTGCGACCATCCGCAGCCTGAACATCAACCTTGAGAACACCGCGGCTGCCCAGAGCAGCATCCGCGACGCCGACTTCGCGGCCGAGACGGCGAACCTGACCCGTTCGCAGATCTTGGTCTCGGCGGCGACGAACGTGCTGAGCCTGGCCAACAGCCAGCCCCAGTCGGCCCTCCAGCTCCTTGGCTAAGCCCAGGTGACGGAGGAGCGGGCTTGACGGCCCGCAATTGAACCGCGAGTCCACAGGGCCCCGGCGCGAAGGCGTCGGGGCCTTGCTGCATTTGGGCTGCTGGTGACTCGTTTTCAGCACAGAGACACAGAGACAGAGAGAAAGAGGAGAGAAAGCATGGGTGTGCCATTACCACCATCTAGCCCACTCCGCCTTCTCCTGATCTCTGTGTCTCTGTGCTGAAATCGAAATTCCCTTCCACCCACGCTCTTCGAGCGATTGTGAACTTGTAACGGTGGGGGCGGGCGTGCGGGGTGGAGGGGAAACGCCGGGAAGGAGAGGTGTGCGGAAAGTTTCGCGCAAGAAGGGCGAAACTGGTAGTGAGGACTGGGAGGTTCCTGCAAGCGAGGTGGTGCGGCACCGATCAAACCGGTCGCGACGCGTGTGGCGCGTGGCGAGCTTTGAACGGTTGCAAGGAATCACCATGTCCCGAATCAATAGCAACGTGCAGTCCATGATCGCCCAGCGGGTGCTCGCCGGAAACAACAACGCGCTCAACTCGGCGCTGGAGCGGCTGTCGACGGGCGTGAAGCTCGTCCGCGGCAAGGACGACCCCGCTGGGCTGATCGCCAGCGAGAACCTGCGGGCGGAGCAGAAGGCCCTCGGGCAGGCCTTGGCGAACGCGGATCGCGCCGACCAGGTGATGAATATCGCGGAAGGGGGCCTGCAGGAGCTCAGCGGCCTGCTGACGGAACTGCAAGGGATCTTGACGGCGACCGCGAGCGACGCTGGGCTGTCGCAGGAAGAGAAGGATGCGAATCAGTTGCAGATCGACTCGATCCTCGGGACCATCGACCGGATCAGCAACGCGACCAACTTCCAGGGCATCAAGCTGCTCAACGGAAACTTCGACTTCACCACGTCTGGTCGCAACACCGCGAACGTCTCGAGCATGCGGATCAACGGGGCGAAGTTCTCGGGCGCCAGCATGGGAGTGAACGTCGCCGTGACGCAATCGGCCCAGCGCGGCGGGCTGTTCCTGTCGCTGGGCACATCCAACCTGGACCTTTCGAGCGCGACAGCGCAGCTCAAGTTTGAAGTGGGCGGCAAGTCGGGCACGCGGGAATTCACGTTCGCGAGTGGCACGAGCCTCACCCAGATTCGCGACGTCGTCAACCAGTTCACGGACGTGACGGGCGTCTCCGCGACGGTCTCGGGCACTGGCGTTCGCCTGGTCAGCGAGGGATTCGGATCCAAGGAAATTGTCAGTGTCCGTTCCATCGATGATGGCGGCCTGACGCCCGGCGCGGGTGGCACGGGAATCTACGGCATGCAGGCCACGAACTTTGGCGCAGCCCAGACGACGCAGATCGCGGACTTTGCCGACGGCGCAAGCATGATTCGCGACACGGGCCGAGATGTGCAGGGAACCATCAACGGCGCAGCCGCCACGGGAATCGGTCTCTCGCTGAGCCTCTCGACCGACTTCCTCGACGTGTCGGTGGGGTTGTCGGTCGCTCAGGCGCAGACGATCGGGAATGTTGATGGCGCAGCCGGTGCGGGCACGCCAGCGTTCTCGATTCTCGACGGCGGAGCAAACTTCCAGCTTTCAAGTCGCGTGGACATGAACGGAAAGGTGAGCCTGGGCATCGCGGAGATGTCGACGAGCAAGCTTGGATCGGTCGCGCAGGGGTTCCTGAACAGCCTCGCGAGCGGGCAAGCCAACAACGCTGCGTCGGGCGACATCCAGCAGGCCCAGGACGTTGTGAATGAGGCGATCAGGCAGGTGTCGAGCGTGCGCGGGCGACTGGGGGCGTTCCAGAAGAACGTCGTGGGCGCGACGATTCGTAGCCTCAACATCAACCTCGAGAACACCACCGCCGCGCAGAGTAGCGTGCGCGATGCGGACTTTGCGGTGGAGACGGCGAACCTGACGCGGCAGCAGATTCTGGTGTCGGCGTCAACGAACGTGCTGAGTCTGGCCAACAGCCAGCCCCAGTCGGCGTTGCAGTTGCTCGGGTAAGTGGAGGCGCTGGGGACTGGGCATTGGGCACTGGGTTTGTGTTTCGCTGCTTGGTTGGTCGATAGTGGGGGGAGATGGCGAAGCGGCATGGTCAAGTGGTGGGGAGTGGGGCGAAGGCCGACAGCGTTGTCGAGGCCAAGGCGTTGCCGCGCGAAGATGCCGAGGCGTTGCCCAGCTTGAGTCGGCCGCCCGGCGCGTTTGCAAACTTGCATACGGCGTTTCTGGGGTTCCTGCGGATTGAGTGCGGGCTCTTGCCCAATTCGCTGGAGGCGTATGGGCGGGACACGGCGCAGTTGTTGTGGAGCGTGACGGAGCGCGGGGTGGCGGGGCCGGGCGGGCTGAAGGATGTCACGCCTCGGATGTTGTCGGAACACTTGACGGAACTGAAGACCAAACGCGGGCTGGATGCGGTGTCGATCGTGCGGCATCTCGCGGCGATCCGGGTGTTCTTCCGATGGGCGATGACCGGTGGCTACGTCACAGAGGATCCGTGCCGACTGCTGGAGCGGCCCACGCGATGGAAGAAGCTGCCAGACGTGCTCAGTCCGGCACAGGTGAAGAAGTTGCTGGACGCCGCGGGTTCGTCGGTGCTCCGAGCCGAGCATGGAAGTGCGACCACCCGACGTCAAAGCGGCGGGTCGCCGTTTCCGCTCCGCGACTGCGCGCTGCTCGAACTGCTCTACGCCAGCGGGCTGCGGGCCTCGGAGGTCTGCTCGATTGAACTGAACGACGTGCAGATGACCATCGGCGTCGTGCGAGTGACGGGCAAGGGCAACAAGCAGCGGCTGGTGCCGATGGGCGAGCCGGCTCGTGCGGCGGTGCAGGCGTATGTGCGCGAGGAGCGGCCTGCACTCGACAAACCGGGCGTGAGCAAGGGGCGGCTGCTGCTGTCGGCGACGGGACGGCCGCTCGAACGGGTGCGGGTGTGGCAGCTGGTGAGTCAGTATGCGAAGCTCGCGGGGCTCAAGGTGTATCCGCACATGCTCCGACACAGCTTCGCGACGCACCTGCTCATGGGCGGGGCGGACCTGCGAGTCGTGCAGGAGATGCTGGGGCACGCGGACATCGCCACGACGCAGATCTACACGCATGTGGATCGTTCGCGCCTGCGGCAGGTGCACAAGAAGCATCATCCGCGGGCGTGAGCGCGACAGCGAGAAAACGAAAAACGAAAGTGAAGGTGTGGCGCGGGGCGTGATGGTGGCGTTTGACTGCTACTGCCGGGCTTTGTCCGTGTAGAGGCGATCGAAGAGGCCTTGGGTCGCGGCGTCGAGCATGTCGAAGACGGTTTGGAAGCCGTCGTGTGCGCCGTAGTAGGGATCGGGGACGTCGATCTTGTGGTCAGGCAGCGCCGCACACGAAGGATCGAAGCGCCGGAACAGCATGGTGCGCTCTGCTGGGAGGCCAAGATCAAGCAGGTCGGCGAGGTTGCGCTGATCCATCGGCAGGATGAGGTCGAAGCGATGGTCCTCGTGCTCATCAACTTGCCTTGCAACGTGCGACAGCACAACCGCATGCTTCGCCGCGATCAGGTGCGTGCGAGGGTCAGCATCTGCGCCAACGTGCCACGAGCCCGTTCCGCAACTGTCGATGGTGAGGACAGGAGCCAAGCCCCGAGCATTGGCATGATGCTGCAGAAGGGCCTTGGCCAGTGGGCTTCGGCAGATATTGCCAAGGCAGACGCAGAGGAGGGTGATGGGTTGGTGAGCGCGGGCCTTGGCGGCGAGGGCTTCGAGGTGGAGGGATTGGGCGGGGGACAGCATGGATGTCAGGTGAGAGGTGACAGCGGAGCGGAGATCAGGTTGCAGCGGTCGTGGGAAGCGCGAGCAGATGTTGGATGGCGCGGTGGAGGGCGGTCGCGGGGGCGATGGGGTCTGCCGCGAGCGGTGCGGGCGCAGGGAGCGGCGATGTCAAGGCGGTGAGCAGTGCGCCGGCGAGATCGGTGGGGCGGGCCGAGCGTGCGGGGTGGTGGGGGATGTGGGCAGGGAGCAGGTCTGCAGGGGCGATGAGCGGGCCGGGGGCGCGGATGTGCCAGAGCTGGGCCCAAAGAGCTGCGGCAAACGTCGGTTGCTCGGGCGTCGGTGCGGGAGCGACCACGGCGGCGTCGCAGGCGGGGAGGATGGGCGCGAGCGGGCCGTCGTGGAGGATCACCCGGTAGATATAGGCCATTTCGTGGATGTGTCGCAGAGCGCGGTCGAGATTCGCGCTGCAGGCGGGGACCACGAGTGTCAGCATGCGACCGGTGACGGAGTGGCTTTGGGCCGCGAGGTTGAGCGCGACGGCATCGGGGGGCATGGCAGCGTCGCCCAGGGCGACCACCGCGAGTTCGTGGTTGGCGAGGTTGAGCGCGTGGCGGGCGAGCTCGCGTGCGCTTGAGCGTGCGTGCGGGGTGGGAAGGTGGGCGGGGAGAGTGATGCTCTGGGACGCATCGAATGTGCGTGAGAGGACGCCGGTGCGGGGATTGATGGTCAGGGCGCGGGCGCGATGTTCCGGGGCAGTCTTGGCGATTGGCAAGGCGGCCGCGGGACCCCACGCAAGCAGCGCGTCGAGGTCGCCCGTGCGTCGGAGCAGGCGGCGGAGGAGCGGGCCGGCGTTGGCGGCGCGGGCGAGGGGCGGGGATGCGTGGAGGACGTCGGCGAGGCCCGCAGAGCGCGTGAAGTCGCGGGCTTGGGAAGGGCCCAACGACAGGATGATGTGTTCGGCGGGAAGGGAGTTGTCTGCGAGCACGGCGCGGAGTGCATGCAGCGAGCCTTCGCCCGAGACGTGGCTGGCGGAGTGCGCGAGGTCACGCGGGTCGGCGGCGAGCCAACTGGCGCGGGGTGGAAGAGGTTGGAGCAGGTGCAGGATGCGCATCGCAGAGTTCATCATGGCGAGCGCATCTGGTGGGACCATTTCAGCACAGAGACACACTGATCAGGAGGCAGGAGAGAAAAACATGGTGTTGACAAGCCAACCAACTTCTTCTCCGCTTGCTCCTAATCCATGCATCTTCGTGCTGAAAATCGATCAACCAATGGCCCTGTTTCAAGGCTCATTCGGGGGCGCGGAGGTCGCTGGCCGTTTCTCGAGTGTCGGCGTCGTAGAAGAGGTAGCCGATGGTGGTGCCGAGCTGCGCGGCGAGTTCTTCCTGTGCTTTGGATTGAGCCGCGGCGGTCTTGGGCACGTCGGTCGCGCGGACGCGCGGCGCGACGGATACCAGGTGGCCTTCGAAGTTTTCCGGCCAGACGCGGCTTTCCTTGGACACCGTGTCGATCACTTTGACGCGGGCGGTGGCGAAGGGTTGGAAGGTGCTGCCGTCGGGGGTTAGGCCGAAGCTTTCCATCCAGACGTAGATCACGACTTCTGCCTGCACGGATTGGCCCAGCCGCGCAATCGAGGTGCCTTGCTCGCCGACATCGCGAGCGGCGGCGGCCTGGATCGATGAGTTGTCGATCATGTTGATCAGGACTTTGTTGCGGAGCAGGTCGGTCTCGGCGCGATCGGCGATGGCGGTTCGGAGGGTGCGGCGCGGGAGCACGCTGAGGCGGTCATCGACAAAGATGACGGTGGGGCGGTTTGGGTCCAGCGCGTGCTGGCGAGGCTGCTTGGGCGGGCCCTTGATGAAGTAGTACGCGGGGCCCAGAATGTTGCAACTGGGGAGGGTGAGGAGGATCGCGGCGAGGGCGAAGAGGGTGGCGAAGAGTCGTTGCATGATTGTGTTTCGCGGGGAGAAGCTAAGGACGGCACGCGGCTGGGAGGCATCGAGGCATCTCGCGGGCGGATCAATAGTCGGGGTAGTACGGCTCTTCGTGCTTGTAGAAGAGCCAACTCGAGCGGTCGATGGTGCGGCTGGCAAGGGCGGTGGTGATGACCCGGCGGTCCATCGTGTCGGCGGCGACGCCTTTTTGGTCGGGGAAGTCGACGGACTGGGTCTTGCTGAACGCGATTTCGTCGCCGCCTTCGGAGTCAGTTTCGAAGACGTTGGTGGTGAAGGTGGCGTTGCCTTGCCATTCGTAGGAGTTGCCTGGTTCGTGCAGGCGATACTCGGTGACTTCGACAAGGATGATGCGATCAACGCCGCCCAACTCCTTGGCGATTTCGCTCATCGGCTTGGCGGCCCAAGTGGGGTTGCGGTATTGATATTGGAGCACCTGCTGCGCCGCAACGAAACCGCCGGCGGTGGGCTGGTTCGTCGGGTTGCTCAGACGCTCGGTGATCTTCACGGCGAGGAACTCGAGCAGTTGGGGGTGCTCGGCCTGGATACCCCGGTCGGTCGCGACGAGGACAGCGAAGGACTTGCCAGCCAGGCCCTGATACTCGGCTTCGATGGGTCGGGTGCTGGTGCGGCGGTAGCTCTCGGCCATCGCGCCCGCGAGGGTGCAGGCGGGGAGCATGGCCAGCGTTGGGAGGATGATGGCCGCGGCGAGGGCGGGAGCGGCCTTGCCAAGCAACTGAGATGAGGCAAATCGGAAGGACATCGGGGCGACTATACGGATGGGGGTGGGGTGGGGGTCCGGTGGGCGCCCTGGAAGGCCGCTATACCGCGACCCGACGCCCGTGCTACTAGTGGGAGACGGGTTGCTACCCTGTTTGAACGTGCCTGAAGTGCTTCCTGAACACGCCGAGACACAGAAAACCACGCCAACGGAGGGCGCGGGAGAGGTTGCGTTGCCGGGCGAGCCGGGGGGGCCTGCGGAGGATTCGCCCGAGGCGATTGAGGCCGAGGAGCGGGCCCTGATGGCGCTGGATGAGGAAGCGGCGACGGAACTGATCAACGGCGCGAACACGGCGGCGGTGGGGGGGGCAGCTGCGGCGGGGGCGAGCGTCGCGGAAGTTGCAGGAGCAAAGGGCGAAACCGGACGATTGACGCTGCGAGAGCGTCTCGAGGCGTTCATCGCGCGATTGAGCACGCGAAACAACTTCTGGCATCGCGTCTGTTCCCTGATCTGGCTGCCCTACGCGTATCGCAGCGGCATTCGCCTGGTGCGGCGCATGGACGACAACACGTTCCAGGCGATCCTGCCATTTCGCAGGTTTAATCGCAACTGGTACAACGCGATGGCGGGCGCGAGCCTGCTCGCCAACAGCGAAATCGCGGGCGGGATGTACATCTTCGCGAATACGGGCGGCGGGTACACCCTGGTGTGCAAGCACCTGGAGTATTCATTCCTGCGACCTTGCTTTGGCCCAGCGGTGTACAAGGTGCAGCCCCGAGAAGACATCAAGGCACTGATGGCCAGCGGCAAGGAATTCAACATCACGGTTGATTTGGATGTGATCCAGCAGGCGCTGGTGCCCGAGGCGATCGCGAAGCTGCGCAAGCACGATCGCCTGCTGGCGAAGCTGGCGAGCAAGAAGCGCCGGGTGGGCAAGTGCGTCGCGACATTCCACCTGACGCCCACGACGCACCAGAAGGCCAAGCGGGGGAGTGCGCGGAAGGTGGGCTGACCTAGGCGTCAGGTGGTGGGGTGTCCAGGTTCCGAGGGGATGGGTTGGCGGCCGAGAGTGGTCTTTGGGGGAGGAGTTGGCTATCATCCCCTCCACGCCACCTACATGCGTGAATCTACAGTTGGCCCCTTCGTCTAGCCTGGTCCAGGACACATCCCTTTCACGGATGCGACGCGGGTTCGAATCCCGCAGGGGTCATTTCAGTCTTCTCACTGCAACCCCGCGAGCCCTCGCGGGGTTGTGTGCTTTTGTGCGTATCGCTCTGCACGCCAATAGGTTGCGTCCCGCGGTAGGCGTCGATGGTCGCGTCCTCCGACGCGATCAAGGCTGTCCTCAACCTCGGGCTTGACGCCGCTCGTGCTCCGCTCTTTGCGCCATCGTTCTGGACGCGTTCGTCCCCCGCGCATGGACGCTGCGGACCTCCGCTTGGGCCCTTGCCCACCGCCACTGCTGAGCTGGGCCAGCGGCATCACTCACCCGACTGGATTTTTTCAAGCGCGGCCCAGCGCTCGTAGAGCGCGGCGACTTTGGCCTGGGCCTCAGAGAGGCGCGTGGCCACGTCTCGGAGGGCTCGGTGGTCGGCGGCGATCGCCGGGTCGTGGAGTTGGGCTTCGAGTTCGGCGACCTGGGCTTCGGTGGCGAGGATGGCGGGTTCGATGTCGGTGAGTTCGCGTTGTTCCTTGTAAGTCAACTTGCCCTTGCGGGGCGTGCTGGTTGACGGAGTCTGCGACAGTGTCGCGTCGGCTGCGGGCCTTGAGTTGACGGCCTTGGGTTCGGGGCGGCGTGCGGCGTCTTTGGCGCGTTCGTGGGCGGCGGACCACTGGTCGTAATCGACGTAGTGGCCCGCGCCGCCTTTGCCGTCAAGGGCAATGAATCTGGTGCAGACGCGGGCGAGCATGGCGCGATCGTGGGTGACGAGCACGACGGCGCCGGGGAACTCTTCGAGGCTCTGTTCGAGCACTTCGAGCGACGGGATGTCTAGGTCGTTGGTCGGTTCGTCCAGGATCAGCACGTCGGCGGGCTCGAGCATGAGGCGCGCGATGTGAATACGGGCCTGCTCACCGCCCGAAAGCGCGCGGACAGGCTGCTTGAGCTGCTCCGCGCTGAACAGAAACATGCGAGCCCAGGTATTGATGTGCAGCGTCGCATCGCGGTAGATCACGCTATCGCTGTGGGGGCTCAGCGCGGTCGCGAGGGTCTCGGCGGGATCAATCTCAGTGCGATGCTGCGAGAACAAGACCACCCGAAGGTGGTCGGCGCGCTTGAGGGTGCCGGGGTCGGGTGTGCCGGGCGGGATGTTGACGGCGCGGGCGGCATCGGCGAGCGCCTTGGCCGTGGGCGGGTCGGGTTGAAGATCGCCCATCAGCACGCGGATGAGCGTGGACTTGCCCGAGCCGTTGGGGCCCATGAGGCCGATGCGTTCGCCCGGGGAGAGGGCGATATCGAGGTCGGTGAAGAGGGCGCGGCCGCCCAGAGCCTTGGTTAGGGCGCGGCCGACCAGGAGCTTGCGGGTGGCCCGCCCCGTGGCGGACCAATCGATGCTGGCAGCACGAAGGTCGGCGTTGCGCTCGCGGAGCTCGGCCAGTTCGCTCATCCGCTCGTGCGAGGCTTCGATCCGGCTCTTGGACTTGGTGCGGCGGGCCTTCGCGCCGCGAGCGAGCCAGCGGAGGTCTTCGCGGACTTGGTTGGCGAGGGCTTGTTCCTGGCGGGCTTGGCCGTCGAGGAACTCCTGCTTTCTGCGGAGGAACTCGGAGTAGTTGCCGACGACTTCGAAAAGGCCCTGCGGGTATTGACGCGAAAGCTCGGCGATGCGGGTGGCGACGGTTTCGAGGAACTCGCGGTCGTGCGTGACGATGATGCTGGAGAAGGAGCCTGAGGTGTTGCTGGATTGCAGGACTTCTTCAAGCCACTCGACGCCTTCAACGTCAAGGTGGTTGGTGGGTTCGTCAAGCAGCAGCGCGTCGGGTTCCTTGATGAGTTCGCGGATGATCGCCAGACGCTTGCGCTGGCCGCCCGAGAGGGTTGCGGTAAGGCGGTTTGGATCGCCCATCTCATGGCGATCAAGGGCGAGATCAACGGCGAGCTCGGCTTCGTGGTCGTCGTGGATGTGGGCGGCGATACCAGCACGCATGGCGGCGGCGAGGGCATCCAGGAGCGCAGAGCGAACGGTGGAGCCGTCCGGGAAGTCGTCGCGCTGGGCGACATACGCGATGCGTGCGCCCTTGCGGACGGTGATCTGGCCTTCGTCAATGGAGACCTGCCCCGCGAGGGCCTTGAGGAGCGTGGACTTGCCCGAGCCGTTGGGGCCGATCAGGGCGAGGCGTTCCTTGTCGTGCAGCGACACCGAGACGTCTCGAAAGAGACTCTTGGTGCCGTAGGTCTTGGCAAGGCGCTGGGATGTGATGAGCACGCCCATGGGGAGCGAGCGTATGAGTGCGAAGCGACTCAGAGCGGAATCGCTATCATTGCAAATGCGGGAGCGAACTGTGATGGCAGTGCTGCTTTGCGCGCTGTTCGGGGCGCTTGGCATGGGCGGTTGCTCGACGACGCGCGTCAAGCCGCAGCCTCCTGTTTCGCCCGACGAACTCAAGCATCTGTGGGCAGACTACGAGGCACGCGGCGAGGACATTTGCTTCATCGACATGCAGAACACGGCGGCGTACGCACGCAAGCGCATACCAGGAGCGATGCGGATGTCGCTTGTGTGGATTGAGCCAGACGAGCGCACGATCAATCCAAAGGACATCTTCGATCAAGACACGTACAGCGATGTGCAGGTAGCCATCAACGAATTGCGGTTCCAGAATCGAAGTCAGAAGTACCGGATTCGTGAGTGGCAAGTCGTAGATAGGCTCAGCAAAGCCGAGCACATCGTGGTGTACGCAGAGTCAGACGGAAACGATCTAGCCGAGATCGCGGTGCAGCAGCTCTGGGTGATGGGATACGCCAGAGCGAGGCTGCTTCGTGGTGGGATAACCGCTTGGGAATCCCGTGGCGGTACGGTTGAAGCGACGCCGCTTCAGACGGAGTGATGATGGCCTGCAGGTTGCGCCATCCGTCGGCGGTGCGACGACTCGCTGAACAAACGCCGCAGCACCGAGAGAGCCGACCGACTCCCGCCTCGATATTGAGAGGGCGACGCTGACGCATGTGCCACGATCACGGCACGCCAAACACACGCCGAGCCTCCGCATCGATCCACTGGGCCTCCGGATCATCGCGGGAGGGCGGCTGGCTCATGAGTTCCCGCCCGCGATCAAAGTCCGTTTGAGCCTGCGCCGTGTCGCCCGCGGCTCTGCGGGCCATGGCGAGAACGTAGAAGTCAGTCGGATCAGGCGGCATGCCCTGCTGAGCACGCAGATCCAGCGACCGCAGCGCAGCTTCCTGTGCAAGGTTGTACTTGCCCACGCGCAGGTACGCAAACCCAAGCGTATTGGTGAACGCGAAGTTCGTCGGTCGAAGCTCGCACGCCCGCTGCGACAGCCGCACAGCACGCTCATACTCGCGCTGAGTGCGATTGGGAAATCGCACAATCGCCCACGCATCGCTATTGAGGTAGTTAGGATGATCACCCCGCGCCCGCAGCAGCGCCTCGGTCGCGGCGCGGTCGGCCGCGGTGACGCTCGCGTCCTTCTCGAGCGCGGCCAGTGCATCGGCAACAAGTCGGCTGCCCTGCGAAACTCGGTCCGCGATGGCGTTGATGCGCGCGCGGGTTTCGTGCAGTGCGATGGTGTCGCGGGCGGGACGCGTGGTAAACGCCCGCCAGCCCGGGCGCGGCGTGCTGCGGGAGGAGATAAGCATGCCATCCGCAAAGGTGATTCCATTGACAGTTGCGGTGTCATCGCGGAGCGAGAGCAGCTTGTCGCCCGTCGCCACATCGAGAACGCCGACGGTGCCGTCCGAGGCGACGATGAACAGGCGGGTGTCGTCCGTGGAGAACGTGAGACTGATCAGCGGCCCCAGGGCAAAGTTGGGGCGTTGCCAGAGAATCTCGCGGGTCGCGACGTCCAGGAGAGCGATCGAGCCATCGGTGCGGATCGTGCCCAGTCGCGTTCCAGAACGGTTGAACTCACCAGAGGGGAAAGGTTGAACGGCCGGACCCTGCGGGCTCCACAGCAGGTCGGGCGACGCATCGAGGGCGCTGAGCGAGTGCATCCACAGGTTGCCGCCGCGATCGCTGAATGTGAATCGGTCGTTAACGGGTGATGCGACGACCCGGACGAGGTTTGGAGCTGAGTAGGTTCGGGTTCGTTTGATTGATCCGGTGTCTGGATCAGCCAGGAACAGCGTCGGAGAGTCGTTGGTGGCCAGCAGTGTTGCGGTCGACTCGCTCCATGCCATGCTCGTCAGGTTGACTCTTCCGCCCAGCACGGGCGAAGTCGACAGCGTGTCGCCCGTGCGAGCGTCGACGACCGCGACGCGCATGTCCTTTCCATACGCGAACAGGCGATCACCGGAGCGGTCAAAGGCAAGGTTGTCCACTTCACGCTGAAGGGTGAACATGGTGCGAACTTCTTCGCCCGTGCGGGCGTTCCAGAACTTGAGGCCTCCCCAGCCGCCCGTCACGATGGTCGATCCGTCGGGCGAGATGATGGTGCTGATCACGATGTCGTTGGAGCCCAGTCCCTCCAGCCGATTCGCGCCGGGGGTGGTGGTCCAGAGGCGGAGGACGCCGTTGCGATCGGCGGTCACGAGACGCGCGTGAGCGCGATCGTGGGCCGCGGCGGTCAGGCTTTCCGCCGAGCCGCGAAGGGGCATCACGCGCGAATCTTGTCCGGGCAGACTGCTTGGCATCACGACGGGCAAAGCGGCCGTGGAATCTTGAGTGCGCTGAGTCGTGTCGAGCAAGAACACTCCGCCCGGGAACCCCAATCCCACCAGCACATCGCGAGACTGCACGGCCGCGAATGCGCCGACGGAACTCGCGATGGTCCGGGCCGGTGGCGTCGTGCCAGGAACAATGCGATACTCGCTGATGGTTCTGGTTGCGGCGGACAACTGCCACAGGCTGTTTGCGGGCTCGGTCCACGCCACGGTGTCAGGGGCGACGCGGAACACCTCAGCGCCCGATGCAAGATCAAAGACCACGCGCTGTGCGCGAAGCACGCATGACAGCCATCGGCCCGAAGCGTTGAACGCCGTAAGGGTCGCGCCTTCGAAGGGAAGCGGAAACGAACGAGTTTCGACGCCCGTGCCTGCATCGAGCAGAGCGATGCGAGACGCTATCGGCGCGGCAAGCGTCTTCAGGTCCGGGCTGAGCGATTGCGGCGTCAGCGTGCCGGCCTCCGCGCGAGGAAGCGACCAGACATTGGTGCCATCGCGGATACTCCATGCCGCGAGCGAACCGTCCGAGCCGTGGGTGATCAGCACGTCCTCGGCGAGCAGAAGCGTTGTCGCGGTCGCGGGAGCCGTGCACACCTGGATCGACCAATGTTGTTGCGCTGTGCGGATGCTCCAACGCTTGAGTGCGCCGCTCTCGCCCAGCGAGAAGATCGCGTCATCCGCGACGCGAATGGCGACCCCCGCAACGGGCCCTTCGTGGGCCGAAATCGTGAGCAGACTGTCGTCGCATGCGGCATGCAGATAATCCCATTCCCACCCTCTATGCTCGCGCGGCGCGTCATCAAGCGTGCGGATGGCGTTGGCGGCGTCGCCTGCCTGCAATGCTCGATCAGCCGCGGCAATCACGTTGCGATAGCTCTCCCAACGGGCCTTGGCTTCGTTGCGCTGCGCGATAGTGCGCTCGCGTTGGGCACGCACCGCGGCAATCGAGGTCGCGACGATGCCCGCGATCAGCATCAGGAACGCGGCGGAGACGCCCAGCACCAACTCCTTGTGGCGGCGAGCGAACTTCTTGAGTTGGTAGGTGGTAGTAGGGGGGCGAGCGAGGATCGGCTCATCGGTCAGGAACCGCTTCAGATCCTCCGCGATCGTGCCCGCGGTCGAGTACCGCCGCGCAGGGTCCTTCTCAAGACACTTGCTGACGATCGTGTCAAGGTCCCCACGAAGACTCGTGTTGATCGCGCTGAGCCGCGAGGGCTCTTCATCGCGCAGGATCCGCGCCGACTCTGGCAGCGACCGCTCCCGCAGGTCCAGCGGTAGGCGACCCGTGAGCAGTTCAAACAGCACAACGCCCAGCGAATACACGTCCGACCGCGCATCGACCATATCGGCCTTGCCGGTGATCTGCTCGGGACTCATGTATGAAAGCGTCCCGATGACCTGCCCCGCGCGGGTGTGCATGCTGTGAGTCAGGCCCTCGTCGGTCGATTGCGCCGAGGCGACCCCAAAGTCCACGATCTTGGGCTGCCCGGCCTCGTCGATCAGGATGTTGCTCGGCTTGAGGTCGCGATGCACGATGCCCGACTGATGGGCATGCTCCACAGCATCGCAAACCTTCGCAAACAGCGCGATGAGGGCCGGAACATCGAGATTCGCCGCAATCGCATGGACGATCAGCGGCGCGCCGCGGATCAACTCCATCGCAATGTACGGCCGCGGCCCATCGGCCGTGTTCGCGACGCCGCCCTCATAGATGTGCGCGATCCCCGGATGCTTGAGGCGACCAAGCACATGCGCCTCGTGCACAAATCGACGCAGACCTTCGCTCGAAGCGTTGTCCGCCCGCATCACCTTGATCGCGACGCTCCGCGATGGGTTCTCCTGGCGGGCTTCATAGACCGCGCCCATCCCGCCTTGGCCGATCTGCGCGACGATCCGATACGGCCCGATTCGCTCGGGCGTCGATCGCGTCGCCGCGCTCCACGCCATGTCAAGCGCCGCGCCAAAGGGCGCGGCGGGGCTCGCAAGCACCGACGCCGGCTGCGCCGCATTCGCCAGCAGTCGATCAACCTGAGCCAGCAACTCGCCGTCGCCCGCGCACTCCCGATCCAAAAACGCGCGGCGCTGCTCCGCGGGCAGGTCGCAAGCCCGGTCAAACAGGTCGCGCACCAATTGGAACCGTTCCGGCGTCACGCGTTGCCCGCACTCGTCTTTCGAAGTTGATCCGTCAGCCACGCCCGCGCGAAACGCCAATCGCGCTCGACCGACGAGATCGACGCGCCCGTCGCTGTCGCAATCGCTTCGTTGGTGAGGCCCCCAAAGAACTTGAGCTCGACCACCCGCGCCGTGCTCGCGCTCAGTTCCGCGAGTTGCGTCAATAGCCGGTCAATGTCCAGCACCTCCGCAGATGTCGGCGCGTCGGACAAGTCAAGATTCGTCAGAGGCACGCGCTGAAAGCTGCCGCCCCGCTTCTGCGAGTTGTGTTTTCGGGCGTGGTCCACCAGCAGGTTCCGCATGATCTGCGACGCCAGCGCCTGAAAGTGCGCCCGATTCCTGGGCTGATCCGCCGCGGGCTCGACGAGCTTGATGTACGCCTCGTGCACGAGCGCCGTGGGCTGGAGCGTGTGGTCGGGCCGCTCGGTGCGGAGATAGACCGTCGCCAGGTGACGAAGTTGCTCGTACACCAGCGGAAACAGCTCATCCGAGGCCTGTGGTCGGCCCTGGGCGAGGTCGTCGAGAAGTCGTGTGACATCTGCCATGGCGAGCGGGTGCAACAAAGACGCAGGACGAGCGGCGAGGGGTCAGAACGCCCCAGTCATGATACAGCAGCGTGCAAGACAGATTTTTCGGCAATCTTGAAGGGTTGGCGCACTGGATTTCGCTAACCCCGGAGAGAGTCCGTCCGCGCGAGCTTGGGGTCTGGACCCCAGTTCCCGTATCCGGACTCCGTGAAAGTCCCGGTTTGCGTTTCAGTTGTCCAAGGAGCCCGCCATGACCTTCCGCCGCACGCCCGTCGCCCTTCTCGCCTGCTTCGTCGCCGCGCTCATGACCCACGCCGGCCATGCCCAACTTTCCACGCAGTTCACCTACCAGGGCGAATTGCAGGCTGACAGCGCCCTTGCAAACGGGCAGTTCCAGATGCAATTCGCGGCCTTCGACGCGCCGATCGGCGGGGCCCAGCTCGGATCGACGATGGTCGCGGTCGTGGACGTCGTGAACGGGAAGTTCACCGTGGTGCTGGACTTTGGGACCACGCTTTCCAATGCGAACGCGCACCTGCAGATTGGGGTCCGCCCTAATGGGTCTTCGGACGCGTACACGAATCTCGCGCCTCGCCAGCTCCTGACCGCGACGCCCAACGCTGTGTTCGCATCATCCTCGGCAACCGCCGGCACCGCCAACTTTGCGAGCAATGCGGCCAACGCCCAGAACGCAAACTTCGCCAGCAGCGCTTCGAGTGCGAGCTTCGCGTCATCCGCTGGGAACGCGACGAGCGCGCAGAGCGCGAACTTCGCGTCGAATGCTGGGCTTGCCAACAACGCCACCAATGCAAATCAACTGGGCGGGCTCGGGCCAGCGTTCTATACCAACGCCGCCAACCTCAGCGCGGGCATCCTCCCCGATGCTCGCCTTGGCACCACGGTTGCGCGCACGAACGCGGCACAGACCTTCACCGAAGCAAACACGTTCGGCAACGCGGCCAACACGTTCACAGGCGTGGGTACGGGCCTGACGGCGCTGAACGCCTCAAACATCACCACGGGCGTCCTCGCCAACGCCCGCACGACCGCGTCGGCCGCCGCCACGCCCAACACGCTCGTCGTGCGAGATAGCAGTGGTGGCTTCGCAGTCAACGGACTTGCAGTCGGGACCATCAACGGTGACGGCGAGTTCCTCTTGAACCTCAACGCGAGCAACATCGCCAGCGGCACCCTCAACGCCGCGCGCCTGCCCGCGACCGCTGCCCGCACCAACGCCGCCAACAACTTCGGTGCGTTCACCAACACCTTCGGCGGCTTCGTCGGGATCGGCACCACCGTTCCCGGCGCACCCCTGAACGTCGCAGGGCCCGCCGGGACCTTGGGCGTGTTCGGCTCGCCCGCAGCGGGCTCGACGCAGTTGGTGCTGGGCACCAGCGCGGCGGCCAACGGCTATGGCACGATCCAGGGCATCCGGGCCTCCGGCTCGCAGTTTGGCGATGTGGTCATGAACGCCTTTGGCGGTCGCGTCGGCATCGCCGAGACCACGCCCGACGCAAGACTGCACGTGCTTGGCGACAGCAACATCGCGACAATCGTCGACGGCAACGCGACGACGGGCACGTGGCTCGCCATCAACAACCGTTCGGACGCCACCAACGGTCGCTTCTGGAACCTGATCTCCACCGGCACCGCCAACGGCGGACCCGGCGCGGGCAATCTGTTCTTCGCCGTCGGCAATGTCTTGGGCACCGCAGACGTCATCCCGATGACTCTCACCAGGACCGGACGCGTCGGGATTGGCACGACGACACCTGGCACCGAACTGCATGTGGTCGGCACGACCCGCACCAGCGTGTTGGAGATTACGGGTGGATCGGATATCGCCGAGCCCTACTGCGTCGCCAGCACCGAGGGCGTCGAGCCCGCGCCGGGCCTGGTGGTCAGCATCGATCCTGATCACATCGGCAAGCTGCGCGTGAGCAGCACGGCGTACGACACAACCGTCGCCGGCATCATCAGCGGCGCCAACGGCGTCAACGTCGGCCTCACGCTCCGCCAGGAAGGCAGCAAGGTCGCGGATGGGTCGCTTCCGATCGCGAACGTCGGGCGCGTCTGGTGCTGGGTGGATGCTGATGCCGGCGCAGTGCAGCCGGGCGACCTGCTCACCACCAGCAACACGCCCGGCCACGCCATGAAGGCCGACCCGGTCAAGGCCAACGGCGCGATTCTCGGCAAGGCGATGTCACGGCTCGAGTCGGGCCAGGGCATGGTGCTCGTGCTGGTCGGCTTGCAGTAAGCACCACGAACTTCGGCTTGATCGGTCCGCACAACTCTGACGCACTCGACACAACAAGGACGCATCCATGAAACCCGTTTCACTCATCCTCACCTGCCTCGTCGGCTTCGCGGGCCTTGCGCACGCCCAGAACAAGCTTCCCGTCGCTGACCAGCACGCCGCGAACATCCTGGCGGATCTTGGCGTCGTGCAAGCCACACTGCCAGAAGACTGGGGCCTGATCCGCACCGACATCAAGGGCGGGAACCCGCTGCTCAAACTCGCCCCGCGCCGCGAGGGCCTCTGGCGGCCCGACAGCGTGCAGCCACTGACGGTGCCAGACGGCACCGAGCCTGTGGAAACCGCGATCCAAGTCAACATCATGGGAGAGCTTGTCACGCTCCGCCTGCACCCCAAGCCCTTGCAGGCCACGCCCCCGATCGTCATGATCCAACTGCCCGATGGCACGCTGGAGCGATACCACCAGTTGCCAAGCAACCTCTACGTGGGCGACGTCGACCGTTTCCCAGGCTCGCGGGTGGAGGCCTCCTTCCGCTTCGGCAAACTCAAGGCGTCGATCTTGCTCGCCCCGGGCGTCGAGTGGCAGATTCAGCCCCTCAGCGACCTGACCCAGGGCGGCGAGCCGACCCTCCACATGGTCTGGGACTCGCAGAATCCGGCACCCTCGCCAGAGGGCCGCTGCGGCAACGCCGACAACGCGCCCAACCACGCGCCGCACAACCACGATCCCGCCGCGGTCGTTCAGGTTCCGCAGACTCAGAGCGACGCGCCCCGCACGACGACCATCGAACAGATCACCGATGACACGGGCGGCGGGGCTGGATCTCCGCAGGGTGGCTCGGGCGCCTTCGGCGAACGCGGCAACCCGTGGGACGCGATGCTCGCGATCGATGTGGATTGCCACCTCTACGACAACTACAACAACGTTCAGGACACCGTCGACTTCGTGTACGAGGTCATCAACGCCTCGAACACGCGCTTCGCGCAGCGTTTCGCGTTCGTCCATCTGGTCACATACATCCTTGTGCGAACGTCATGCGCCAACGATCCTTACCAGACCGCAAACCCCGACAATGCGAATCAGATTCTCGACACTATGTGGGGGACTGTCTGGAACCGCGACAATCCCGTGCCGCGCAACATCGCCATGCTCTTCACGGGTCGGAACCTCGATAACTCCATAATTGGCTTGGCAAATCAGGGCACCGCCTGCTCAGAGTTCGACGCGTCAGAGTTCACTCCCAACGAGTACAACGCCGGGCACTGCCTGATCGAAGCCGACTGGTCGCCTATCGCCCAAGCTCGGTACACGGTGGCCAAGCACGAACTCGCGCACACATGGAACGCCGGCCATGTCTGTGGCACGTGCTGTTCAGGCGACTACTGCAGCATCATGTGCGCTAGTGTGGACATCGTGTGCACCTCGACCAACACCGACTTCATCAGCGCTTCAATCACCGCCATCACCAACTACCGCGGCACTGTTTCCTGCAACATCCATGTCGGTAACGTCTGGTACG
>JALHOJ010000019.1:0-39382 GCA_022843045.1 Phycisphaerales bacterium
ACCATGCCCATCATGCCCGCCCCCATGCGAGTCCATCCCCGCATGCCCCGCGCTGGCATCGCCCCCGACGTCCAAATCGTCGGAGCCGCCCATGAGCATCAGCGCCATCTTGACAAGAAAAATCCCAGTCCCCAGCAACGCCGGCACCGTGAACCACGCCGCACCACCCGCGAAGAGCGCGTCAAGCATGCCTCAGAATAGGCGTTTGCCGGTATCGATTCCGTTCGGCTTCGAACCGCCTTCCTTTCGGCCTTCCGCCTACCAAACGCCGCTCGCGCTCGTGAAACCCCTCGGTACACTGTCAGCATGCAACACAACAGCACGGCAACCCCAGATACCTGCTTTGTGTCCACCGATCGCGCCCTGCTCGACCTTGACGCGATCTTCGCGTTCCTGTCCACATGCTACTGGTCGCCCGGCATTCCTCGCTCGCGCGTCGAACGCGGCATAAAACACTCCCTCTGCTTTGGCGTGTACGACCCATCAATCGCACGACCCAATGCGACGCACCGTTCCCCGGCCGCCCCCTTGCCCGCTCAGGTCGGCTTCGCACGCGTCATCACCGACCACGCCAGCTTCGCCTATCTCTGCGATGTCTTCGTGCTCGAATCACATCGCGGCCGTGGCCTCTCCAAACGCATGATGCGCGACATACTCGCCTATCCATCATTGCAAGGCCTGAGAAAATTCTGCCTCTTCACGCGCGACGCCCACGGCCTCTACCAGCAGTATGGCTTTCAGCCCAGAGCCGAACTCGCAAACTACCTGGAGATCAAGGACCAGCAAAGCTACAAGTTCGACCCAAAACCGCCCCTCGTTTGAACCCCTCCCGTCCCTTTCACCTCTCCTCCCCGCCCCGCCCCGGCACAAACCACCGCAACTTCCAATTCCCCCGCTCCATGATCATGTCCAATCCCACGAGCTTCAGCGTCGCCGCCTTACGCGTCCGCACCTGCACTCGAAACACCCCGCTCCCCTGAGGCTCCAGCAAAAACCCAGGCGTCCGCTCCCCCTGCGGCATCAAGTTAAACAGCGTGACAATGTCATTCTCCTGCTTGAGCAGCATGTCAAACGCCTCACGCGGATCCCGCCCCCGTTCGCGAAACTCCACCTTCGTCTTCTCGCTGAGCACCTGATTCGTGAACAGCTCGCGGTCATACTCCATCATCGTGTTGTAGATGTGGATCATCAGGTGCCGCCCGTTCTTCGCCGTTAGCGTCTTGGTCTTGTCCGGATTGACCGTGACGAGATTGTCCTCCGCCGCCTCAAACGCCGCCGACCGGAACGCACCATCCATCCCAATCACCGCCGTATCCCCCTGCGCATCCGGCAATCCGGCAAACCAAGGCTTCTGCCTCACCACCCGAGTCTCGGTCGCGCAGCCAGCGAGCAACCACGACGCGCACATCAGCGTGATCAGCGAAAACACACTTTGTGACTGAAAGCCGCTGCGGCACATAGCTGCGCCATGGTATGTGCCCGCGCTCATGCTCCCGTGACATTCCCATCGCGCCGCAGAGTCTTCGCGAACTCACTTCGGAGATCCGGAGGGCCGCAGGAATGGAGCCACCGGTGAAGCGAAGCGCAACCCGTGGAGAACGGTTCTCTCGGCAAACTCACCCCGAATGGGGCGAAGGAACATCAAACTCCGCTTGGATCGATTCTAAAAAGGAACAAATCGAGCGAGGCCCTCAATCTCACGCCAACATCACCGCCCCATCCGCCGCCGCATTTGGCGCTCGTGGCGCGGCCACCACCACCGCCTCCGTCACCGCCCCCTCGCGATCCCGCTTCCACAAGTCATGCACCCGCAGCGAGCCACTCGCCCCCGGGAAGTCCAGCCGCAAATGACACCCGCGGCTCTCCTCCCGCCACGCCGCCGAGCGCGCCAAGAGCGCGCCCACCGTCAGCATGTTCTGAATCTCCCACCCCGACGGATCATCAAAGATCTTGTCCAGCGTGTAGCGTGCCCAGAAGTCGATCATGTCGCACACGCTGTGCAGCTTCTGCCCCGTCCGCTCGATCCCCACGTTCTTCCACATCGCGCTGCGCAAGCTGCTCCGCACGTCCGTCAAGTCGAGCTCACCCAAGTCGCTGGGCCGAATATCGCTCACAATCGGCACGGGCGCAGGCCGCGCCGGCCCAAACCCGGCAGGCAACGCCCCGTTGCCCGGCTGCACGCGCGCTCCATTCCCCTTCATCTCTGCGCAAGTCGCCCCCGCGATCTCCCCAAACACCAACCCCTCTAGCAGCGAGTTGCTCGCCAGCCGATTCGCCCCATGCAGCCCCGTGCTCGCGACCTCGCCCGCCGCGTACAACCCCGGCACATCCGTACGCCCATGCGCATCTGTCCGCACTCCGCCCACCATGTAGTGCATCGCCGGGTGCACCGGAATCAGATCCTGCTCGGGATCCAGCCCGAACTTCTTGAGAATCGCCGCGATCCCCGGAAACGCCTTGTCAAACCCCTTGATGTGCCGACAGTCCAGCGTCACGCCCTCGCCCGCCTGCCGCGCAATCTGCCGCACGATCGCCTGGCTCACGATGTCGCGCGGCGCGAGTTCCGCCTGCGGATGCACATCCAGCATGAACCGATGTCCCCGGCTGTCTAGCAAGAAAGCCCCCGCCCCGCGAATCGCCTCCGTGATCAGACTCCGACTCGCCCCCGCCAGATACAGCGTTGTTGGATGAAACTGAGTGAACGCCATGTCCGCGAGCGTCGCCCCGGCACGAAACGCCATCGCGCAGCCGTCCGCCGTCGCCTGAGGCGGATTGGTCGTCTCGCGAAAGAGCTGCCCCGCCCCGCCGCTCGCCAGAATCGTCGCCTTCGCCCAGATCATCTGCAAGCCATGCTTGGGATGATGCGTGATCGCCCCCATCACCGGCGCGCCTGGCGCGTCGTTGGGCGTGATCAGGTCCAAAGCAAAGCACTTGTCAAACACCCGCACCGGCCCGCCCGCGCCGCCTTGCATGGTGGTCAAGCTCCGAACCTTCTCCACCAGCGTCCGCTGCACCTCCGCGCCCGTCGCGTCGCCGTTCGCATGAATGATCCGATGATGCGCGTGCCCGCCCTCTCGCCCCAAAGACAGCCGCCCCGACGCATCCCGATCCGCCTTCATGCCCCAGTTGAACAACTCTTCAATGAGCCGTGGCCCCTCGCGCACGACCAGCCGCGCCACTGGCTCATCCACGAGCCCCGCCCCCGCCGTAATCGTGTCCTCATAGTGCGACTGGATCGTGTCCTGCTCATCAAACACGCCCGCGATCCCGCCCTGCGCCCACGCCGTGTTGGTGTGCTTGAAGTCCCCCTTCGCCAGCACGATCACGTCCCCATGCGCCGCCGCCGCCACCGCCGCCCGCAGCCCCGCCACCCCGCCACCGATCACGAGCGTGTCCGTGAAAATCTGCGGGAGCAGCGTGCTGCGAAACGGAATCAAATAGCGGCGTTGGTGAAAGATGGGGTCCATGAAGCGAGCGAAAGGGTACACGACGAACTAACGAGGCGGATTCACACGAATCGAATCAGGCTTCACCGTCACATGGCACCCCGTCCAGTCCTTGGCATCCTCTTGGCTGAAGACCTCGCGCAGGCGACGGATGACATCGGATCGAGTCGCGTCTCCCAACCGCAAGATCATGATGCCCGGATGCTGCCCTGGCACAAACTTCCGAGTGTCGCTGAAATCCAGGTCCTGCGTGATGAAAAATCGCCGCTCGCGCATCACCGCTTCAAAGATCGCTTCGTCCGCACCCCGCTCGAGCGATTCATCGAAGACCGTGTGAACATCGTGACCGAACGCTTGCAGCAACGTCTTGCTGTCCGCCGGCATGTTCTCGTCGAGCTTGATCCTCATGCAGCCTTCCGCCGCCGTGGCTTGGTGGTCGGACGCGAGAGACTCTTCATCGCAATCGACGCCGAGTACGCGATGACCGCCTCGATGTCGTCATGAGTCAGCGTCGGAAAGCTGCGAATCAGCCCCTCCGCCCTATCCCCGCTCGCAAGGCTCGCGAGAATGGTCTTCGCCAACACGCGCGTGCCGCGAATCGTCGGCTCTCCGCCGCAGATCTTGGGGTTGCGCACGATGATGTCTGGGATCTTCTTCAACGCCCGTCTCCTACGCACAACTCCCGACTCAGTGACACCCACACCCGCTCCCACACCCGCCGCCCCCGCTCGCTTCCTCTTCTTCCAGCACAATGCCCATCTTGTCCAACTTCGCCTTGAGGAACTTGGCGTGGTGCTCCACATGCCACGTGTTGAGCGCGACGTACTGCTTGAGCGTCACCGCCCCGCGCGTCGGATGCATCATCGCCCGATCCCACGCTGCATCATCCAGGCTCAGCAGCCACTGACACGTCCATTGCCGCAGCGTGTGAATCACCGCCATATACCCGCCCAGCGCGTTCATCACTCGCGAGCGGTCTCCGTCCGGGCTGTCCGCATACTGCTTCTCGCCGTTCTGATACAGATTGGCGTCCACAAACGCGTCTTCATCCCACGCATTCACGACTGGCGAGTCCTCGCCCACAATCCGCCGCATCCGATGCACCGCGGCGATCTCCGCGTCCGCCAAGTGCCCGATCAGCACCCGCACCGGCCAACGCCCCACACCCGCCTCAGGCAAGAACGCCTGATCAATCTGCTGCTCCGTCAACTGAAACACCCGCTGGTCCAACTGCTCGATCCCCTTCCGCGCCCGCATCACCAGATGCAGCGTTGGCAAGGCAGCCATCTCCTCCGCCGTCATCGGCTTCGCCAGATTCTCCGCCATGTTCCCCAACACCCCGCGCAGCTTCCCTTCCCCCTTGCAGCATCCTCCCTCCGCCTTCCCCTTCGTTTCCCCGCCGCAACACCCCTCTGCCTTCCCGCCACCCTCACCCTTGCAGCAGCCTTCGCCACCGCAGCCAGCCTGCTCCTGCTTCTGAACGTCCTTGGTCTGCGATGCCTGCGACATGACTGCTCCTTGATCAACTCGAACCGCTGGATCAACTGCAATGGTGCGATTCCGCCGTGCACTTCAGATGCCGGAAGTCGCCTCTTGTTCAGGTATTCTAGTGGTTCGAGCGATCCCACGCGCCCGACCCACCTTCCTCACGCCAGCACGGTTTCGCGGGGCCGATCGCTGATCGCCGCGCCGCCAGCAACATGCCGCACCGCGTTCTGGAACATCACCAACCCAGGCGTCGGCCCCACGCGTGCCGACTCCTCCAGCCGCGTCCACCACGGATGCCGATTCCACTCCAAAAACCGCTCCGGATGCGGCATCAACCCAAACACCAAGCCCGACGCATCACAAATCCCCGCAATCGCCCGCTGGCTTCCGTTGTAGTTGTCCGCATACCGCAACACCACCTGACCACGCGCCTCAAGCCCGCTCAGCGTCGCCTCATCCGCCGCGACGAATCGTCCTTCGCCATGCGCGACGGGCAACTGGCTCGCCTCGCGCTCCGGGCTCATCGACGGATGCGAGAACAGTCCGCGAGTCCACACGCAAACCGAGTCCCGTTCATACGTCACAGGCACCCACCGATCCCTGAACCGCGCATCCTGATTGTCGGTAAGCGCCACCGTCTGCCCCGGCGGATTCTCAGGCCACGCCGCCACGCGACCGCTCCCCGTTGGCCCCGGCAGCAACCCCACCTGCACCAGCGTCTGAAACCCATTGCACGCCCCGATGATCGGACACTCCCGCTCCACCGCACGCCGCAGCCACGGATACAGCCGCTCCCGAACCTTCATCGCAAAGATCCGCCCCGACGCAATGTCATCCCCGTACGAAAACCCGCCCGGAAAACCAAACAACGAATACGAATCAATCTGCTCGGGCTTAGCAATCAACGCATCCAGATGTACAAGCTCAGGCGCCGCACCCGCCATAGCAAACGCTCGGCACATTTCCTGGTCGCAATTGGTGCCGGGGGCTCGGAGGACGAGTGCACGGATGGCAGCAGTCATGTGCAAGGATACGTCCATTGAGGCGAAAGGACCCTACGCTCCGGAATGCTCCGATTCATCGTCCCGTCGCTCGCCCTCGTCGCCTTCGCGTCCCCGGCGCTTGCCCAACTTTCGCACGAAAAGTACCAACTGGACAATGGCTTGACTGTCATTCTCCACCAAGACCGCTCCGTCCCCCGAGCCACCATCAACCTCTGGTACCGCGTCGGCGCACGCAACGAGCCCGTCGGCCGCTCCGGCTTCGCTCACCTCTTCGAACACTTGATGTTCATGGGCACCACCCGCGTCCCGGGCAACGACTTCGACGTCCTCATGGAAACCGGCGGCGGATCCAACAACGCCACCACCAGCCTCGACCGCACCAACTACTTCTCGAGCGGTCCTGCCAGCCTCTTGCCCACGCTCCTCTGGCTCGACGCCGACCGCCTTGAAGACATGGGCCTCACCATGACCCAGGACAAGGTCGACAAGCAGCGCGAC
Source organism: Phycisphaerales bacterium (assembly GCA_022843045.1). Classification (GTDB taxonomy): domain Bacteria; phylum Planctomycetota; class Phycisphaerae; order Phycisphaerales; family UBA1924; genus BJHL01. The sequence goes on from JALHOJ010000019.1 coordinate 6,437, forward strand.
GTCGTCCGCAACGAGCGCCGCCAGATGATCGAGAACGCGCCCTACGGCAAGGCCTACGAAGCCACCTACCAACTGATGTACCCCAGCGCCCATCCCTATCACAACGGCGTCATCGGTACGCACGCCGATCTCGAAGCCGCCACCGTTCAAGACGTCAAGGACTTCTTCGCGACCTTCTACCAGCCCAACAACTGCTCCCTCGTCGTCGCGGGCGACTTCGATCCCGCCACCATCAAGCCCCTCGTTGAGCAGCTCTTCGGCTCCCTCCCTTCCGGAAACGTCGCCCCCCAGCGCGCCACGCCCCCCGCGAAGCTCGACCGCGTCATCCGCGTCACCACGCTCGACAAGGTCCAGCTCCCGGCCCTCATGATCGCCTATCACAGCCCCGCGCAATACGCTGAGGGCGACGCCGAACTCGACATCGCCGGCACCATCCTGGCCGACGGCAACAACAGCCGCCTCTACCAACGCCTCGTCGTCCAAGAAGCCCTCGCCAGCGAAGTCTCCGCAGGCCAGGACAGCGCGGCCCTCGGCTCCATCTTCCGAATCGGCGTCTACGCCCTTCCTGATGCCGACCTCGCCCGCATCGAAGCGATCATTGACGAAGAACTCGCCAAGCTCATCGCCAGCGGCCCTACCAGCGAAGAACTCGCCCGCGCCCAGGCCAAGTACGAGTTGCAACTTGTCGCTTCCCTCCAATCCATCGAGGCCCGCGCCGACCGCCTCAACCAGTACGAGTACTCCTTCGGCAACCCTGACAGCCTCCAGCGCGATCTCAATCGCTACCGCTACGCTACGACTGCATCCGTCCAAGCCTGGACCGGCGCAGTGCTGCGTGGCGACGCTCGCCTCATCCAACGCGTCCTCGCCGAAGAACCCGAACGCACCGCTTCCGGCCGCGACCAACGCCCCGCCGACGCGCCCAGCCCCAGCTTCGTCGCCCCAGAACCCCAACTCGCCACCCTCGCCAACGGCACCAAGCTCATGGTCTTCTCAAGGCCCGGCTTGCCCCTCGTCAGTATGGACGTCGTCTTCACGCCCGCCCCTGGCAGCGCCCTCGACGAGCCCGTCAAGGCCGGCCGCAGCGTCCTCCTCGCCGATATGCTCGACGAAGGCGCAGGCGACCTGACTGGCCAGCAATTCGCCGACGCCCTCCAGATGATCGGCGCCAGCTTCGACGCGGGCCCCGCCAAGGAATCCTTCACCGCCTCCATGACCGTCCTCAAGCGCGGCGCAGACCGCGGCATGGAACTCATGGCGTTGGCCCTGGGCCAACCCCGCCTCGCCCAGGAAGATTGGAGCCGCGACCAGCAACTCCACATCGAGAACCTCAAGCAGTCCGACCAAAACCCCTCGCAAGTCGCCGGCAAGGTCGCCAGCAAACTCCTCTTTGGCGACACCAATCCCTACGGCTCGCCCACCGGCGGCACCCTCCGCACCGCGGGTGCCCTCACCCTCGACGACATCCGCGCCGCCAAGTCCTCGATCCTCAATCCCGCCAACGCCACCATCATCGTCTCAGGCGACATCACCAAGGACGAAGCCCTCGCGCTCGCGACCAAGCACTTCGGCTCCCTCGCGACGATCAACACCGCCGCGGCCGCCGCCAGCAACTTCGCCGTGCCCAAGCCCGCTTCGCCCGGCCTGCGCGTCTTCGTCGTCGACCGCCCCGCCGCCGTGCAGACCGTCCTGCACCTGCGCACCACTAGCGTCACCAGCGCCGACGCCAACCGCGTTCCGCTTGAACTCCTCAACACGATCCTGGGCGGCAGCTTCACCAGCCGCCTCAACCAGAACCTCCGCGAGAACAACGGCTACACCTACGGCGCACGCTCATCGTTCCAACTCAGCCCCTCCCTGGGACAGTTCACCGCCAGCACGAGCGTCAAGGCCGAGCAAACCGGCCCGGCCCTGAAGGAATTCATGGGCGAACTCCGCCGCATCGCTTCTGGCGACATCGCCGACGCTGAAGCGACCAAGGCCCGCGAAACCGTTCGTGCCGACCTGATCGGCTCCTTCGGCACCCTCGCCGGCGTCACCGGCCTCGCCGGCCAGATGATCGCCACGCGCCTTCCCTGGGACACCGTTTCCAAGGACCTCGCTCTGGCCACCACCATCGACGCCAGCGCCTTGAACGCCCTCGCCAAGTCCGCCATCAACCTCGACAACGCCGTCCTGGTCCTCGTGGGAGACCAGAAGCTTGTCCTCGAACAGATTCAACCCCTGATCGACGCCAAGATCATCCCCGCCGCCACCATCGTGAACGCCGAAGGCGAATCCCCCTCCGCCGCGAAGTAATCGCGTCTATATGGCTCGCTGACCCGCTAGCTTGCCTTCCCCCTCGCTCGCTCTCCCCCCGCCTATCATTGCCCCCTTCATGCCGGACTACCCGGTATGGTTCCCGTTCGGTCTCTTTTTGAGGTTTTCCGCATGCAAGCCAGCAGCCTGAGCCCCGGCATGGGCGTCAAGATGGATGGTCGTCTCTTCGTCGTCACCGGTATTGAGCACCGCACGCCCGGCAACCTCCGCGCGTTCGTGCAGCTCACGATCAAGGACGTCCTCAAGGCCCAAACCCTCGAAAAGCGCCTCAAGCCCCAGGACGACATCGAAGTCATCGATCTCGACCGCCGCGAAATGGAGTATCTCTACTCCGACAGCACCGGCGCGACCTTCATGGACGGCGAAACCTACGAGCAATACACCATGCCCGAGGACGTGCTGGGCACCTCGCTCAAGTACCTCCGCCCCAACAGCAAGACCCAGGTCCTGCTCTACGACGGCAACCCCATCCAGATCGAACTGCCCGCCAGCGTCGAACTCCAGGTCAAGGACTGCCCGCCCGAAGTCAAGGGCGCAACCGTCACCAACCAGACCAAGGACGCAGAGATGGAAACCGGCCTGATGGTCCGCGTCCCCGCCTTCATCAAGGCCGGCGAAAACATCCGCGTCAGCACCATCGACGGCAGCTACCAGAGCCGGGCGTGATCGTCTTCGACAATCGACTTGCACACGAAGCAGCCGCGGGTTCCGCGGCTGTTTTTCTGCGCGAAGGCATCAAGACGATTCGAACTCCGCGTGCCTTGCCTTCGCCGCGGCGTCACATCCGCGTCCCCGCGATCCACCCGCCCCCCAAGACCAAGTCCCGATCCCGCGCATCAAACAACACCATCGCCTGCCCCGGCGCGACCGCGATCTGTGGCTCCTCAAACGTCACCACAAATCGCCCGCGCCGCCCCGACGGGCTTACGCCATCGCCCGCGTCTGCCTCCGGCATCCACCTCGCCACCGCCTGAGCCGGATCCGTGTTGTACCGATACTTCGCCCACACCCGCCGCGGCTCGCCCGCTTCGAATCGCGCCAGCTCATCGCTGGGCATAATCCAGTTGGCCTCGCCGACCATCGCCTCGCGTGTGAGCAGGTCTTCCTCGTCGCCGATCGTCACGGTGTTGCTCGCCGCGTCCTTCGCGACCACGTACACGCGACGCCCGACCGCGACATTCAGCCCGCGCCGCTGACCGATCGTGAAGTGGTGCTGGCCCTCGTGCGTGCCGACCACCACGCCTTGGCGATCGATGATCTTGCCGGGCTTGGCGGCGCTCGGCACGCGCCGCTCGACCAACCCCGCGTAGTCGTTGTCGGGCACGAAGCAGATTTCCTGGCTGTCGGGCTTGTCAAAGACCGGCAGGCCAAACTCCTTCGCCAGTTCGCGCACCCGCGGCTTCTCGAGGCCCCCAATGGGCAGCATCATCCGTGACAGGTGCGATCTTGGAACGCCGAACAGCACGTACGACTGATCCTTGTTGTGATCGATACCCCGCAGCAGCCGCGGCTCGCCATCGAGAGTCAGCACGCGGGCGTAGTGCCCGCTGGCGACATAGTCCGCGCTGATCTGCCGCGCGTATTCGTGCAACTTGCCAAACTTCAGCCAATCGTTGCACCGCACGCACGGGTTGGGCGTTCTGCCCTGCACATACTCGCCCACGAAGTAGTCGATGATGCGGCCAAAGTCCTTCTTGAAGTTGCAGACGTAGAAGGGAATGCTGAGCTGGGCCGCGACCGCGCGAGCGTCCGCCGCGTCGTTGATGGAGCAGCAGCCTTGGTGGCCGATCTTCACCGCCTGCGTCAGCGAAACGGTCTTCGCCCCGCTCTTCGTCCCGCCCTTCGAGCTTCCCGAGTTGATCTCACACACCCGGGCCGCGGCCTCTTCATACGGCACGAGTTCATCGAGCGTCTCGCCAGGCGACCCCAGCCGCATGAAGCATCCGACGACCTCATACCCCTCGCGCAGCAACAAAGCCGCGGCGACGGAACTGTCGACGCCGCCGGACATGGCGACCAGAACCTTGGGGCGATGTGGCGAACTCACGATTGATTGTACGAACGTGGCACGGGCCTGTAGTCAGGTCCGTGAGGGACACCCGAAGGCCTCGTGTCAGTCAAACGACATCCCGGAAACGCCCGATCCGCCGGACCCGCCGCGCGGGGCCCGCTGCGTGAGCCAACGCAATTCTGGCAAACGCAGCAGAACTGCAGCGACTGCGTATGTGCCAGCGCCGACCAGCACGCACCCGGCAAGCCGAAGCGTCCAGGTCAGCCAACGGTCGGGCGAGAGCGTCTGGGTCAGGTTCATGGCGGCGATGAGTCGTGGCGCGAAGTGCTGCAACGCGAGGACCGCGCCGGCCATGCAGCCCGCCGCGACGGCGATCTTTGCAAAGGCGAGCAGCGTGTCTTGGGTGATGGGGCGCACGCCCAGCAGGCGCGGGGCGAGCAGGATGAGCGAGAGCACCTGAACGGTCGCGCTGGTTGCGGTCGCCCACGCGAGGCCGGCTTCCTTGAAGCGCCAGATAAGCGTCAAGTTGAGCGTCAGGTTGATCAGGACGCAGGCGATGGCGACTCGCATGGGCGTTTTGGTGTCGCCCTTGGCGTAGTACGCTCGGGTCATCACGTGGTTGAGTGAGTATGCCCAGACCCCCGGCGCGAACCCCATCAGCACGGCGGCGGCGCGGGCAAGGCCTTCGTTGGTGAAGGTCTTGCTGCCGCCGCCAAATACTGCGGCGATGAGGTCGTGGCGAACGAGGATGAGGCCGACGGTGGCGGGCAGAGCGATGAAGAAGGAGAGGCGCAGTCCCCGGCGGAGATGCTCCGCGAATTCGGTGGTGCGGTCGCTGGTGCTGGAGAGCAGCGGGAAGATCGCGGTGGCGACGGCGATGCCAAAGACGCCAAGGGGGAACTGGTAGAGCGTCTGGGTGTAGCTGATGATCGCGTTGCTGGATTCGTCCAGAGGCGTGGGGCGGCCGAACATGGTGGGGCCAATCCACACCGGCCACATCGCGATGACGGTGTCGAGCATGGTGTTGAGTTGGAGCGTGCCCAGGCCCAGCACAACGGGGAGAAATCGCGACAGGACCTTGCGCACGGACTCTCCGGTCGCGGAAGCAGGATCACGCAACTCGCGCCATGAAAGGCGATGCCACGCGACCTGCCCCTTGAGCGCGTGCAGACTCCACGCGACAGTCGCCCAGCTTGCGAGCAACGCGGCCAAGCCGATCACGTACGCGGCGCTGGTCTTCGATTCGATGACCGCCAGGAAGTACAGCACGCCCGCGGCGATCTGGAAGAGGTTGAGCAAGATCGGGGCCGCGGCGGGGATCGCGAACTTGTTCTGCGTCTGCAGCACGCCCGCGAGGATCGCCGCGATACAGACGGCGGGCATCATCGGGATCATGAGCAGGATCAGCTTGACGGAGATCGCGGCGTCTTCGGTAATGGGAAACAACCAGAGGCGCACGAGCAGGCCGAGCATGATGAGGCCGGTGAGTGCGCTGGTCGTGAGCGTGAGCAACGCGACGATCGCGTTGGCGAGGAGTTGAGCGCGGTCTGGGTCGTCGCGACGCAGCAACGCGTACTGCGGGATGAAGGCCGCGGAGAGGGCGCCTTCGCCGAAGAGGCGGCGGAAGAGGTTGGGCAGCGCGTACGCGGCGCGGAAGGCCGAGCCCAGGAGCGAATCGCCGAAGATGCGGGCGGTGATGACGTCTCGGGCCAGGCCGGCGAAGCGAGAGAGCAGCGTGAGGCCCGAGACCACGCGCACCGCCGCGGCGAGCGCGCCGGTGGCGTGCTCGGCGGAGTTGGCGGGTGCGTGGTCGGCGCTGGGGGCGGGCATGAAGGGACGACAGTAGATCGGCTCGACTGCGCGCCGCGTATGAACCGAAGGGCGCAAGCCCTCGGCGGAGCACCCTTGGAGTTGCGATCGCGGGACGGCTCGGTCAGGGGCTTGAGCCCCTCACTTCTTACTCCAGGTTCAACGAACCCAGGTAGTCATCGAGGGCTTTCTCCGCAGCAGCGACTTTGGTGCGGGCGTCGGCGGTGGCCTTGGTGAGTTCCTCCATCCGGGTTTCCTGCTGGCTGAGCTTGGTCATGAGGCGCTGGTAGAGGTCGCTGGCGCGGTCGATGGTCTGCATGTTCTGGCGGATGCGATTCTGGTCGTTGGTGATCTCGCCTTTCTCGGTTTCGATGCGCTGGGCCTCGGCGTTGGCGGCGTTGATGTTGGCTTGGAGTTGCTGTGCCTTCTCCCACGCTTCGCGGACCTTGGGCGAGAGCTTGCCAGACTGCGCGTACACACCCAGCGAGTCGCTGTTGACGTGCATGACCCAGACCGCCTCCGTAGTGACCTGCTGCTGCACCACGCGGTGCGTGGCCTTGCCCTTGCGATCGACCTTGACCTCAAACCTCATCCAACCCGCTTCGTCCGCCGTCTGTTCCTTGGCCTTCTTGGGTTCGACCAACTCCCACCCGGGCGTGGCGGCCTCTTCGATGATCAGCGTGCGGTCATCCTTGTCGTCGAGGCTCTCGATCTGGAACGAAGCCGTCGACTTCTGCAGCCTGCGAATCTGGAACGCGCGATCCTTGATCGCGATCGCCTGAATCTCGCTCGACACTTGGTGCTCACGCTTGACCGTCACGTCCTGATCCAGCGCGTACGCGAGCAGCCGCGTTTCGTTCCGCGAGACGTCGTTGAGCTGCGCGTCGCCCGCGTACGCGTTGGAATCGAAGACGCTCACGGGCCCCGCGATCAACTGCAAACCCGTGTCGTTGGTCACTTCCACGCCCCGCATCGGGTTGGTGGGGTGCTGGTTCGCGTTGTAGATGCTCACGCGCCGGCCCGACACCTCCTGCGACACGATCGGCAGCATCGCGCTCTGCTGGCGCCCGATCGACACGGGCTTGGCGAGTTCGTAGAAGAAGGCCTGGCCGGTCGTCATGCCGGTCGCCGCAGCGGCGACGGAGGCGAGGGCTTGGCTCAGGCCCAAGCTGTTCGTGCCAGAGCCAACGTTTGAGTACATGTCGGCCATCGCACGCCCGGCGGCGGGCGCACCCGGCGCGCGACCCCGGGTTTCGCTTCGCATTGCCACCTTTCCAGCTATGTCTGTTGGCTCGGGCGCCGCTGCGAGAGCATCTTCCCCATAGCGGACTCCCCGCTCATACGCCCGCGCCACCAACGTCTTCGGCACCGGCACCTGAATCCACGGCCTCTCGGTGAAGACCGGTTCGTACAGATTCATCTGAAACGCGCTGGGCTGCCCGCTCGCGAGCGCGAGCGTGACGTTGCTCCAATCTTCGTCGCTGGTGTTCTCGACGATCGCCCAGCCCTGCAGCGTGGGTTTGTCGGCGGCGTTCTCTGGCAGCACCAATCGGTAGCTGGTCTTCCACACTGGCGCCTGCTGCACATACGCCGCGATCACGTTGCGGGTGCCCGAGCCGTTGTACTGCAGACCGACGGTCTTGGAATCGTCGCTGCGTTGCTGGGCGATCGCGGCGAGCGCGGCCTTGAAGTCCGCCGCCAGTTTGGCGTCCAGAATCTCAAAGCCGGTCGCGTCGGTAAGGTTGTAGCTCCGCACGCCTTGGTCGGTGAGCAGATTGACCCAGGGCAACTCGAGGTGAGCGTGGTTGCCGCCCGGCGTGCCGCGGACGATGGTGATGCGCTTTTCGACGTTGATGACGGTGCCGGTGGGCTCACTTTCCATCATCTTGAGGCGCACCTGCACGCCTCGCAGGCGATTGAGCACCTCGCCCATCGCGGGGTTGTCGGCGAGGTTGATGCCAAGCCCACGCAGGCGACGCTCGAGGGGTTCCTGGCTCGTGTATGTGACTTCGCCCACGCTGCCGCCCGACAGATCGAGCACGACGAGCGACTTCAAGATGTCGTTGATGTTCTCAGTGCGGAAGTTGAGGTCGATGCGTTGATCGCCCGAGACGCTGCCCCGGCGTTCGACGCTGGCGACGCCCGAGCGATACAGCGTGAGGCGCGAGACGGGCAGGGGCGAGGCGGTCTTCATGTCAACTCCGTTCTGGGCGGGCGGTGGGGCGGACTGTGCGAGCGCTGTCGAGCCCAGGGGCACGATCGACAGCGCGGCGCCAGCGACGAGGACAAGCAGCGGGGCGAGAGCGGGGGAGACGGTTGCGCGGAACATGGTGGATCCTTTCGTGGCACGCCGCGGGACCGGAGAGGGAGTGTGCGCCGCGGGTACGATGTCCGACGCAGACCGTAGCGCGGGGTGGCGGGTCAGAACCAAACAAGTGACGCACGCGTGACGAAACTTGACGCGGTCGTTCCAAAGTACCATCCCGCATGAGCAATTCGAACACCCAGCCCAAGTCCGTGCAATGCCCGCGATGTCAGGTTCCCAAGACCTACCTCGGCACCAAACGCTTCCATGAAGGCCGTCGTTACGGCATCCTGGGGGACTTGGGCGAGTTGTTCATCAACAAGGAGACGTTCGACGTCTACGCCTGTTCGCGCTGCGGGTCGGTGGAGTTCTTTGTCGATGGCATCGGAGAGCACTTGCGCGGGGAGCACATTGTCGTGAAGGGATGATCGCGTGGGGCGATGTGTGCAATCCGCATCGCTATCCTTTGGGCCATGCAGAGCACCTTTGTCGTTGCCCCGAGGCGATTGGCGTGGATCGCGATGGCGTCCTTTGTTGGGTGGGCCGGTGCGGCGTTCGTGAACGCACAGGACGCTCCGTCCTCGATGGCGCCAGCCCAGACCGACGAGGTTGATGACGCGTTGTCTGGCCCCAAGGTCTCTGACGCCGCCGACTCCCTTGTGCGCATGAACATGGAAGGCAAGCTCGAGAGGCTCTCGATGCGTCCCGAGCAAGCCGCGGCGGAACGGATCGTGATGGATCAAGAGACTCGCGACCGCGTGCGGCAGGTCTTGGACGATCACGCACAGGCCATGCGGCGGCTGATCATCGAGAACATCGATCTGTTCGTGGCCGATCCCGAAACGATCAAGGCAAACGATGGCAACGCGGTGCGGCGCGTGATCAAGGACCTCCACGCCAAGTGGGAGTCCAAGGACGTGCGAGATCCGCTGCTGCCCGCCTTCGAAGCGGCGATGTCATCCGAGCAGATCCAGCAGGTGCACACCCTCGTGGACGAGTACTGGAAGGCCGTGCTCGATGCTGAAGTCCTGAACGCGACCAAGGACCGAAAGAAGCAGCCGACCGAAGAGGACCTCCGCAAGGCCCGCGAGCAGGCCCAAGGCCGATTGCTGTTCGAGCAGTTCCGACGTGAAGTAACCGCGGCTTACGAATCCACGCTGCGCCCAGTCCAGCGCCGGCTTGACAACATCTGCACCGCAGTCGCGGCAACTGACCAGCAGCGTCAAGAGATACGCGGCGTGCTTATCAAGTTCGCACGAGAAGGCAAATTGCCGGGCGACGCTTCGGACAAGGCCAACCTCGCCCGCGAGATCTACAACCTGCTCGACGAACCCCAGCGCCTCAAGATGGTCGAAGCAGCGGTGGGGGGGATGTGATCACGTCTCACAAGATGCGCCCTCCACGAAACGTGCCCGTCAGGAAGCGTCGCCCGCCAACCGCGCCCGATTCCACCACGAAGTACTAGAAGATCTCGGAAGACGGCAAGACCAAAGAGTGGCAGCGGATTATCGCGGATTTGCGCGGATCAGGACAGAGTCCTGGTCTTTCTCCGCGTTAATCCGCAAAAATCCGCGGCCCGTCTTCTCCTCCGCGATCTCCGCATTCTCCGTGGTGACCACGCCTTCGCCGACGTGACCAGTCGCTGAACGCCTCGTTCACTCCAGCGAGTTCACAAACAATCCCGTCGCCAGCTTCGGATAAAAGAACGTGCTCTTCTGCGGCATCAGTTGATTCGCACGCGACACATCGCGCACGGCGGTCAGAGGCGTCGGCCGCACGATCACCGCAAGCTGCGCGAAGCCTGCGCCGCCGCCCGCGCCCGTCTCGGCGCCCTTGCCGATATCTTCGACTTCTGCGATCGTGTGCGGAAAGGCCCACTTCACGGCGTTGCCCGCATTGAGCTTTGCCTGGCAGACCTGCTCGACGATCACGTACTGGCAGAACGCGACGGTGAGATCCCGCCACGCCTTGGGCTTCTCAGGGAAGCGTGCCGCCAGCGGATCCGGATGCTGCGGGATCGCGAGGCAGCCTTGGCCGGTCGCGAAGTCGTAGAGAGCGAAGCGATGCTCGCCCATGTGCGTCACGGTGTCGAGAGCGTGCCCGATGGCCTTGATGCCGCCCGCGACGGGCTCAAACTTCATGTGATCCGAGGCGGTGGTCAAGAACTTCGCCCACGAGTAGTCCTTCATGCCGCCCAGCACGCGGTGCGTGGGCCAGATGACCAGGCCCGGATCGCTCATGCCGATCAGCACCATCATGCAGCGCCGAGCGGGGTGGTTGGCGGGAACGGTGCCTTGTGATTCAAGGTGCTTGAGGTAGTTGAGCTGCGTGGTGTAGCGATGGTGGCCGTCGGCGATGAAGATGTCCTCGCCCGCGAGCGCGTCCTGATACGCCTTGATGATCGCCGGGTCGGTGACTTCCCAAATCTCCTGCTTCACCGACTGCTGCGGGTCCGCAAGCTGCGCGACGCGGGTCGGCGCAGAGCGGCTCATGATCTCACGCGTGAGTTTCGTCGCCCTGCCCTGTTCGTCGGCGTGCAGGCCGAAGATCGGCGACAACTGGGCGTTGGTCGCTTTCATCAGCGCCATGCGGTCTTCCTTGGGTCCGCTGAAGGTTTCTTCGTGGGGCAGCACGCCGCCGCCGGTGCGCGGGCCGAATGGCACAACCTCAACGGTCGCGAACATGCCGCAGCGTTCGAAGGTTCGCCCCTCGCTGGCGAAAGTCTGGCGATACGCGAAGATCGCGGGCGTGCCAGACTTGGCGAGCACGCCGGACGACAGGTGCTTGCGGAAGAGAGCCGCCGCGGCGTCGTACGCGGCGGGTGGGCCCAGTTCCTTCGCGGGCGTGTGGGGCAGGTCGATGGCGACGATGTTGTTGGCGTTCTTGGCCAGCAACCGGTTCTTCCCGGCGGTGTCGAGCACGTCATAGGGCGGCGCGATCAGATCGGTGAGTTGGCCGGCGGCGGGGGAGAACTGGATGGCGTGGAAGGGGAAGACGGCAGGCATGGGAGACTCCTCGTCGGGAGTGTACCTCCGCTCGGAAATCAATGGATGACTCGAAGTTGTCGTGTTGGACTCCTATCATCTTCTTCGAGCGTTTCAACTCCCTTAGAAGCCCTCGAGCACCCCTCCCAATGACCAACCCACAGCACTCCGTCCGTCACTCCTCGCACACGCACGCCGCGACGGATCGGCGTTCTCTCGCGCATTCGGGCTCCGGCGAACTTGCCCAGCCCAAGGCCGTCCGCCCGATTGGGCGGCTGGCTCTGGCCGACGGGACGATCTTCGTCGGCCGGGCGTTTGGTGCGATCAATCGCAACCTGGTGACGCAGGCCGAGGTGGTCTTCAACACCGCGATGACGGGCTATCAGGAGTCGATCACGGACCCGTCGTACACGGGCCAGATTCTGGTGCAGACCTTTCCGCTGATCGGCAATACCGGGGCCAATCCCGTCGACGTCGAGAGCCGCAAGGTGCAGGTTGCGGGGTTTGTGGTGCGTGAGTTGGCCCGCCGGCATTCGAACTTCCGGGCGACCCAGTCGCTGGAGGCGTACCTGGCTGATCAGAACGTGCTGGCGCTCGAAGGCATCGACACGCGGGCGCTCACCAAGAAGCTCCGCACGGGCGGCACGGTGAATGGCGTGCTGACGGATCGGGCCGACCTCACCGACGCTCAACTCGTGGAACTCGCCCGCAACGCCCCCAATATGGCCGGGCAGAATCTCGTGCCGCTGGTGGGCTGCTCAAGCAAGTCAACCTGGAAAGAGACGCTGGGCGATTGGACGCCCGCACATGTGGAGTCGACGGCGGATCGCAGCGACAAGTTCCGCGTCTTGACCCTCGACTGCGGCGCGAAGGCCAACATCCTGCGAAACCTCACGGAGCGCGGCTGCGATGTCGTGGTGGTGCCGCACGATACATCCGCGTCCGAAATCAAGAAGATGTACGACACGGGCCAGATCGACGGGCTGTTCATCTCGAATGGCCCGGGCGATCCCGCGGCGGTCGAGAAGACCATCGCGACGCTGCGCGATCTGATGAACCAACCTGCAAAGGATGTGATGCCGACCTTCGGCATCTGCCTGGGGCATCAGCTGCTTGCCCTCGCCGTGGGAGGCAAGACCTATAAACTGCCCTTCGGCCATCGTGGTGCGAATCAGCCGATCTTCCATCAGGCCACGGGCAAAGTTGAAATCACGTCCCAAAACCACGGATTCGCCGTGGATCCTTCCAGCATCGCTCATGCAGGGGGCGTGGCAACCCACATTCACCTGAATGACAACACGCTTGCGGGGTTCCGCCTTGAGGGCAAGCCAGTATTCAGTGTGCAGTACCACCCTGAGGCCTCGCCCGGTCCTCACGACTCGGCGTATCTGTTCGACGAATTTGTGAAGCAGATGGCGGAACGGCGTTTAGCCGGGGTGCGTCTGGGCCGATGATGCGATTGCAGGAGGCCTTTACCGGACGAATGGTCGTCCGCATTGGCCCCCCAAAGGTTGGTATTCCCCGCAAAAATCCGCCAAAAGTTCGTCAAAAAACCCTTGGCCTTCGGGCAAATTGCTGGTAAGTTATGCAGTAGCGGCGCAGCGTGGGCATTCTGCTCGTGCTCGACGTATCGACTTGTGGGCTCGTGAGGGTGTGTCAGTGAAGGTGCGCGGTGTGTTGACGAGCGTTCGCGAGTTCTTGAAGTTGTTGGCAGTTTCGTGGCGGATTGCGGGTTTGTGAATGTCCTGACGCGTTTGGCGAAAGCCGAAAGCGGGCAATTGTGCGTGAGTTTCGGATTCTCACGTGAGTTCAGTGTTCCCCAGGGGATGGTCCCCTCAAAACTCTCGAGAGGAGTTTGCCATTATGAAGAAGAGTGCGTTGCTTGTTTCGTTCGCCGGTCTCGCGCTGTCCAGCGCTGCTCTGGCCCAGTCCAATCCCGAAAGCCTCGAGAACTACGGCAAGATCAAGGTCATGCCCAACGACTCGACCTTCTCCGGTCGCGTCACCACGGTTGTTTACGGCACGCCCGTCGACCTTCGCGGTTACTCCGACGGCGGCAACCCCCAGCTGTCGGGTGACGACGTTGACTTCGCCCCTGGCCCGGCCGGTAACGGCAGCAATGGTCTGGGCGGTCCCGTGAGCGTGCAGGGCGGTGCGTACGGCATCGTGGTCCCCGCTGGCGCGACGGACAACGTCACCGACACGATTTTCTCGTTCTACGACGTGTTCAACGGCTACACCGCCGGCACCTTCCCCGGCGCGACCCTGATCGCCCAGCGCGGCCTGACCGGTCTGGTCGGCACGGCTGGCTACATCACGTTCTTTGACACCGCCAGCCCGGCGACGATTCCTGACTTCGCCACGCCCGTGGACATCGCCGTCAGCGCTGGCACGGACGCGTTCGTGACGATCACGGCCGTCACCGCTGGCACGACCAACCTCCACCCGACCAACTGGGTCGTGACCGGCGGTCCCGCGATCAGCGTCGGCAGCTCGAACCCCACCCGCTGGGGCGACAGCAACGACGACGGCCTCGTCCAGACCACTCCCGCCGAAGTCAACGCCGGCATCACCCGTTATCTGTATATGGGCCTTCAGGGCGATGCCCCGGTCACGGCTCCCGCTTCGGAAGCCTGGAATGCCGGCGGCTGTCTGGCTGACGGTGTGTCCGACCGCACGGCGGCCATCGCTGCTGCGGGCGTGAAGTGGTACAACTTCTGCTTCACCGGCACCGCCAACGCCGACGATGACAACCTCCGCTTCCTCGATGCCTACACCAGCGGCGCGACCACTGGTGACGCCAACCTCGCCATCTACACCGCCGACGGCGCCTTGCTTGCAGTCGCGGGCGGCGATCGTGGCGCTGGCACCAACCCCATGGTCAGCACTGGCGTGGGTCGCCGCACGGGCGATGTCGATGGCGAGCAGTTCGACGGCTGGGCCGGCGACCTCGACAACTCCTTCGGCAACACCTACTACATGGCCGTCTTTGAACAGGGCGGTTCGGCTGGCGCTGCCTTCAGCGTCGCTGGCGGCCCCAACGCCATCACCGCTCAGACCTTCATCAGCACCAACGCCAACGCGGGCACCAACGCCGCGAGCATCATTCCCAACATCAACGGCCACGACTACAACTTCTTCGGCACGGGCACCAGCCTGACCGCGGGCGCCAACCCCGGCACGATCCAGGAAGCCCTCCGTGACACGGTCGACGCGGTTCGCTGGAGCATCTTCACGACTGACACCGCTGTCTGCGCCGCTGGCGGCAGCATCGTTCTCGACTTCGTGGCCCAGTCGGCCCCGATCTCCGACGTCGTCGCGTGGGTGTTTGACTCCAACGGCAACATCGTCGCGTTCGGCGATGACGGCCTGGGCACCCCCGCCAACAAGCCCGACATCAGCTTCGGCGCTGGTGGCAACAGCGGCGATCTGCCCGCTGGTACCTACTACCTCGCCACGGCACTCTTCGACGCTGACAACAGCGACCTCTCGGCCGTCGCCGGCGACGACCGCTTCCACGTCCGCAGCCGCAGCGGCAGCAGCCTCGATGTCGCGTGCGACATCAACTACACCCCCGGCACGGGCACGACCTGCGCGGGCGTCACCTGCGACAGCATCGACTTCAACAACGACACCAGCTTCTTCGATCCCCAGGACATCGACGCCTTCCTGAGCGTCTTCTCCGAAGGCGACTGCATCCCCGCCACGGCGACCTGCAACGACATCGACTTCAACAACGACTCCTCGGTGTTCGATCCCTGCGACATCGACAGCTTCCTGCTCCAGTTCCAGGAAGGCCCCTGCACGTCCTGCGGCGTGTAATGGCTGACTCTCGCAATCCGAAGATGGGCTAGAGGCCCATCCAAGCAACACTCTTCCGGGGCCGATCGAAAGATCGGCTCCGGTTTTTCATTTGGGGCGGCGTGGAATTCTGCATGAACCCAGGAATCGCCGCAACCGACTCCACTTCTCCCCCGCATAGATGCGGTCGCACACGTTTCTGGACGTGCGTGCGGGCTGCGACCGACCTTTGGCCGCCGATTCCGGTCGCCATCACTTTGCAGGGGAACACATCATGCGGACGAGGCTGATGGCTTTGGGAGTGGTTGCTGGGCTGGCGCACGGCGGCGGTGCAATCGCACAGTCGGGCGAGAGCCTAGCGGGGATGGGCGCGATCCAGTTGCAACCCAGCGGAGAGGCTTTTGCCGGGCGAGCGGTGTCTGTGGTGTATGCCACGCCGGTTGATCTGCGTGGCTACGCGGACGGTGGGCTTCCCAGGCGGGCGGGTGATGATGTGAACTTCAGTCCGGGCCCAGCAGGGAACGGCAGCAACGGCCAGGGCGGACCGGTGAGCGTGTCGGGCGCGGCGTTTGGATTAGTGTGCCCCGCAGGCGGGACGGACACCAGCGCGGATGTTGCGGTGGTTTTCTTTGACGTCTTCAATGGCTGGGTGGCCGGGTCATTCCCTGGCGCCAGTTTGCTGGGCGAGCGTGTGATCAGTCAGATTTTCTGCACGCCCGGATACGTCACCTTCTACGGCCCCGGCAACCCCGCGACCTTCGGCGAACCGGTTGATGTCCCCAGCAGCGAAGGCACCGACGCGTTTGTCATGCTCGAATCGAGAGTCGTCGGGAGCACGAACCTGCATCCGACCAACTGGATCGCAACGAGCGGCCCAGTGATCTCGGTCGGCAGTTCCGATCCGCAGCGTTGGGGTGATAGCAACAGCGACCGGCTCGTGCAGGCAACGGAACTCAACGCCTCGACGACAACGCGATATCTGTATCTGGGCTTGCAAGGCGAGGCGCCGCCGCCGCTTCCGCCCATCAGCGTCGACTTTGGCTGCCTTCAAGACGGCTTGGTGAGTGCGAGCCTCGGAGCGACTGCGCCTGGCGCGGTCCGCTGGCTGGCGTTCTGCGCGAGCAACCCCGTGGAGGATTTGCTCCTGCGATATCTCGACATCGATACCGCAGGGACGACGGGGGACACGGCTATCCAGTTGGTCGACCTTGCTGGTGCGACCATCGGCGCGTTGGATTCTGATCGTGCGGGCAACGATCAGGGCATGATCAGCGTGGGCGTGGGGCGGCGAGCAAGCGCGAGCGGCGGTGCCCAGTTTGATGGCTGGGCGGGCGACCTGAGCAATCAGAACGGCAATCGGTACTTTGTCGCGGTGCGCAACGACGCGCTGGTTGCAGTGAACCCACAGGTGAACATTCGCACGAACCTCAACAGCGGCGCGAATGGTCCGGTGGTGCCGCCTGTCACCAACGGCGTCGCCTATGGCGTGCTGACCGCAGGCACGAATGAAGGTGTGTCGCAGGAGCTGACCCGAGACACCGTCAACAGCGTTCGCTGGAGCACGTTCACGCTGCCGCAAGGCGTGTGCGACCTGGGAGGCTCGCTTGCGATTGACTTCGTGACGCGATCCGCCTCCATCGCGGATGTCGTTGCGTGGGTGTTTGACTCTGGCGGCAATATCGTGGCGTTTGGCGACGACGGCCAGGGCACGCCCGCCAACAAGCCCGACATTCGCTTCGGATTGAACGGAAACACGGGCAATCTCGCCGCGGGGACGTACTACCTGGCTGTGGCCTTGTTTGACGCGGACAACAGCGATTTGTTGAACGTGGACGGAGAGGACCGCTTCCACGTTCGCGGGCGCAGCGGCAGCAGCCTTGACGGCGGGGCTGACGTCATCTATACGCCTAGCACGCTCTGCCAGACCGCCTGGCCCTCGTGTGGCTCGGCGGACTTCAACAACGACGGACAGACGGCTGACGCCGCGGACCTCGATGCGTTCTTGAGTGTCTTCAGTGAAGGGCCTTGCGTGCCGTCGACCGCGATCTGCGGACCGGTCGACTTCAACAACGACGGCTCAAGCTACGACCCGTGCGACGTCGACAGCTTTCTGGAAGTTTTCGCGGGCGGGCATTGCACGCTCTGCGGCGTGTGATTTGACTCAGGTTCGGGATGCTGACGTTGTCAGCTTCACCGCGTGTACCGCGGCACCAACGGATCCGCCGTCAGCGACCAATGGTCGATCCCGCCGGCCACGGACTTGACGTCGGCGAGGCCTAGTTGCCGGAGCATCAGCGTCGCCTTCATGCTGCGCACGCCGTGGTGGCACAGAATCGCAACCTGCTGGCCCGGCGTGGGCTCGATCTCGTCCCAGCGTTTTTCGAGTTGGTCCAGCGGGATGTGCACGCTGCCATCAACGCGGGCGCGGTCCCACTCGGGCTGCGTGCGGACGTCGACGAGCAGCAGCGTGCCCGCGGCGAGCCCGGCGTGGGCCTGGCGCGGCGTCAGTTCATACTCAGGGCGGAAGTGATACCCAGCGGGCAGGTCAGAGGGGGTGGACATGGCGGGGTGTTTAGCCCTTGTTCTTGAAGTAGTCGAGGTTGACCTGCACGTACTTGTTCCACTCGCTGGGAACGTCTTCCTGCTGGTAGATCGCCTTGACGGGGCATTCGTCGACGCACAGGGCGCAGTCGATGCACGTGTCGGGGTCGATGTACAGCTGGTCGACCTTCCCGAAGTCGGCTTCGTTCTTGGTCGGGTGGATGCAGTCCACCGGGCAGACGTTGACGCAGCTGGTGTCCTTGGTGCCGATGCAGGGTTCGGTGATGATGTGGGGCATGCTCGAATTGATCTCCGGAACGCACCATTCTAGTGCCCGGAACGGGCGATGGCCAATCTC
Source organism: Phycisphaerales bacterium (assembly GCA_022843045.1). GTDB lineage: Bacteria > Planctomycetota > Phycisphaerae > Phycisphaerales > UBA1924 > BJHL01. Next base: position 24,565 of record JALHOJ010000019.1, read on the forward strand.
ACCAGCAGGGACCCTCCGAAAAGACTCGCATGAACGCCTCGATGTCCTGGACATCGAAGATCGAGCCGTCGTTGTTGAAGTCCACGTCGTTGCAGGTCGCTTGGGCGGGCACGCACGGGCCCTCGGAGTAGACGCTCATGAACGCGTCGATGTCTGTGGGGTCAAAGATCATGCCATCGTCGTTGAAGTCCACCGAATCGCAGGTCGTGGAGATCCGCACCGTTCGCATCCGCATCTGGTAGTTCGCGTCGACCGGCGCGAACCGGATCGTGCTCAGCCCCGCAGGCACCTGCAGCGACAGCGGTCCGAACCAGCGGTACACCTCGTTCGCGGAGCCGCCCGTGTTGGTCACGTTGATCGTGCCCAGCAGGTTTGAATCGATGAACACCTGCACGGGCGTGGAACTCGCGAAGCCCGCCGCTTCCAGATACACCTCGTACGTCGCGGTCGTGCGTGAGTTGATCAGATACTCAAGCGAACTGCCCGGCCCCAGCAGCGGCGTCGGGGCGTTGTCCCAGCCCGCTTCGCGCCGGACGTGCCGGCGGGTTTCAAAGCTGCCCGGCAGCGAATACCCCGCCGAGAGCGTGGGCGCGGGGGCGTTGGCGATCTCATCCACCGCCAGCAGCTTGGGCGTGTTCATGTCGTCCATGCGTTCCACCAGCGAGTACGCGCCGTAGGGGCTCAGCCAGTTCTGCGCGCCCGACGTGAACCACTGGAATTGCCCGCCGCCGCTCGCGAACCAGTGGCGCAGGTACCGCTGGCACATGATTTTCATCCGCTGGTCGTAGTACGCGAGGCGCTTGTTGGGCAGGTTGTTGGGGCCGGCGGTGTCGGGTCCGCCTTCGTACGCGGTCATGGGTGCGAGGTTGTACCAGGCCGTGAGCGCGGCCAGCCGCTCGAGGCTGGGATCTTGCTCCCACCTGGAGACACTGATTTCGAGGGCGTCGAGGATTTCGTCGACGGAAAGGTCGGTGCGGGTGCTGTCGATGGATCCGAGCATGAAGTAAGGCGCGCCCGAGATCGCGTAGATGTAGTCGTTGGGCCGGCCCCAGATCGTCTCGACGTACCGCATCATCACGTCGTACATGTGCGGGCGCGAGAACTGGCCCGCGAGTATGGGTCGCACCCGCCCGTTCATTGAGCCCGGGCCGAACTCCTGCGCGAAGATCTGGCCCACTTGCACTGTGCGACGGGCGTGGAACCGCCAGCGCCAGTTGTTCTCATCGCCGCTGTTGTCGAAGTTGAGGTCGCTTGGGCCGCTGGTGCACTCCGCGACGGCCTCGTCATGGATCCAGTCGGCCTGAGGAAACAGGAAGTTCCAGGTTTCATTGCTGTACTCGATGTAGACGTTGAGCTGCGGGTCCAGCCGATCTCGCACGAGGCGGGCCATCTGGCGCACGAAGTCGTCGTCGGCCTTGTGCGGCACATTCAGCCAGATGTCGCGCCCGAGCTGGTTGCACAGGTCCACGCACACTTCATACGGAATCCCCGAACCATCGCGCCAGTTGGATCCCTGCGCTGTGTTGCGCTCGTTCCAGCGCTGGATCGGACTCCCGTTCGTGCGCGTCCAGTCCATGAACCGGATCACGTTGAATCGACTGTTCTTCTCGATAAACAGAGGCGTGAAAGTCTCGCTTGCCTGCGATCCCGGACGCATCACCTTGAGGTTGCGAACGCCCCCTTGCGTTCCCGTGAAGCTCAGGTAGATCGCTTCCGGATTCGCCGGGACGATCAGGTCCGCCGTGACCACGCCCGTCGCGTCGTTGCGCTGGAGGTTCTGGATGGTGCCCGTGCTCACCAGCGCCCGCACCTGCGGCAGCGTGTTGCACTCGAAAGAGATCTTGTACAAGCCGCCCAGGTTCAGGCCCGACGGCTGGCAGCACATCACCACCAGCCCCGCGTCTTCGGTCGGCCAGTTGTTCGCGTCGAGCGAGATTTCCGACTGCCCCAGCCACGGATCGCTGGGCGAGCCCCAGGGCCGCGATTGGCGCGAAATGTCCGCGAATTCGTGCGTGCGGTTCCAATCTGAGACGCCCGACAGCCCAGCCCCCACGGGTGGAACGCCGACGTACTGAGCATGTGCCGAGGCGTTCGCCAGGCAGAGGGCAAACATGGATGCAACCACCGAGAGGACGCGATGCGTCCGGAACGTGTCACGCATGGGCGAGACTCCAGGAAAGAACCCAACCGAAATGGAAGCCTCGCGATCAGCCCACGCACCTGATGACGTCCAATCACGGGACGCCCAAGGTTCATCGCTCGGCACGGTACCTTGGCCTGCGTCACGAGAGGGACTGCCCTCACCTCGTGCGACGCATGCCACTGGCGTGGCCCTGGCGAAGCCCGCAAGCCATCTGGCTCGACAGCAGCAGCCCAAGGCCGGAACCGAGCCCGCCCTTCCCCACGGCCGCAGAGGGCGACACACGTGAGAGGAGGCTCAAGGTCCGGGAAAGATACACGAGAGGGGTCGATCTTGCAAGCGAATCTTGCGCCAAATCCATGAAAGGAAGGGGAAATACACTATACCGCAACCGTCTGGCACCCCCTGAAATCGATTGCGGATTGCGGCAAATATGCAGTCAATTGCTGGCTAACTGCGGACGCTGCTGATGCTCGCAATTGCCAGTGGGATCATGAGAACCACCGGCACAAACACCCCCAGCGTCGCTGGCAGGCCAGGTACCGCTGCAGTGGTGCCGACCAGAGTCCCTGCGAACGCGCCCAAGGCCACGGGCGCTGCGTACAGGCTCTGCGTGAGCATGTTTGCGGGCTCTTTCCGTAGGAAGAAGGGCAGGCAGACCAGCACCGCGAGAAATGTCGACGCGAGCGTGGCGACGCGTCCGAAGCGGATGCGGTTGTACGTGTCGATGCGACGCTGGATCGCGGGCGAGGATTCCATCAACTCGTATCGCGCGATGAGTTGCGAGAGTTGGCGGGTGCTGAGATTCGCGGCAAGGCCCTCAAAGCGACGCAGTTTCAGTGCCGTGGGATCGATGTCGGTCGCGAGGCGTGCGATGGGTTGGGGCGTGACGCGAGCGCCCGTGCCGGCGTTCTCCATGACGCCGCGCGGGGCGCGCAGGCCGTCCTTGAGCTCCCATGCGCCATCTTGCCACTTGGCCGAGTCTGCCCAGGTTCTGCTGGTGATCAGGCCGTCTTGGTCACGCTCCCAGGCGAAGAACCCCTGCACTTCGCCCGCGTTCGCGCCTTTGGCGGGATCGACGCGGATCTCGCGGAGGTAGAGCAGGCGGCCTTGGGCGTCGGTCGTGAAGTCTCGCAGAGCGGAGGCATCGCGCTGCTTGACGTCGCGGGTGAGGCGTGGCGCGAGGTCGGGAATGATGAACTCCCGGTTGAGGGCGTGCAGCGTGATCAGCCCCAGCGTGCAGAGCAGCATCGGGCGGGCGACGCGCCAGAGGGATTGGCCGCTGGCGACGATCGCGACCAGTTCGCGTTGCTTGACGAGATACGCACACGTGAAGCCCATCGCGCCCACCAGCACGGGGCCGAGCAGAAAGCCGAAGAGCAGGAACAAACGCGGCCACCAGAGATCGATCACAGCCCAGACCGCAAGCCCGCCGATCTGCAGGCCCGATGCGTCGCGCACCGCCTGCTCGCCGCCCGACGCAGCGATCCAGAGGCGGGCCTGCTTGACGAACTCGTCGAAGTTAAGCGAAAAGTCGATCGCCACGATCATGGCCATGAGGAACGCCATGAGCAGGACCGCGTTGGTCAGGAACTGCTTCGCGATGTAGCGGTCGAGGATGGGCAAGGGGGGATGGTACTTGCGATGCCGGCTGTGCGACGGCGGCTAACGAAGATGCCGCCAACTTGCCCAAGGGTGATGCGTCCCGCCCGGGTTCGCGCTGAATAGCCGCCACAGCACCACGCAGGTGCCCCAGGAAATCAGCACGCCCACGTACACGTCGGTCACGAAGTGGGCCCCGACCACGACCCGCGTCATGGCGCAGCCGTACGCCAGCAGAAACAGCGGCACGCGCCACGCCGGCACGAACCAGCCCAGCATGATCGCGCCCGCGAACGCCACCGCCGTGTGGCTGCTCGCGAGGCCTCCGGGCAGATGCACGCCCGGCTCCATCCACGCAAAGCGGTACTCGCCTGTCTCCAGAGGCCTGGCGCGACCGAGCAGGCCCTTCAGCAACTCCGCCAGCCCGCCCGCGAGCGAAGTGGCGAGGACCACCATCAGGCCGCGATGCCACGCGCCCGCCCGCAGCGTCGCATTGGAGGTTGCTCGCGCTCGGCTTGCATCCAGCAGAATCAGGCATCCGCCGATGATCAGCCATGTGAGCATCGAGCCGAACTGTCGCAGGAGTTGCCACCAGTCCTTGCGCTCCAGCGACTTGTCGGGATCGAGCAGCAGCAGCTTCCACAGCGGGCGATCGAGCACAGTGAGGATCAGCAGGCCGATCGCGAGCAACAGAAACAGCAGCAGATGGCCGCGAAGCCTGCGAGCTCGCTGCGATGGCGTGAGATAGGTCACTGGCCGCCTCCGGCCGGGGGTGACGGTTCGGGCGGCTGATCACTCGCGTTCTCATCCTGGCCATAGGGCGGGAACGGCACGCGGCTGCCGTCGCGCGGGAAGCCCTTGAAGCCCTCGCAGAGGAACGCCGGGCGGCTGGGCTCGCCTTGCTTGTTGCGTTTGTGATCGCCTTCGAGTGCGCCGTGCTTGCGGACGTTTGCGAAGACCTGCTGCCAATGCCACTTCGAGAGGCCGACCGCGACGGCGGGCCGCCCCTCCAGACCGGTCGCCCGGCGCAAGTCCATCGAGGGCCAGAAATCCCAAGGCGTTTTCCGCCCGCCCGGCATCAGGCTGCTCGAGCAATAGACCGGCACGCGCGAGCCGTCGTCGCGGGGCGGCAGGTAGTACCACAATTGGCTCGTGCGCCCGTAGTGATTGGCGATAATGAACGGCTCTTGGCCGGTTTCCGCGCGCAGTTGCTCTATCAGTTTCGCCGCGTCCTGGCCCATCAGCGTCGCGCCCGTGAAGCGACCGACGGGCACGAGCTTGCCCACGACCGGCAGGTGTCTCGCAAGGTCAACGCGGAGCATGCCCAACCCCACAAAGAGCCCCAGCACGACCGCCGCGCTCCAGAGGAACCGTGCCCAGCGCAGCCGCGCGCGATCGGATTGCGACAGAGCCATCGCGGCCCGCATCGCGGCGAGCGGCACCAGCGTGACAGCGCCTGCGACGGGCCAGTTGCCCTCGGGTTCTGCGATGAAGCTCACGAAGAGGTAGAAGATCAGGACTGGGGCGGAGAGGGCGATCAAGAGCGATTGCCCCTGCCAGGTCCGCACGCTTGCGCTCGCGTCGAGCGATTGATCATCCGCGTCATTGGGCAAGCCGCGGGTTTGGAAGCACGCCCACGCGTGGCGCAGGCCCAAGAAGAGCACCGGGCCGATCAGGGCGATCTGCGTGCCAATGAACGTGAGCGTCCACATCGGGTCGTAGTGCCATCCCCCGCCCGCGCTCCCCTGCGTGACGGCGACGTCGCCGCCCTTCAGGCCCAGGTGCCCAAGCAAGTGCGCGATCGTGGGCCATCCCTCGCGGTGGTTCCAGTATCCGATCGGGGCGAGCGTCAGCGCGAGCATCGCGACGAAGAGCAGCCACGCAACCGGCCCGGTCCGAGCGAGTGCCCGACGCCAGAAGATCAGCCAGACCAGCACGCCTGGCACGAACAACAGCATGGTGTACTTGAACAGCGTGCCCACGCCGATCGCCAAGGCGAGCACCAGCAGCCATGTGAGTGACGCGTTTCCGCCACTGCGGGCAGCTTCATGGCCCCAGCATCGCCAACTCGCCCACGCCGCGAGCGCCCAGCACGCAACCAGCGACCCGTCAATGGTCATGAGCAGCGCGAGGGCCAGAAACGTGGGCACGCAGTGAAACGCGACCGCCGTCAGGAACGCGACTCGGCGACTCCGCGAGATGTCCCACGCGAGTGCGCTCAGGGAGAACGCGCCGATTGCGCTGGCGATCACGCTGGGCAGGCGCACCGCCCACTCGCCGTCGCCAAAGATGGATGTGCTCGCGAAGATCGCCCATGCGACCCCCGGGCCCTTGGTGTAGTAGCTCCAGTCGAGCATCTTGGACCAGACCCAGTACTGGGCCTCATCCTCGATGAGCGTGTAAGGACAGAGGAACGCGAGGTAAAGCACTCGCAGCAGCGCGATCGCGAGGATCAGCACCAGCGCGGGGCGCAGGGCGGGGAGGAGGGCGGGGAGCAGGTTGGTGCGGGGGGAGGGCAAGGGGATAATGGAGTGAAGAGACGGTGAGGTGTGACACGGTGAAGCGGATGATGGACGCAACGTGTTGGGTCCCATCATCTCTTCATCGCATCATCCCATGATCACACAACCACGAAGCAAAGTGCAGCACACGCAAACTACGCCATGAAGTGTCGCAGCGCGATCTGTTCGGCGACGCGCATGGCGTCCTTCACTTTCGCGCCTTCGACGCCGCCACCCTGGGCGTTGTCGTCCTTGCCGCCGCCCTTGCCGCCCATGACTGCGGCAGCGTCTCGCAGCCACGCCCCGGCCTTGAGGCCCTTGGAGACCAGGGCATCGGGCACGCTGGCGTGGATGGCGGCCTTGCCGGTGTCGTCGACGCTGAAGAGCATCACGGCGGTCCGAGGCAGCGTGTCGCGGATGGTCTTGACGGCGGTCTGGAGCGCGACGCGGTCGTCGCCGGCTTCGATCTGGGCGACGACCACCTGCGTGTTGCTCGCCATGGCGCTTTGCGCGAGCGAACGCGCCTGGGAGACGGCACGCTCCGTGATCGCCGCGGACATCTGCTTGCCTGCAGCCTTGGCCCGCTCCTGAAGCTGGGTCAGCTGGGCCCGCAGTTGGGCCTTGCGCGAAGTGGGGGCCCCGCTCGCGTCAAGTTGGGCCGCCAGGCCCGGGATCGCCTTCGCGAGATCAACATCGCTCATCTTCGCGGTGATGGCGAAGTTGGTCGCGAGTTGGTCCCCATCGCGGATCGCGTGGGCCGCGGCTTCGCCGGTCGCGGCGGTGATGCGACGCACGCCCTTGGCGACGGCTTCTTCGCTCAGGACCGCGAAGGACCCGATCTCGCCCGTCGCGAGCACGTGCGTGCCGCCGCAGAACTCGATGCTGTACTTGCGCCACTCGGCGTTGCCAGGCTGTGCCAGTAGTTCCTCCACTGGCACACCGATGCTGACAACCCGCACGGGATCGGGGTACGCCTCGCCAAAGACCGCGCGCAGGCTGTTCACGCCCTTGGCTTTGTCCAGAGGCGTGGGGTCAGCGTGCACGATGTAGTTGGCGTGGACGGACTGGCCGACCAGTTCTTCGACCTTCGCGAGTTGCTCGGGCGAGACGGGCTGGTTGTTGCTGAAGTCAAACCGCATCTTGTCGGGCGCGACCAAGCTGCCCTTCTGGTGCACGTCCTCCCCAAGCACCTCGCGCAGGGCCCAATTGGCCAGGTGCGTCGCGGTGTGGTTCGCCTGGACCTTGTGGCGGCGCTTGATGTCGAGCTCCATCGTCACGGTGTCGTGCACCTTGAGCATGCCTTTCTGCATGCGGCCGATGTGAAGGACGTAGCCCCCGAAGACCTCGGTGGATTCGACTTCGAACTCGCCGGTGTGGCCGCTACTGGAGACATGGATGTGGCCGCTGTCGCCGTCCTGGCCGCCCATGGTTGAGTAGAAGTTGGTGCGATCGACGATGATGCCCACGAGCTTCTTGACGTTGCCCATGTGCAGGTTGGTGTGGTCGTCGAAGTTGTGGCCGTTCCAGATCGCGCGCACGTGGGCCCGAACGGGCTTGGTTTCAAACTTGAAGCTGTCGTCAGTGGGCTGGATGCCCATGTGCTTGAGGCGGGCGACGGTTTCGCCCGTCAGCACCAGCTTGTTGCTGGCTTCCTGCTTGCCGCCGCTGCGGGAGAGTTCCTTCGCCTTTTCCACTTCCTGTTCATACTCGACTTCGTTGACGCGCAGGCCGCGTTCTTCGGCCATGAGTTTCGTCAGGTCGATGGGGAAGCCGAACGTGTCGTAGAGCGTGAAGGCGTCGGCGCCGTGGATGACGCCGTCCTTCGCATTCGTCGCAACTTCAGTGAAGAGCTTGATGCCCCGGTCGAGCGTCTTGCCGAAGGATTCTTCCTCTTCGCGAATCAGCGCCCTCACCTTGTCGGGACTCTTGCGGAGTTCCGGGAACGCTTCGCCAAAGTGCTGCACGACGACCGGCACGAGATCACTGAAGAATCCCGTCTTTGCGTTGAGCATCTGACGGCCGTATCGCACCGCGCGGCGGAGAATGCGGCGCAGAACATAGCCGCGGCCCACGTTGCTGGGCACTGCGCCGTCGGTCAGCGCGAACGTCAGCGTGCGGATGTGATCGGCGATGACCCGATACGCCGTATCGACATTGTCCTTGTCGGCTTCGCCCAGGCGACCCATATAGGGGCGTGCGCCGGTCTGCTGCTCGATGGCCATAAAGATGGGCGCGAAGACGTCGGTGTCGTAGTTGCTGCGCTTGTTCTGCAGGACGCTGACGAGGCGTTCGAGGCCCATGCCGGTATCGACGTGCTTGGCGGGCAAGGGACGGAGGCTGCCGTCGGTCTCGCGGTTGAACTGGATAAAGACGTTGTTCCAGATCTCGAGGACGTCGGGGTCGCCCTTGTTGACGAGGTCGCGGGCGTTGCGGTCGCCGATGCGGTCGTAGTGAATCTCGGTGCAGGGGCCGCACGGCCCGCTCTCGCCCATTTCCCAGAAGTTGTCCTTCATGTTGCCGGGAAGGACGTGATCGGCGGGCAGAAACTTGAGCCACAAGTCTCGGGTCTCTTCGTCCGCGGGCAGGCCTTGCTTGGGGTTGCCTTCGAAGTAGGTCGCGTAGAGGCGATTGGGCGAGAGGCCATACACCTTGGTCAGGAGATCAAAGCTCCAAGACACTGCTTCCTGCTTGAAGTAGTCGCCAAAGGACCAGTTGCCCAACATCTCAAACAGCGTGTGGTGGTACGTGTCCTTGCCCACATCGTCCAGGTCATTGTGTTTGCCGCCCGCGCGGATGCACTTCTGGCTGTTGACCGCTCGCTTCCACTTGCCCATGGGCGTGTTGGGATCGGCCTGACCCAGGAAGATCGGCTTGAACTGGTTCATCCCCGCGTTGGTAAAGAGCAGCGTGGGATCATCCAGCGGCACGCAGGGAGAACTGGGCACAAAGGTGTGAGCCTGCTGCTTCGCGAAGTAGTCGATGAAGGTCTTGCGGACGGTGTTGACGGACCAGTGCATAGAGGTCTCCGGGCGAGAAAACGGCCCATCCATGGGCGTGCTAAATGTAGGAACGAAACGCGACCGTCAGGGAGCGTCGCAGTCCAGTGACTCCAAGGAGCTGGAACTTTGTGCGGACGACTTCCCGCTCATCGTCATCGGCCCTGGAAAGCCCCCGGAGCTGCAAGGCGGGACGTCCGTGCCACTGTTCACTGGTTCGCGGCGTGGCGCAAGGCATCGCCTTGCAAACGCCACATGGTCCAGTCGCTCATTGCGTACGCGCCCATGCGCTTGTAGAACTCGTGGGCCGTGGTGTTCCAATCGAGGACCATCCAGTCCATGCGCTGGCAGCCGCGTTCGTTGGCGATCTGCGCCACACGCTGGAACAGGGCCTTGCCCAGGCCGCAGCCGCGCGCGGTGGGGCGGACGTAGAGATCTTCGAGATAGACGCCTCGCCGGCCGACCCAGGTGCTGTAATTGTGGAAGAAGAGGGCGAAGCCCTGGACGACGCCGTCGACATCGCCCATCACGGCTTCGCAGACCGGGCGCGGGCCGAAGAGGTCTTCGGTGAGGTTGGATTCGGTCGCGACGACCTGGTCGAGGGCCTTCTCATACTCCGCAAGTTCGCGGATGAGCGCGAGGATCTGCGGGACGTCGGCGGGGGAGGCGGTTCGGAGCGTGATCTTGGGCATGGGGTCGTCTCGGAGAGAATCAGGTGTGCTGGAAGTTGTGCTGGTCGGCTGACCCGCGTTCTCCACCGCGAGTGTCACGTGAACACGCTCTTGACCCCGCCCTCGCGCAGGAAGTCGATGTCGTTGAGCAGCTTGGCCAGCACCAGTGTCATGATGATGATGGTGATGAAGCAGGTGACGAACGAGTTGGTCGTCGCTTCGCCCACGCCCTCCGCACCCGGGCGGCAGCTGAAGCCCTTCCAGCAGGAGATCAGGCCGATGCCCATGCCGTAGAAGATGGTCTTGACCAGACCGTTCATCAAGTCGTACCAGCCCACGAACTCCTGGCTGAAACGGATGTAGAGGTTCGGATCGGCGTCGTAGAAGCGGGTGGTGATCAGCCAGCCGCCCAGCACGCCGCAGACAATGCTGACGATCATGAGGAACGGGATCATGATCGTGCAGGCGAGGAATCGCGGCACCACCAGCACGCGGATCGGGTCGCTGCCCATCGCACGCATCGCGTCGAGTTGTTCGGTCACTTTCATCGAGCCAAGTTCCGCCGTGAGCGAGCAGCCCACGCGGCCCGCGAGCATGACGGCGGTGAGCACGGGGCCGATGTTTTTGACGACGCTGAGGTTGATCACGCCGCCCAGGCGACTTTCCTGGCCAATGGATTGGAACTGGCGGTAGCCCTCGAAGGCGAGGATCATGCCGATGAAGCCGCCCGTGAGGGCGAGCACGGGAACGCTGGTGGTGCCGACGAAGAAGAGTTGGCGGCCCAGGCGGTCGCGACGCAGCCAGGAGCGCGGATGCAGCACGCCCGCGAACGTCTGGCACATGAAGCGGATGAACTCGCCAAACTCGCCGATCTTGACGAGGATCGTGTTGCCCAGCGCGGCGATCGCATCGGCGATGGACAGCACGAACGCCCAGGGCGAGGCGAGCAGTTTGTCGATCAGGTCCGGCGGAGGATTGGGTGCCGCGGGGGCCGAGCCGGAAGACGGGCTCGACGATGCACTTGTGGTTGGCGGCACGCTGCTCATGGCCAACAGTACCAACGTCGTGGGCGTGCGGGCTGTGCGGATACGGGAGAATTCAACCTGCGGCTCCTACTCTGTGCTCCCCTTGAGGATTCTGACGCTCACCAACCCATCCGCGGGCACGGGCTCTGGCACCGCGGTCGTCGCGAGAGCGCTGGACCGCCTTCGCGCCGATGGGCACGTGGTGAGCACGCTCGCGGTGTCGCGAGGCGATGCGGAGTCGTTTGGGATGCGGTTTGGGAATGCTTTGTCCGACTGTCACGCGCTGGTGATCGCGGGCGGGGACGGCACGGTCCACCATGCCCTTCCCAGCATCATCGACTCTGGTGTGCCGATGTATCATCTGCCGCTGGGCACGGAGAACCTGTTTGCGAGGCACTTTCGCATGACGCGGGATGCGGGCGCTCTGGGCCGTGCGATCGGGGCCAACGCCATTGGCTTAAGCGACATCGCTCAGGTGAGTGTCGACCATGACGATCCCGCGACGCCTGAGTGGATGCGTCGATTCGCGATCATGATGAGCATCGGCCCCGACGCGAGCGTGGTGAAGCGGCTGGCGGCGGTGCGGAACGGGCCGATCACGCATCTGTCGTACGTGAAGCCGATCCTTGCGGAACTTGCGAACCCGTGGCTGCCGCGGGTGAGTGCGTGGGTGGATGGTCGGCAGATCATCGAGCATCGACGCGGCATGCTGGTCGTCGCCAACAGCCCTCAGTATGCGGTCCGGATCGATCCGGCGCGACACGCGATCATTGATGATGGGAAGCTGGATGTGGTGTTCTTGCCTGCCGAATCAGGCCTCGCGGCGGGATGGTGGCTTGCGCGGGCGCGATTGCGAATGCACCTCAATGGGTCAGCCGATCGCGGCGGAGCGTTCTGGGTTCAGGGCGGCGAAGTGCGAGTGATGGTGGATGATGCAAGTCCCGCGTGCCAGATGGACGGCGAGGATGTGCCGCTGCCCGCGCGGCCCACGTTGAACATCCGTGTCGAGCCGAGGGCGCTGCGGGTCGTGACGGTGCCCGCGCGATAAGTCCACTTCAGCAAAGCGCCCCTTGAGATCAAATGGAAGAAGTGAAAGTGTTGAGAGTGGAGCGAGAGCGATGCTCGCGAACATCTCGCCACTTTCTCTGCTCCTCTTTCTCCAGATCTCTGCGTCTCTGAGCTGAACCAAACTGCCCACGCCTACCGAACCGCCGCTTCGGCGTCGGGCAGCTGCGTGGTGTGATCGGGGCCCTGGTAGGGCTCAATGTCAACTTTCGCGGCTCCCAGCAGCGTGCCAGTGGCGAGGGCAAGCTCGACCTGAGCGATCTGGTAGTCGGTGATCGCCTGGACTTCCGCGATCTGCGCGTCGCCCAGCGTGCTCGCGGCATTCAGCACGTCATTACTGGTGCTGCGGCCCAGATCAAACTGGCGTTGCTCGCTCTGAAGCGCACGGGTGGCGGCGATCACGGCCTGGCGGGCGGCCATGATGCGCTGCCAGCCGGTCTCGATGGCATCGGCGGCGTTGAGCACGCCCGAGCGGATCTCCTGCTCGCGTGATTCCTTGGTGGCGAGGCTCTGGATCTGCTGCAGCAGGGCCCGACGGACTCGGGCCCGGGCCTCTTCGTTGTTGAAAGGCATCTCGGCGTTGATGCCCAGCGACCAATCGTCGAACTGAGCCTCCGCAGTGGTCTCGAAGGCCTTGCCGAAGTTGTCACCAAGGCCGTTGAGGCGGTACGAGGCGCGAAGGTCAACCAGCGGCAGCAGGCGGTTGCGCTCCACGCCCACGCGCACGGCGTCGGCGGCGAGTTGGAGCTGCAGTTCGAGCAGTTCCATGCGGTTCTCGAGCGCGAGGCGCTGCAGGTCTGCGACGTCAAAGACATACTCGACCGGATCGGGTGGCGAGGCGGTGAGGATCGCGGTCTTGGAGTCGACATCAAGGCCCGGCATGTTCATCACGCGTTTGAGCTCGCGCTGGCGCTGCAGCACCGAATTCTGAGCTGTCACGATCGCTTCGAGCCGCTGTGCCGCGCCCGAGCGGGCGCGATCGATCTCGATGTCGGAGACCGCGCCGGCCTTGACGCGACGCTCGGCACGTTCGAGCTGCTCCATAGCGATCTCAAGCTGCTTGAGACGCACGTCGAGGTCCGCGCGGGCTTGGTAGAGCCGCCAATACGCGCGGTCCACGCTCGTGAGCTGGTTCATGGCCTCGAGCTTGGTGCGGGCCTCGCTGGCTTGCTCTTGATAGCCGGCGATCCGAAGCGCCGCGGTGTTCACGCGTCGCCCGGCATTGCGCAGCAACTGGTGGCTGAGCGTGAACTGCAGGTCGCTTTCGTACGCCGGGTTCAGGACGCTGAACTCGTTGTTGGTTTCCGAGCGAGTGCCGACGAGATCGACCTCGACGCTGCCGCCCGTGCGTGTTGGAATGCGCACGCCCGGCGAGACGGAGAAACGACGGGTCGAGGCGGAGGTCAGCCGGTCGGCGGTGGGAAAGTCGCCGTCGGCGTACTGGGCTTGCAGCGTGAAGGCGCTGTTGAACTTGTTGTCTTCTTCGGTGACGGTTTCGCGGGCGATGGCGGGATCGATCAGGGCGACTTTGAGGTCAAGATTGTTCGCGATCGCGCTCTGGCGGCATTGCTCGAGCGAGACTTCAAAGGTCTCCATCGCCTTGAACTTCTCGCGGGCTGCGCGGACGGTCTCGATCACGGCGCTGGTGTCGTTGATGTCGATCGAAGTGGGGGACTTGTTCGCGTCCAGGTTCGCCGGTGGCAGCGAGCGCAGCCGCTCAAGCGCGACGCGGCGTGCATAGTCCCCTTCATTGGGATAGAACGGATTGCTCGAACACCCCGCGAGAGCCACGAGGAGCAAGGGCAGCATCACGGCGGAACGGCGTACAGCGGAACGATTCACAAACCCTCCAACGAAACGCGCGCGTCAGCAACAATCGCACGCCCGAGACTCTCATCGACACCAACTCCCCCGCTCGCCGTTCCCCGTACCACGTTACTCATGCCGCAGCGCCACGATCGGGTCCAGGCGGCTTGCCTTGATCGCCGGGCCCATGCCGAAGATGATGCCGGTCGCGGCGGAGAACGTCACGGACAGGATCATGGCCCAGGGCGGGATCGTGGCCTGCGTCACGGGTGAATCGGGAATCGCCTGGAACGCCAGCACGAGCGCACCGCCGCCCGCGAGGCCGATCGCGCAGCCCACGAGGCAGAGCGTCACGGCCTCGACGAGGAACTGCATGAGGATGACCACGGGCTTGGCGCCCACTGCCTTCCGTAGGCCAATTTCGTGCGTTCGCTCGCTGACGGAGACGAGCATGATGTTCATGATGCCGATGCCGCCCACCAGCAGCGAGACGCCCACAACGCCCGCGAGGAAGAGCGTGATGCCGCGGGCGATCTTGTTGAACTGGTCGATGACCTGGTCGATGGCCTGCACGCCGAAGGTGTTGGGCTCGTCAGGCCCCAGGTTGCGAACGCGGCGCATGTAAAACGTCGTCTCTTGCTTGACGTCTTCGAAGAGGTTGGGCCCCTTGGTCTGGCCCACGACGTACATCCGCGGCTCGGGACGCATCATGATGCCCGTCGAGTACGGGATGAGGACTTCGAGTTGCGTGTCGTTGTCGCCGCCGAACATGGGGCTGACGGATCGCGTCTCAACCACGCCCACGATCGTGAAGCGACGGCCCTCGATCGTCACGATCTGACCCGTGGGGTCGTTGGGCAGCATGAGTTCCTGCACGCCCTTGTCGTTGATCAGGCAGACCTGGCGGGAGTCTTCTTCGTCGCTGCTGTTGAACGGGCGGCCGACGGTGACAAAGCGCTGCTCGATCTCGTGCCAGTCGGGCCAGATGCCCTGCACGTTCACGAACTCGCGC
>JALHOJ010000019.1:39392-55430 GCA_022843045.1 Phycisphaerales bacterium
GCGCACCTCATCGCCGTGCTGGACGCGGGCGTTGAGGCTCATGATCGGGCTCACGCGCGCAAGGCTGGGCACGTTCTCGAGCAGACCCTGGACTTGCTGGTCGGTGATGCGGATCTGCCGCCAGGAGTACTTCTCGCGCATCGCGCCGTCGGGGCGATCGGGGAAGATCCAGACCTTGTTGGCCCCAAAGCTCGCGAACTGATCGAGCACGAACTTCTTGAAGCCCTCGCCCACCGCCGCGACCGAGACGATCGCGCCCACGGCGATGATGATGCCCAGGGTGGTGAGCATCGCGCGGACCTTGTTGGCCCAGATCTGCGTGAGCGCGAGGCCGACGGTCTGGATGAGGAGTCGCACGATGGTCATGCGAGACCTCCGGGGGGCGTTGGCAACTGCTGATTCGAGTTCAGCACAGAGACACAGAGATCAGGAGAAAGAGGAGTTGGAACTGGTTGGTTTGGGGCGAGCAGGGCCGTCATCGCGCCTGCGGCGACAATCGGGACTGCGGCGGGAATCTTGAGAAGGCCATTCAGAGGCTTGCCTTCCGCCCCAAGCGTCTTCTCCTCTTCCTCCTGATCTCTGTTTCTCTGCGCTGAATTGGAACTGTCTGGGACGCCCGCCGCGCGTTGGGCGGATTCAAGCGAACGCTTCAGGAAGTCCTGATGGATCGGGTCGGTGTCGGTGGGGTTGTCCGAGAGGATGCGGCCGTCCTTGAGGCGGACGATCCGCTTGGCATACCCCGCGATATCTTCCTCGTGCGTGACGATGATCACGGTCTGGCCGTCCTTGTGCAATTGCTGGAACAGGGCCATGATGTCTTCGCTGGTCTTGCTGTCGAGTGCGCCGGTGGGCTCGTCGGCGAGCAGGATGCTGGGGCCGTTGACGAGGGCGCGGGCGATCGCCACGCGCTGCTTCTGGCCGCCTGAGAGCTGGCTGGGCTTGTGGGTCATGCGCTCGCCCAGGCCGACCTTGTGCAGGGCTTCCTTGGCCCGCTTGGTGCTGCCCCAGAAGCGCTTGCGCGAGTAGATCAGCGGTAGTTCGACGTTGCGCAGCGCAGTGGCCCGCCCCAGCAGCTCGAAGCTCTGAAAGACGAAGCCGATCTCTTCGTTACGCACTTGCGAGAGAGACCCCGCGCTCATCTTGTGCACGGACTTGTCGTTGAGGTCGTAGGTGCCGCTCGTGGGCTGGTCGAGGCAGCCCAGGATGTTCATGAGCGTGCTCTTGCCGCTGCCCGATGCCCCCATGATCGCGACGAACTCGTTCTTGGCGATGTCGAGATCGACGCCGCGAAGGGCGTGGACCTTCTCGGTGCCCATCGTGTAGGTCTTGGTGAGTTGGCGGATGCGGATCAGCATGGGGCGGGGCGGAGAGGTAGTGCGAAAGTGCGAAAGTCCGGGGATGCGGTGAGACGGTGAAGTAGTACGCGGCGGCGGGACCAGTGTCTTGATCACCTTCTTACCGGATCGCCGTCTCAAACTTCACCGCGGCGGCTTCTGGCCGCCCTTCGACGGATCAGGCAGCCCGGCGGACGCCACCGCCTCCTTCTCCTTCTTCAGCGTCCCCTCCGCGACGATCAACTGGTCCTTCTCAATCTTCGCCAGCGCCTTGAACGGACCGACGATCACGCGTGCGTCCTTCTCAAGACCGCCCAGCACCACCGTGTGCGTTTCGTCGCTCGCGCCGGTGCGCACCGGCACGGGCACGGCCTTGCCTTCCTTCTCGACGAACACCACCCGCGTGAACTTCTTGGCGGCATCAATGTTGGGATTGTCCTTGGTGATGCTCTCGGGCAGGTCATCAATTGCCCGATCGAGCACGGCTTGGCTGGGCACCTTCAGCACATCGTCGAAGTTCTCGACCTGAATGTCGACATTGGAAGTGAGACCCGATCGCAGTAGCAGGTCCTTGGGCCGATCGATCAGCACTTCGGTCTCGAAGTATCGCGTGCCGTTGGTGTCCACCAACCGCTTGAGCCCCACGCGATCGACCGTGCCGGAAAGTCGCAGGTCCGCGTACGCGTTGATGTACACCACCGCCTTCTGGCCTGGCGACACTTTGCCGATGTTGGCTTCGTCCACGCGGGCCTTCACCATCATGCGATCAAGGTCCGCGATCTCGAGGATCACGCTGCCCGCGTTGTTCAGCGTGCCCACGACCACCGTCTCGCCCACTTCGGCGTTGCGCTTGGTCATGATGCCGTCAATCGGGCTGGTGATGATCGTGTTGTCCAGGTCCTTCTCAGCCCGACGGATGTTCGCCCGAGCGCTCTCGATGCCTTGCTCGACCTGCCTCAGCGTGCTGAGCGCCCGGTCATACTCCAGTTGGGCCGCCTCAAGTTCCACCTGTGGGATGTCCCCGTTGGCTACCAGCTTCTGCCGGCGTGCCAACTCGACTTCGGCGTTGGCGAGCTGCGCCCGTGTGCCATCCAGGCGAGCCTCTTCGCTGCGCAACTGCGCCTTGGCACCGTCCAGCAACGCCGCGAGGTCGCGGTTGTCGAGCCGGACCACCACGTCGCCCTTCTTGACGCGGTCTCCCTCGTCAAAGGGAAGATCGACGATCCGGGCCGAGACCTGCGCGCTGATCTCGACGTTCTCGCGCGGCTCGATCTCGCCCGGCGCGTTGACCGCCCGGACGACATCGCCCGTCTCGAGCGAGCCGAACTTCACTTCCAAGGGCTTGAGTTTGGGATTGAACTGCTGCTCAATCTTCGCCCGCACGCCCGAGGACTGGACCACATAGCCCAGCCCCGCGAAGATCACGAGCAACACCACGACGATCGCGCTGAGCCACTTCCACACGCGCACAATCTCCTGCTAGAAGTCCTGCCAGAAGGAGTCCTGACAGACCCCGTCCCGATACTTACCCTGAAGTAGTATGCTTCGCCGAGCCCGCCGTTACGGCTTCGCGCTTCCGCGGGTTCGGTGCACAGTTGTTGGGGACCATCGGGTGCAGATTTCGGGTGATTGCTGCGTATCCACGCTTTTCGGTCCTCGCCCACCCAAAGACCAGCAGAACGCGGATCACACCCTCAGCAGGCGTCGCGCAAAACTGGGCAGTCGCATGTGCGGAGCCACCATCCGCCCGCCCCTATACAGCGCGGGCAGGTACACCGCGATCACCACCGCCCCACACATAAGTGCTTCCGCGGCAGGTTCCACGCCCTGTCGACGCAGCCACCATTGCGAGCCAAGCACCAAGGCCATCGCGACCACAAACTGGATCGAGCCGGGCACATCCGCCCTCAAGGGCTTGAGCCCCGCCCGCGAGGCGTCCACCGTAAACGCGACGTACTTGAGTGCCTCCGCCAGCGCGAGCCCCACGCACGCACCGATCACGCCCGGCATGATGCTCCCCTCTTCCTTCATCAGAAAGAACCCCGCAGGCACCATCATCATCACGCCCCCGAGCTTGAGCCCATTGCCCAGTGCGCTGCTCTTGGCCCGTCCCATCGCAAGCATCGCCGCCACGGCGTTGTTGTGCAGTACGCGCAGCCACGCCGCGCCCGCCAGCCACGGGACCATCGCGGCGGCGGCGTGGAAGTCGGGCTTGTAGACGGCGCGGACAAAGCCCGGGGCGGTCGCGGCGACGCCCGCGATCAGGCAGCCCGAGACCAGCAGCATGACGAACCCGACGCGGTCAAAGACCTCGGCGGAGAGCCGGTTCTGATCGTCCTTCTTCTTTGCATACACCGGCACGAGCACGCCCACGGTGATGCGGAGCATGAGCTCGATGGGCACCATCGCGAACATGAGGGCGGTGTTGTACAGGCCGAAGGCGGTGAGGCCCAGCAGCTTGGCGAGCAGGAAGCGATCCATTGCGTTGGCGAAGAACGTGAGGATCGTGCTCACCATGATCCACTTGCCGAATCCGAGCAGGTCCTTGCGGGCCTCCTCGTCCCAGCAGAGCCGCAGGGGCACCTTCTGGAGCATCACGAAGCTCAGCAGCGTGCGCAGCAGCGTCGTGAGCAGATTGCCGATCACCAGCGCCCAGACGTTGCGCAGGTGCCACGCCAAGGCGACGCTCACGGCGGTGCCGATAGTCTGCGCGATCAGGTCCATGAAGAGCGTTCGGGCCACACGCAACTCGCGCGTGCCCAGGAAGAACGACACGGACTGAAACCCGTTGATCAGCATCGCGCCGGTGGTCGCGAGCGTGACCCAGAAGAGCATGTCGGGCGGGTGGGTTTCGTCGGCGAAGAGCAGCGCGAAGGGGTACGACAGCAGCATCCCCAGCGCGGTGATGACGAAGCTGCGAATGATCTGCACAGTCCATGCGGTTCGCAGGAACGTCAGGTCATCGCCCTTTTTGTGGTTGACGATGCTGGTGCCGATCCCGACGTCGCTGAACATGTACAGGGCTTGGTTGAGTTGCGTGACGATGCCCATCGTGCCCAGCACGTCGGGCGTCACGAATCGCGCCAGCAGGACGTTGCTGACCAGACGCAGGCCCTGCTGATAGATCTGTCCGACCACGTTCCAGGCGGCCCCAGACACCGCCTTCCGCGCGGTGGCATCCCCTGGCGGCTTTCCCGTCGCCTTCGCCGCGCCGTCTTGATCGCCTGCACTCACCACGCTCACCGCGCCACGCTCCATCTACCGCTTGGCTTACTTCTATTCTCTGGTCTCTGCTCTCTGCTCTCTGGTCTGTGTCCGCCTCACCACCTGAACTCCCCGCGTCGCACCGCCCGATTCGCCGAGAGCAGCACCGCAAGGTCAAACGGGAACGCCACGATCGCGACCGGCAGGTGCAGCAGTTTCTTGGGCATGGGCTTGCGAAGGACGCGATTGAATCGGTCCATCAGCAGTCCGCGCTGCATCACCCACCAGCCCTTGCCCGTGATCCGCTCGCGGACGAGGTCCTTGAGCCAGTTCGGATTGGTTTCCTGCTGGCGCTTCGCCCACGTGCCCGCGTCCTCGCCCGCGGGCAGGTGCCAGAGCTTGTCATACGTGCACGCGTTGATCCGTGCGCCCACGAGCAGGCGCTTGGCATGCTTGAACAGGCCCTTGGGGCTCTTCACGGCTTCGAAGATCTGACTGGCGCGCTCCTCGCGCACGATCCGGTCGGGCCGCTCGCTGCGATTCGTGAAAAACTCCGTGATCAGCATCGCCCGCAGGAATCCGTCCTCCGTCAGCAGCCCCACGGGCATCCAGATCCGCCGCATGATCTCGCCCCGGATCAGATACATGCTGCCCGCGATGGTCGCGGGGCCGGTCGCTGTGCTCGCGCTGCCCAGGAGCGAGATCCGATCCACGAGCGACTTGTTTCGTTTGAACGCGATGTCCTTGAGGGGCCGGCCCACGACGCACCAGGCCTCCGGAGACTGCTCCAGCTTCTCCAGCAGCATCAGGAAGCAGTGATCGTGGTTGAAGCCGATGTCGCTGTCCAGCATCAGCACCGCGTCGGCGTCTTGTCTGGCGATGCGATGCACGAACTCGTTCCAGGCGTTGCTCTTGCCGGGGGCTGCGAGTTCCTCGACTCGGGCCGCAACGCGCGAACGCACGCCCTCGGGCAGTTTCGCGAGTTCCTGCTCGATCGCCCGCCGCGACACGCCCGCAGTGTCATCCTTGCATCCGTTGGGCACGACGACCAGTTCGATCAAACTGACGCGCTCGGGCATGCTTCGCAGCAGCGTCTGAGCAAAGACCGCCCGGATCGTGTCGCCGATCCGTGCCGCCTCGTTGTACGCGAGCATGCCGATGCTGATCTTCATTCCTGATCTTCGCGAACCAATCTCAACGACACCTCACAAACGCGCCCACGGTAAGCAAGCGGGGCCGCGCTCAGCGAGCACGGCCCCGAATCGCTCAGCAATCATCGTCATTGGCGGGGCGGATTCCCCAACGCAGGGTCGGGCTCAGCCATGCCGAAGCCTTCGCGGATCCACCGATTCACCGCGGCAGCGGTGAACTCAGGCCGCCAGTTGTTGCGGCTCTGCTCGCGGGCCTCGGACAGGAACGCCTCGAGCGTGGGCGTCATGCCCAGATGGGCCATGTAGCCCGCGATCGTGCGATCCGGATCGGGGAAGCTGGGCGGCGTGTTCTGGCCGTTGGTTTCGCCCGACCGCTGGACCCAGCTCGCGAAGTTGAAGGGGACATCAACGCCCTTGATGAACCACTGATTCTCCGGGTTCCCGACGCTGTGGTAGCGGTTGCGGGCCCACTGGCCGCCCGGATTGTTCATGGTGTTGGCGATCTGCGTCACGAAGCCGCTGACTGGCTGGCGGAAGACGTTGTCCTCGACGACGGCGTTGCTGGGCAGGGCGGTGTCCATGCGGAAGAGGCCGCCGCGATATTGGCCCGGGGCGATCTGGCCCGTCCAGTTGTAGAGGATGTTGTCGCGGATGGTGATGCCCGTGCTGGCAAGGTCGGTGGCGAGCGCGGGCTCGGAGCCTCGGCTGCTGGTGTTGTGGGCGACGATGTTGTTCTCGATGACGCCCGAGATGCTGCGGTTGAAGTTGAGGCCAAAGCCGCGGGGCGCGAAGCTGGGCTGGCCAAAGACCCCGACGTCGGCCGCATCGAGCACGACGTTGTACTTCATCGAGCCGGTCCAGCCCTGGGCGGGCCAGGAGGCCTGGGCGTGGCCCGCAGTGATGCCCAGCGGGTTCTTGAGGGCGAGGTTGTTGAAGGCGTGCATCGCCTGACCGCGCATCTGGATGCCCGTGGCCGCGGCTCGCGACGTGATGCTGTTCTTGACCATCACGTTGGTGCACGTGCCCACGAGGTAGAAGTTGTGGTTGAAGATCGTCGAGGGACGGTTGGGCACCGTCTCGCTCCAGCCGTTGTGGTCGAGGATCACTTCGTCGAACGTCAGGCCATTGACGTTGCTGGCAAAGACGCCCGAGCTGTGCGTGCCGGGCCCGGCGTACGCATCGACCAGCACGCTGCGGCGGACCGTGATGTCGCGGAGTTCCCAGCCGTTGACGAGCTGGTCGTTGGGGACCTGGAACTGCAGGTGGCCCGTGTAGGCCTCAAACTTGCAGTCTTCGATCAGGAAGTTCGAGCCCTGGCCGTAGATGAACAACGCGCACGGGGGCGTCTGACCGCCGTCGTTGGGGACGTAGTCAGGGTTGTCGATCATGCGGGTGTGGGCCTGGAAGTGCAGGCCGTGGAACTGGATGTTCCCGAGGATGCCGTCACCCATCATCATGAGGCCACGCTGGAGCTGCCCCGTGCGGAGCAGGGGGCGATCGGGCGATTCGCCGTAGTAGTACACAACCATGGGCTCGGCGGCGCTGCGGCCGTTCTTGTCCCACGCGCCGTGGACACCCCATGGCCCGACGACTTCATTGGTCCAGACATCGCCCCGCTTGAGGCGGAGGTGGTCGGGCATGTTGTCGCGGAGGAGTTGGTAGCCGCGGAGCAGCGAGCGCACGGGCTGGTCGGGGGACAGGCCCGAGTTGGTGTCGTTGCCGGTGGAGCTGCTGACGAAGACTTCGCGGGTGTCGGGGCTGCGAGTGATGGGCGTCCAGCCGTCGGTGACGCTCACGATCGTCGGCTCAGACCAGCCGCTCTCGCCGCCGTCGTTCAAGGCCTGCACGCGATAGCGGAACCGGCCAAGGCCCGGAGAGTCTTCGAACGCCGTGTCGTTCGCTTCGACCATCATGGTGGTGGGGGAGCCCCAGTTGTTGCTCGCCCACACCGTGCGCTCGACGCGGAAGGCGGTTTCGTTGAAGGAGTTGTCCGTCCACGAGAGCGTCACGTCCTGCTGATTGCCCACGTCGCTCGCGCTGGCGTTGCTGGGCGCGCCCGGAGCGGTCTCAGCGACCTGCACCATCGTCCAGGGCGTCCAGTCGGAGTAGCCGGCGTTGTTGTACGAGCGGACGCGATAGCGCATCGTGCCCGGGCCGCAGTTGTCCATGTAGCCCGTCACGTTTGCGCTCAACAACACTCGCGAGGGAAACGACGGGTCGCGCTCGATCTCAAAGCCCAGTTCGTTGTTGCTGGCGTCGCTCCAGATCACGCTGGCCCGGCGGTTCTGGTCGCTGGCGCCCAGGTTGCCAGGCGTAGCGGGCGGGACCGTCGAAGGATCCACGGGAGCCGCGGGGACATTCACGGTCGTCCAGCCAGTAAAGGTCGACAGGCCCGCGGCGTTCGCCGCCGCGATGCGGTAGCGATGCTCGCCCGCGCCCGGCTCGTCGATCTGCGTTTGGGCGTTGGCGGGGACTAGGAACGAGCGCGGGCTCGCCCACGCGCCCGACACCATCGACTCACGCTCGACGCGGAAGCCGGTTTCGTTGGTGCTGTTGTCGTTCCACGAGAGGTTCACTCGCTGATTGTCGCCCGCGTGTGCCGCAGTGAGACCCGAAGGGCTTTGCGGCGCGACGTCGACGACCGTGGCCATTGCCCAACTCGTCCACTCTGAAGAACCGTTGGGATTCACAGCCCGAACGCGATACGCAAACGTGCCGGGGCCCGAATCATCCACAAACTGCGTGGCATCCGCGTCGATCCGCTTGCGACCTTCGGGGAAGGCGGGCGAGCGTTCGATCTGGAACGCCGCTTCAAGCGGTGAGCCATCAGCCCACGTCACGCGAGCCCGCGAGCCGCTGATACCGACCGCAGCGAACGAGCCGGGCGTGTTGGGGATGGCGTCATAGGGGAAGGGCTCGGGCGTGCCAGAGTTGCCGTTGACCTCAGGCTGCGTCACCGTCACGCTGACCCAGTCAGTCGCACTGCTCGCGCCGGCGGAGCCGAACGATGCGATGCGGTAGCGATGCTCTCCCAGGCCCGGCACGTCGATCTGCTCGCTGCGATTGGCAGAGGTCAGGATCACGCTGGGCTCGGTCCAGGTGGAGCCGTCGCGGGTCTGGCGCTCGATGCGGAAGCCCGTTTCGTTGTCGCTTGAGTCGGTCCACGTCAGGCGAACGCGCTCGCCGTCGTTGAGGCTCGCGGCGCTCAGTCCGGAAGGGTCATCAGGCGTGATGTCCGCAACCGTGACGCTCAGCCAGCCGGTGTAGCGCGAGGGACCGCCCTGGCCGATGGCGCGAACGCGATACTCAAACACGCCCACGCCGCAATTGTCCACGAACTGATTCGCGCCGGCGCCGAGCATGACACTGCCCTGAGGCAGCGCGGGGCTGCGTTCAAGCTGGTACTGCGTCGCGCCCGAAACCGCCTGCCACTGCACGCGGGCCGCGCGGTTGCCGGTGTCCTGCACCATCGCCTCGGCGGGCATGTTGGGCGGCACGGGCGGGGGCGGAGGCGTGGGCGGATTGGGGTTGCCGCTTCCATTGCCATTGCCATTGCCATTGCCGTTGGGATTCGGATTGGGCGTGGGCGTGGGATTGGGCTCAGGAGGCGTGTTCACGCCAGGGCCCTGCGGATCAACCACAAAAGCCTCGGGCGAGAGGTACAGCGTCATCCACGCGGAGAACCACGAGCGGCCGTTGGTCGAGGCCGCAGCGATGCGATACGCGTAGTGCCCGGGCTCGCTGGGCAGGTCGGAGAACGCTTCGCTGTTAGCGTTGAGCGTCACTTCTTCAATGCCGCCCCACGAACCGCGGCCGTTCTGTTCCACCGTGCGACGGCGCTGCACCACGTACGAAGTCTCGCGGCCCGCCGTGTCGATCCACGCGAGATACACGCGACGGCCTTCCTCAACGCGAACCGAGAAGCCCTGCGGCTCCTGCAGGCCCGAGCGAGGACGGAAACGACCAAGCCCCACGCGACGTTCCGCAGGCGGCGGGGGCACGCTGGAGACTGTGGAGGGCGGATTGGTTCCGCCAGACCCGCTGCCGCCTGTGCCGCCGTTGCCATTGGGCAGCACGGGGCTGCCTTCGTTCGCGTTGGTGTTGCGATTGGCGTTGGGCGACGTCACGCGGATGGCCGGAGGCAGTTGGCGGTTGGATGTACGGGTGGTGCCCGAGCGCCACTGGCGCGGGCGTTCCTGCTGGCCGGCACCGTTGCCGCCGTTCCCGGACGATCCGTTCTGCGCAAGCAGCGAGGGCGTCGAAACACCCAGGGCAAACGCGGCGGCGGACACAATCAAGAGACGAGTCGACGACATGCACAGCCTCCAGGCGCGCGGAATGACGCGCCAAGGCCAAGATCGATTCGATTCTCTGACGCGGCAAGCGACCCCGGGCTTCTTGCCCAGGTTCTCCACGCCGAAACAACGACTATGCCGACTTCTCAGTCCCATCGGGCACCTCCCCCCGGCCGTGCGGCGTTCGAATCCGTCCCAGAACCAACTGGGGTGTTCGAGCCAACTCCGCATCGCCCCAAGAGTCTACCGGCGACCTCACGGGAGCGTGGGTTGATACGTCAGTGGTTGTGCGCGTGTTTGTGGACGTGAGGCTTGGTTGTCCGCGCGCCGGTGGTCGATCGGGTTCCTTTGGCACAGCTTGCGCATTGCCCGAACAGGGTCAGATCGTGGTCTTCCACGCGAAAGCCGCGTGGGGCGAGGCCCTCGAAGTGCCCGCAGCAGCCTTCGAGTTCAAAGACCTTGCCGCACCCTTTGCAGAGGAAGTGGTGGTGGTGGCCTTTGCCCGCGAGTTCGTAGCGGGGCGACTCGCCCGCGATTTCGACGGGCATGATCTCGCCCGCTTCGACCATGAGTTTGAGCGTGCGGTAGACGGTGGCGAGGCCCAGGCCCTCGACCTCGCGCCCCGCGGCGTCGAGGATCTCTTTGGGGCCAAGGGGGGCCTTCGCGTCGGAGATGGCGGCGCGGATGGCGTCGCGCTGGCGAGTTTTGCGGGCGGTTTCGCTCATGGAGGCAGTTACTTGGCTGGAGACGCGGCGGGCGTGACCTTGGCTTCCGTGCTGGGCTCGTCTTGCTTGCGGGGCGTGCCCGCAGGCTTCCAATCCAGGCGCTTGGCGACCGCGTCCGGCGAGAAGGCGTCCGCAGCGTCGCTGGTGGCGGAGAGCTTGGACATTTCCGCGACGGCGAGGCGGGTGGCGACGTTGGCGGGGCGGGAGCGCAGGGCTTCCTGCGTGAAAGGCCGCATGCCGTTGACTTGGAACACGACGACGGCGCGATCGACGGCGGAGCCTGCGCCGCCCGTGCGGAGGGCGATGTTCTCGCTGCTGGCCGCGGTGAGCGGGCCCAGCACCTCGGCGATGCGGATGATCTCGTCGCGCACGCCTTCTGCCTTCACCAGGCCCAGGCGCGAATCGGCCTGCTCACGCGTGAAGTTGAGGTTGCGGGCGACGCTCAGGCGCGAAACCGACGGATCGGCGATGGCGGCGTTGAGTTCTGTGACAAGGGCGTCGAGGCCCTCGCCCGCGGCCTTGGCCTGGAACTCGGCCAGGCGCGCCATGCCGGCTTCGTAGCCGGCCTTCTCGCGGAGGTGGCGAACGACCTGATCACGCACGTCGTCGACGGAATCCGGAGGCGAGGGCTTGCGGGCGCCCGTGACGACGAAGTAGAAGCGATGGCCCTGATCGTCGACGAGGGCGCCTTCGAAGGGCGCGCCAACCTGCAGCCCCAACGTCGCGTCGCCGCTGAGTTCGTAGGTGTTCATCAGCAGGTTGGTGAAGCTGTAGGAACGCGAGCCGGCGTCGTGCTCGGCTCGGCCGATGCCCGGGGCGTTGGCCAGTTCGCTGAGGCGGTTCCAGGTCGAGGTGCGGGACTGGACCGTGGGCACGGGCATTTCGATCTTGGTGGTGGTCTTGACGGCCTCGGCCATCGCGCTTGCGTAGGTCGCGAGGGGCGTGCGGGTAGTTTCCCAATCGGCGGGCAACTGGCGGACGCCTTGGATGGTCTGGATGCGGCGCAAGTCGGCGCTGACGCGGTTCTTCCACGCACGATCGACTTCGCCCATCGCGATATCGACGCGGGCCTGCTTGAGTTCGGCTTCGACGTTGGCCCGCTCAGCCTCAAGTTCACCCGGGAACCGCGTGCGGTTCTGCTGCCAGTGCTTGCTGACGTCCTTGAGGTCGACGGTCACGGTGCTGGCGATGGAAGCGCGGCTGACTTCGATCCACTCCACCTTCACACGCTCAGGCTGCAAGTATCCGATGCCGGCTTCGCCTTCGCCTGGGCGGATGGTCTTGTACTGCTCGAATTGGGCGGTGATCTGCTCGGCAGTGGGGGCGAAAGCGGGATCTGCAAGGACGATGCCGGGAATTGCGACTGCATCGGCGACGACTTGATCGCTGCTGCCTCGGGCCGCGTTGACATAGCGGCGATCAGAGAGGCGAGCCGCGGCGAGGTAGCCGTTCTGAAGGCGCACCACGCCGCGGAGCTTGGCGAGGGCGACTTCGGTTTCGGGAACGCTGAGGCGAGCCCGGCCCGCGGCCGAGGGAATCGACTGCACCATCTCTTGATTGATCTGGCTCGCGATCGAGTCGATGTCGTTCTCGGTCAGGCGCTGGAGGTCCTGCTGCACGAAGAAGTTCAGGAAGTCGGGGTTGCGGCGGACCAGTTCGAACATCTGCGGCTGGTTCTGGCGAAGGTCCTGGATCGTGCGATCGCGCACGACGAGGGGCACCATGCTGCGGGCGATGTCGGTCAGCGATTCGCGACCATCCGCCTCGCCGCCAACCAGCCCGGCCCGCTCGGCCTCACGCGTGAGCATGAGCCAGTGGATGCCGCCATCGATCTGCAACTGGTTCTTGACTAGGGATCCGGCGATCGCGCTGACGGCTTCGAGCTCCGCCGCGGCGTGCATCCCGTCCTTCACCCGAACCTTCTCGCCCAGAAGCGTTCCTTCGACCTGCTTCATGGGGTCTGGCATGAAGACGGAAGAGGGGCCGGTCAGGAGGAACGACACCATCAGGAAGGAGCCGAAGATGGCGAGGAGCCACGTGCGATACTTGCGAAGAACCTTGGTCATGGAACCCCAAGGATAGGAATGCGAAAGCATCCATGCCGAGGATGAGCCGCTTCGCCGAATCGTTGTGGTGGAGTGTCGGTTGTCCTTGTCGAATCGCTCGCTGTCCGAGCGCGACGATGCACCCTTGGCTCATCGTCCGCATGGCATTCAGGAGTACAACGACGCGCTGGACAGCAATTCGCAGTGTCCGCCCCGCTGCACGACGTGTTGATAGCCGGGGTGGATGCTCGCGCTGCCGGTGACGCCGTCTTTGCGCAGGGCGTACACGGTCACGTTAAAGACGGGGCGCCCCTTGGCGTCGAGCAAGCGAGGCTCGCGGGTCAGGCGGGCGAGGCGTTCGAGCACCTTCAGGCACGCCGTGGTGGGATCGAGGCCTTCTTCCATCCGCCGCACGACGTCGAACGCCGCGCTGGTTTGGAGGGTGGCTTCGCCTCGGCCGGTCGCGCCCGCGCTGCCGACGGCGTTGTCGACGTAGATGCCGGCGCCGACGACGGGGGTGTCGCCGACTCTGCCGGGGATCTTGTACGAGAGGCCGCTGGTGCTCGTGCTCGCGAAGAGGTCGCCTTGGGCGTCGACTCCGCTGACGTGGATGGTGCCATACGTGAAGGGAACTTTGGGGGCGACGTTGGAGGTGTTGGGCGGGGGCGAGAGCGAGGGTGGGGGTTTACCTGGCGTGGGGTTGGACTTGTGGCCGGCCCAGCGGGCGGTGTCGAAGGTCTCTGAGAGTTCGTGTTGGTCGCTGCCTGCCCCGGAGTTGCCCAGGCTGCTGCCGGGTGCGTCGATCGCGCCGATCCAGGCGTCGCGGGTCGAAAGCGAGGCCTTCCAATCAAGCCAGGCTTTGCGCGATGCGGGCGAGCAGAGGTCCTCGCGCGTGAAGCCCAGTTGCTGCGCGAACTTTGCGGCACCTTCGCCCACCAGCAGCGCGTGATCCGTGCGGCGCAGCACTTCGAGCGCGACGGCGCTGGCGTAGCGATAGCCGCGCAGCCCGGCGACGGCCCCGGCCTTGTGGCGCGGGCCATCCATGACGCTGGCGTCGAGTTCGACTTCGCCGTCTTCGTTGGGAAGGCCGCCGAAACCGACGGACATCTCTTCAGGATCGTCCTCGACCAGCGCGATGCCTCGCACGATGGCATCCAGCAAAGGCGAGCCCGCCGCGTGCAACTCGACGGCGCGGGTGGTGGCGGGCGAGCCGTTCCAGGAGGCGATCAGCACGGGAGCGGTCATGACGAAGGGTAGTGCTGAGGCGATTTACAGATTGACGAACTGTCCGTCGCGGTGGAACACTTCACCGTCTGCCGAGATTGTGCCGCCAGCCACTTGGCTGCCGTCGCGGGCCTTGCGGGGTCGCAGATCGCAGACCATGTCCCAATGCAGCGCGCTCTGGTTGGTGCTGCCGCTTTCGGGGTATCCCGCCCCGACCGCGGCGTGGAAGGTGCCGCCGATCTTCTCGTCAAAGAGGGTGTTGCGGCTGAAGTCCGTGATCGAGTAGTTGGTGCCGATGGCAATCTCGCCCAGGTTTCGCGCTCCGGCGTCCTGGTCGAGCATCTTGATCAGATAGTCCTCGTTCTTGGCCGCGCTCGCGTCCACGACGCGTCCATCCTTGAACCGCAAACGCACGCCCAGCACTTCCATCCCGTTGTAGACCGCTGGGAAGGTGTAATTGACGTGCCCATCGACCGCGCCGGGGCCGGCGAAGACTTCGCCATCGGGGAAGTTCTCTTGCCCAGCGCAGTTGATCCACGTGGACTTGGAGACGTCCACGCGGAGGTCCGTGCCGTCATGACCGTCGCACGCGGGGGCCTTGAAGTGGAGCACCTTCTTGGTTTGCAGGTAGGCCCGCACCTTCTCCTGCCGCTGGAAAATCTCCTGCCAGGCCTTGGCCGGGTCCTCGAGATGCAGCAGGCCCGCCCCATAGACAAAATTCTCATACTGCCGCAGATTCATCTCCGCGTCCTGAGCGCTCGCGTTGGTCGGAAACTGCGTGCCGATCCAGCGGAGACGCTTGGGATCTGCCCAAGGCAGCGCGGCACGCTCCATGAACACGTTCAGGAATGGCTTGTACGCCTGAGCCAGCTTCTGCTGTCGCTTGGTGTCATACCGGCTCAGCGACCGCGTGTTCTCCTCCGCCCACAGCGAAAAGTGCACGTTGACCGTGTCGATATACGCCTTCAGCAGCGGATGCAGCGACGACAGTTGCTCGTCGCTCGCGAACTCGAGCATCGATTCCTTGTAGTACGCCCAGCGAGGCGTCACAAACGGCAGCCCGCCCGCCTTGATCACGCTCCGCATCACCGCTTGCGTCAACGGCTCCGCGGCGGGGTCTGCGGAGATGCCCACGATGTCCCCCTTCTTCACTTTCGCCGAGTATTGCACGAGCACGTCCGCCAGCTTGTCAACGCGTGGATCGTTCATGCCGGAAGGTAGGACCGAGAGGGGCAGGGACTTCCAGCCCGCACGTGTCAGGGCCTTCCAGGCCAACGGTGCTTCCCGAAAATCCTGCTGCTGAGGCCTGAGTAGCCCACCCCGCCAACCATCCCTCATGCCCGACGCCACTTCCAACCCCGCCGAGACGCCCCAACCCACCACCGATCCGGGCCTCCTCGCGTCCCAACTGCCCCAAGTCGGCCAAGCCACCTTCGCCGCTCTCGCCAGCGAGCCTTCAACCGGCGTGGGCATCATCACCCTCGACGGCCAGGTCGTCTATCTCAATGAACAAGCCGCCCGCATCTTTCATGGCGACGCAGCCAAACCCGCCGAGTACGTCGGCCGCTTCTGGCGCGACTACATGCCCGAGGAGTGGGTCAGCGAGCGTCTCAGAATGCTTCGCGCGATGCTCATCCACGACAAGCCCGTCCTGATGCGCACCATCTGGCGCGGCTTTCAGCACTTCACTTGGATCACCCGCATCGAACGCGAAGCCGACGCGGACGCGAATGGGCCGGAACTCTTCCTCACCATCACCCGCCGGGCCGCCAGCGATGAAGAAGCCGAACAACTCCGCCCGACCACCGGCTTCGAGGAAGTCGAATCGGGTGTGATGCGTCTGGGCAAGCTCGACGCCCTCAGTCCGCGCGAACTCGAAGTGATCGCCTTGCTGGGCCAGGGCCTCACGGTCAAAGAGGTCGCTTCGATCCTGCACCGCAGCGAAAAGACCATCGACAACCACCGCACACACATCCACGAGAAGCTCCGCCTGGGCGATCGTGTGGCCCTCGCCGAAATTGCCCGCCGTGCCGGACTCACGCTGGGCGACAGCGCCCGAA
>JALHOJ010000020.1 GCA_022843045.1 Phycisphaerales bacterium
CGACCACCGAAGCCAGCCGCAAGGCTATCGGCGCGGCGATCGACGTCCACAAGACGCTGGGCCCGGGCTACGACCAGACCACGTACCTCAACGCCATGAAGATGGAGTTTGACGCGTTGGGCGTGTCGTACAAGCAGGGCCACACCATCAACGTGATGTACAAGGACCGCAAGATCGGTGAGGCGACGACCGAGTTGTTCGTCGACGGCAAGTTCTTCCTCGAGATCACGGCCCGCCCGGGCCAGGTCAGCACGTTTGACCGCCTCGCCCTGCGGGCCAAGCTCAAGGCCCAGGACCTCGAACTCGGCCTGATCATCAACTTCGCGGAGCGACGCCTGAAGGATGGTCTCGTCCGCGTCGTCAACATCGACAAGATCATGAAGGAAAAGGGCATCAGCCTCGACGAGGGCGAGGAGCACGATGGGGAGTTTGATGATCGGGGTTGAGAGCGTGTGGTAGATCGAGTTCAGCACAGAGACACAGAGAACGCAGAGGAAGAGGAGAAGACGGGAGAGAGATCGATGGCGGATTTGATGACTGGCTCACACTCCTTTCTCTTCTCATCCCCCTCTGTCTTTTCTGTGTCTCTGTGCTGAAAAAGGAAGTCTGTTGAGTCGTCGCGTCGTCATCACGGGCATGGGTTGGGTCACTCCGCTGGGCAGTGACGTGGACTCGGTGTGGACCAAGCTGCTTGCTGGGGCCAACGCCGTGTCGCGCGTCACGCGGTACCCGGCGGACACCTTCGCGACCAACTTCGCGGCGGAAGTGCGGGGCTTCGAGCTTTCGCACTTCCTTGAAGATTGGCGGCAGCACGAGTCGGCGGGCCTGAACAGCCAGTTCGCGCTCGCCGCGGCGGCTCAGGCCTGGCGGCAGGCGGGTCTGGGCGAGGAGTTTGCGAGCGCGATACCCGGACAACGCCGCGGGTTTCGCGTCAAGCCCATCACCGGGCTCGACATGGACCGCGTGGGCATGTACCTGGGCGCGGGCGAGGGGAGCCTTGATTACGACAACGTGCTCGCGACCAACATCGCGGCGTGGAAGAGCGAGACGAAGACCATCGACGACGTGACGTGGGCCACGACGGCGATGAAGCGATTGAGCGCGAGCGCCGAGATCGAGCAGGAGCCCAATATCACGCTGAGCCACTTGGCGCGGGCCTTTGGCGCGCATGGGCCGGCGTTCAACTGCATGACGGCGTGTGCCGCGAGCACGCAGGCAATTGGCGAAGCCACCGAAATCATCCGGCGGGGCGACGCCGACGTCATGCTCGCGGGCGGCAGCCACAGCATGATCCACCTGCTGGGCATGACCGGGTTCATCCGCCTCACGGCGATGAGCACGCGGCGCGAAAGCCCGCAGACGGCGGCGCGGCCGTTCAGCGGGTCGCGCGATGGGTTTGTGATGGGCGAGGGCGCGGGCATTCTCGTGATCGAAGACGCAGAGCATGCCTTGCGGCGCGGCGCAAAGATCATCGCGGAGATCGCGGGCTATGGCAGTTCCGCCGACGCCTTTCGCATCACGGATATTCAGCCCGAGGGCAAGGGCGCGGTCGCGGCCATGGCTCAGGCGTGCGCACAGGCGGGCGTATCGCCCCGCGAGAAGGGTCCCGACGGCCGTCCGCTCATCCACTACATCTCCGCACACGGCACGGGAACGCAGGAGAATGACAAGATCGAGACGCGGGCTGTCAAGACGCTGTTTGGCGATCTTGCGTCGAAGGTGCCGTTCAGCAGCGTGAAGAGCATGCTGGGGCACTTGATCCAGGCGGCGGGCGCGGTCGAGTTGATCACGTGCGTTAAAGCGATTGAAACTGGGTTCCTGCCGCCCACGATGAACCTGCACGACGCCGCGCCGGAGCTGGATCTCGATTACGTTCCCAACCAACCGCGCGATCTGCGCGGGGTCGGCGTGGAGGCGTGCCTCTCCAACAGCTTCGGCTTTGGCGGACAGAACAACACCGTGTGTGTGCGTCGCTGGCGCTAGCAACCGAGCGGCGAACGCCGCCGGCGGGTCGCGGCGGTCGTGGAGCGGACGCGGGGGAACGCGGAAAGAAAAATGAAACGAAAAGCGGAAAGAGCAGTTCGTCTGCTCTCTCCGCGTTGCGCGATTTGTCTGCCTGGCCTCTGCGAATGTCAGTCGCGATCGGGAGAGTTCCCCCGGGGCGTCACGTCCCGGTTCACATTCAGACGCCGCAGGGCGTGCAAGGCCCTTCGGCGAACTGCAAGAGGAACGAATCGATGTCGCAGGGGTCAAAGAGGCTGCCGTCGTTGTTGAAGTCGATGTCGTTGCAGGTCGCGAGGTCGGGGATGCAGGGGCCTTCGCCGTAGACCGAGAGGAACGCCTCGATGTCCTGCGGGTCAAAGAAGCTCGTGTCGTTATTGAAGTCGATGGAGTCGCAGCACGAATCAGATATCGTGATGATGGCCTGGTTGGTCTTGACATCGCCGCAGTCGTTGGCGACCCGACAGCGCACCCGGTAGTCGCTCTGCCCGGGGCATGGCGTGATGCTGACCTGGGTCGCCGCTGCGTTGGGATTGTCGGCGGATGCAAACCCGCCGCAGGGCAGTGCAATCGGCGCAACTCCGAGGTTGGCCCACGTCTCAGACGCGATTCGGATCTGCCATTGATAAGTGAGCGCTTCCACGCCCGTGGCACCCACGGCGACCGATGCAAGGCGCGATGGGCACGTGAACACGTCGGCGGGCTGAGCCGTGATTCGCGGGCAGTTGACGTACGGCGGGTCTTCGGTGTCATCGGTGCCCGGCGTGCCCGGCTCTGCGCGGAGGTTGGAGATAAACACCGCGCTGTCAAGAATGTGATCGTTCACGTCGCCAATTTCGAAGATCACGTAGTGATCCCCGCCACCAATCACGGGCGACGTGGTGGTGAGATGATGGATCACCGCGTGCGGATTGGAGAACGCGGAGTTCTGATCATCTGTCGTTTCCAGCCCCGCGAATGAACTGCCTACTTGCACGGCGTTGCCCGCAAAGTCCAGCGTGATCTGGTCGCTGGGCGCCGTCCCATCGAGGAATACCAGGAACGAATCGGTGAACTGGCTTGTCCAGAACGGAAACTCGACGGAGCCAAACAGGAAGTCAAACTTGATGGGGCTGTCGTCCTCCAGGACGAAGTCAACCCGCAGGGCCGCCACGTCGTAGCAGCCGTTGAAGTTCTCGATGTTGCCCGATACCAACCCGAAGGCGTCAAACTCTGGCGTCCCGCCGCTGTCGGGCTCGGGCGTCATTTGGCTGTTGACCTGCGCGGGGGGCGATGCCGGGTCGTACCCAGGGTCGGTCGCGCCGGGGATCGGACCGAGGTTGGTCACGTCGCCGCTCGAGAGCACAATGCCCGGTCGGATCGTGACGGGCAGGGTCTCGAAGTTTGTGAATGTTCCGAACTGGCCCGCGACGCCGTTGTGAATCGAAACCGACGTGATCTGAAGACCAACGGGGTGAAGTGCGTTCCCGAGCGCGGTGGTGTTCATCGTCGGCGTTGTGACGACTTGCGCGCCCGCTGGCAGCGCGCCGATCGACAACGCTGACAGTGGAATTAGCCAAGCTGATCTCCGCGAGTTGAACCTGCGGTATCGAGCGAGAGTGGTTCGTGGTGTGTTCATGGGTATCAACTCCCTGTCAGTGCGCCGTCTCCTAGAGCGCGACTTGCCAAAGCCGCTCAACACCCAAGAGCAAGCGACGCGACGCATAAAGGATAATACTATCCGCAATAAGCGGAAGTTCGCTTCTTCGAGGTGGTTTGTCGTTATGTGCTTTGCTGCAACAGGTTGCGATCGTTGCCTTCGTGCTGGTGGCGAACTTGGCTCCCGCCCACGAATGGATCCGGGAAGCCACCATCACGAAGAGTCAAGCAAAAGGCCGCCCCACAAAAGGGGGCGGCATACTCAGTTCAGACGATGGCCTCAGGTTGGTATTCGACCGCTGATACGCGCGATTGCTCAGAGCCCGCAGGGCGTGCAGGGGCCTTCGCTGAAGGAAACGAGGAAGGACTCGATATCGCAGGGGTCAAAGAGCGAGCCGTCGTTGTTGAAGTCGATGTCGTTGCAGTTTGCGGTTGCGGGAATGCACGGGCCTTCGCTGTAGACGCTCAGGAAGCCTTCGATGTCCTGCGGGTCAAAGAAGCTCGTGTCGTTATTGAAGTCGATGGAGTCGCAGGTGGGTCCGGTGGGGACGCTTGGCTGGCTCGAGAAGGAGCGGACGACGAAGTCAGAGTCGCTGATCACTTCAACGCGGTCCATGCTGCCCAGTTGCGTGGTGGCATCCACCATTTCAATCGCGATGTGATCCACACCGTCCAACACAGTTCCGCCAGGCAAGATGATGCGTGCCGGGTTGACCCAGCAGGTAAAGCCCAGAATCCAGCCGTAGCCGGGCGTGTAGTACCAGGTCCACGTCGGAATCGTGCCGGCTGGGCAGGGGTTGTTGGTGGTGTTGAACACCTGACGATTGCTGATCGGCACGCCGCCGACGGGTGTGAGTTCCACGCCGCTGCTGTCGAACGCGCGGACGCGCTGCGTGGTGGAGCCAAGTTCGCCAAAGTCAATGGAGAAGGCGTTCATGTTGCCGTCGGCGTCGCCGGTGGTCATCGTGACGCTGACAGAGCGTGCTGCATCGTCGTACAACTTCATGAGCGTGATGTGACCGGTGCACTGCGGGCACTTCTGGATGAAGTCCATGCCGACTTCGGTGCCCGGTTCTGTAGACCCGACTGCGCTCCAGCTTGGGGCTTCGATGCTGAGTGCGCGCGGACCGCCGCCCGGACCGCTTGACACGCGAAGGGCGCTGTCGTCGCGATCATCGCAATCCTCGCAGCAGACGGTGTCGGCGACGCAGCTGGCCTGCACCACCGAGCCGACTCCGCCGGAGGCCACGCAGACTTCCGACGTGATGCCGGTGGTGCCGCTGCTGGGGGGTCTGAGGGCAACCTGCGCCTGGGAGACACGAAACTCGTCCATGCCATCTGCCGAAACCACGCAGCGAGCAAAGCCGGTGTTGGTGCTGGGCAGATCGGGGTTGATGGGCTCGAATCGAATCGCTGCGAAGACCGGGATGAATGGATTGTTGAGGTTCAGGCTGCCCAGGCAGCCCCATACGAGCACAGAGACAAACTTCTGCTGCGACTCGTCCCAGAAAGTGCGCCAGATGTGGCCGGCTTCGACGCCCGGCGGGCACAGGATGTATGCACACTCCAAGCCTGTCGGCGCGACATCGACGCTGCCCACGGGGTGCATCATTTCATCGAGAAGGATCGCCCGGTATCCGCCCGTGTTGGTCGTGGAACTCACGTTGATCGTGACGCTGCCGTTGCCGTTATTGCGGACGGAGGTGGTGATGCCGCAGTTCTCGGGCAGCCCTGCACACGGATCGGTCCATGGCACGAAGGTGCAGCCGACGGAGCGCACCACGCCGTCTGAAGCGAGCAACTGCGAGTCGTCGATGCGCACGCCCGCGCCCCAAGTGTTGTCGAGCCGGATCGAGACGCCGTCGCTGGACGAGGAAGTGTGCACGAGCACGCCCTGCCCGGCGGGGCTCTGCGATAGGGTCGCCGAGCCGGTTGCGGTGTGCAGCAGTCCGTCGGAGAGTATCGAGTTCTGTGCGAACGCCTGCCCCGCGGCGAGCGCGAGGGTTGCACAACAGAGGGAAGCGAAACGGGGGCGAACGGTGGAGAGAGTGGTCACGGTCAGACTCCTTCAGTCTTGCGGACAGAGATCGTGCGAAGCAGAAGAAACACTCCTTCAGAGCTTGCGTGTGGTTCTGGGTGATTGGGTGTGCAACGGATGTTGCCGGGTTGTGCTGCGACCGACTTTGTCGCCCGGTTTCAATCAAGCGGCCGTCTTGTCAGTCCTGTCGCGGCGGGCCAAACATGCTGCCCGCACCATGAATTGCACGCAGGGGCGAGAACCTTGCAGGGACGATCATGATTTCTCGAGAATGTGCGTTGGCGTCCGTGGCGAACTTGATCAGCCGCGATTCAGTGGACTTCTTGTCGCGATGAGAGCGCAAGCCAACGAATGCCCGCTGAGGCCGTCTTGAGCGAAGCGCGCTGCCGACAGCGAGAGTCTGAAATGCTTGTGGGCATGTCTGAGATGAAGGCGGACGTCACGACGCGGCTCGAAATCTCTCATTGGCCGCAGAGCGTGCACGGGCCCTCGCTGAAGGCCAGCAAGAACGCATCGACGTCGCACGGATCAAAGATGGACGTGTCGTTGTTGAAGTCCACGTCGTTGCAGGTGGCGGTGGCGGGGATGCACGGTCCCTCGCTGAAGACACTGAAGAACGCGTCGACATCGGTGGGATCGAATATCGAGGTGTCGTTGTTGAAGTCGATGCTGTCGCAGACGGGACCGAGGCGCACGAGATCGATGCCGTCGGGACCGGGCTGGGTCACGGCGATCGTTCCGCCCCGAGCCCGTAGGTTGAAGGGCGAGCCGCTGATCACGCTCGTGGACGTCACCGCGCTCGCCGGCCCGGCGGCGGAGATCGACCAGAGCGACGCTCCTTGCGTGTCGGTGCCCGCGGCGAACAGCGTGCCATCCATCAACTCCATATCCCGCGCGATGCCCGAGTTGGGTATCGTGACCGAGCCGACGATTGAGTTGCTTGTCGTGCTGATGACGGCGATTCGCTGCAGTGCGCCGACGTTATTGACGTACACGAACTGTCCCGTCGTATCGGAGATCACGCGGAAGGGCGTGTCGATGCCGGGGATGGTTGTGAGCAGCGTCGAACTCGCGCCAGCGATGCTGATGACGGAGATGTCGTCGCTGAAGGTGTTGGAGACGTACGCGCGGGTGCCGTCGGGCACGAAGCCGATTCGAATCGGGAAGTCACCGACCGTCACGTCGGTGATCACCTCGCGGGTCGTCGAGTTGATGAGACGGATCTGATCGTCGAAACTCCGGCAGACGGCAAGAACCGAGCCATCGGGGCTGAACTCGATACCGCTGGTTTCGGTGTAGGAATACGCGAAGGCCGAGCCGGCCTGGCCTGCGAGGGTGGTGCCCAGCACGCTGCTGGCGGCGCCGTTGATGTTGATCCAGTGAATGAGATCGGTGCCGGCGACGCTCAGTACCGCGGCGAGCGTGCCGTTAGGGTGGATACGAACTTCCCAGGGTCGCTGCGAGACGGGCAGCTGTGCGACGCGGGTGTTCGTCGTGAGGTTGATGATCGAGACGGTGTTGCCGTCACTGTTGGCGACTACGGCTGTCTGGCCGTTGGGCGTGATCGCGACGCCCGCGACGCGGTCGCCCGTGTCGACGGTGGCACGAATCGTGCCTGTCGCGGCGTCGATGATCGACGCGTTGCGGGAGATCGTGTTGCCCGCGACGATGGTCGAGCCATCGGGCGAGATCGCGAGCGGCTTGGTGCAGTCGCCTTCTGGCGTTGGTCCGCTGGAGATAAAGCCGTCAACCGTGCTGCTCGCGCCGTTGATCGTGTAGAAGTGCACGTCCTCGCGGAAGCGGCTGTTGAGAGCCACGATCTTGCGGGGCAGCGTGGGCGTCACGGCGGCTTCGACGGTCGGCGCGAGGCTGAGCGTCGCGGAGACCGTGCGGGTGGCAAGGTTGATCACCCGGCTGTCAAAGTTGCTGACAAACGCGGTGTTGTTGTCGACGATGACGATGTCGCCCACGATGCCCGCAGCCAGTGTGGCGTCGGTGGTGCCCGTGGCGAGGTTCACGAAGATCACGTTGTTGGAGATCGAGGCGATCGCATACGCGTTGTCGGGCGTGATCGCAATGACTTGGTTCTGCAGGCCGCTGGGTGTCGTCCACGAGTTGAGCAGCGTGTTGGTGGTGAGGTCGATGACACTGACGCGATTCGCGTTGCCCTCGTGCCCGATCACGGCGCGGGCGCCGTCGGCGCTGATGTCGATGCTGCGGGGCGACGCGGCGGTCGGGATCGACGCGAGTTCCGCGCCGGTGGCGATGCTGTAGATCGCCACGCGGCCGCCGCTTGCTGTGGAGACGGGCAGCACGATCCGAGTGCCGTCGGGCGTGAGCGCAAAGTAGGTGTGCAGCGAACCGCTGATCGCGAACTCGGGCGTTGCGTAGACGCCGATGCTGCCTTGGCTGCCGCTCGCGAAGGAGCGGATCT
This sequence comes from Phycisphaerales bacterium, assembly GCA_022843045.1. GTDB lineage: Bacteria > Planctomycetota > Phycisphaerae > Phycisphaerales > UBA1924 > BJHL01. The sequence continues at coordinate 8,112 of JALHOJ010000020.1, forward strand.
GCGTCCGCGTTGCGAGGTCGATGACGGAGAAGGACGAACTGATTGCGTCGTTGGTGAGGCCGACGACCGCGTACTGGCTGTCGCTGGTGATGCGCACGTGCATCGGTTGCGTGCCCGTCAGGGGCACGGTCGCGAGCACGGTGCGCGTCGCGACGTCGATGATTGTGGCGTCGTTGCTGAAGAGATTGGCCGTCACGGCGTATTGGCCGTTGGGCGAGACGGCCACCGACACCGGGAACTGCCCGACACTCACCGAACCGGTGACGGCGCGGCTTGCGATGTCCACAAAGCTGACCGTCCCGCCTGCCAGCGGAAAGGAGCCGAGGTTCGCCACCAGCGCGGTCGTGCCGTCGGGTGTGATGGTCAGTTCGCGGGGAAGATCGCCCTCGGGCGCGACGTTCAGCGACACGAACTGTGCGGAGCGTTCGCCAAAGCCGGCCGAGCCGTCTGAGGGCCAGGGCAGTGGGCGGTTCTCGCCCCAGATTGTTGTGATTGTCTCGATCCCGCTCGTGTCGGCTTCGCAGGACGTGCGATCCTGGGCCAGTGAACTCGTCGCAAGCGTCAACGCTGCGACGAACTTCAATGAACGAGCCAAACGGTTCGAACGCATTCCAATCTCCTTCCGAACACCGACCCGAGGCAACTTATCCGAACTTGCCGGGCTGGTCAACGCCAATTTCGTCAGTTGGGCGTGAAGGTTGCGATGCGCGCAAGAAAAACCGCCCCGGGGCGGGGCGGTGTGGGACATGGTTGGGTTATTGAGGCCTGGGGAGCTCTCTGACGAATCTGCGGCGGTGTGCCGCGTGCTGGGCTTATTGGCCGCAGAGCGTGCAGGGGCCTTCGCTGAAGACCAGCAGGAAGCTGTCGATGTCGCAGGGATCAAAGAGCGAGCCGTCGTTGTTGAAGTCAACGTCCTGGCAGTTGGCGTTGGCCGGGATGCACGGACCTTCGCTGAAGACGCTGAGGAAGGCGTCCACATCCTGCGGATCGAAGCTGCTGCCGTCATTGTTGAAGTCGATGTCGTCGCAGGTAGGGCCGATGGGGGCGACGGTGAGGGTGGCGTTGGCGCTGGTGTCGCTGCCGCAGATGCTGGAGACCACACACCGGAAGCGGCCTTCGTCGGACTCGTTGACGGTGATGACGGTCAGGGTGCTGGTGGTCACGCCGCTGTAGATGTTCGCTGCGTTGGCGAGGTTGAACCAGGTGTTGTTGGCGGGGTTCTGCTTCTGCCACTGATAGGTGCGGCTGCCGGCGCCGATTGCGAGGCCGACTTGAAACTGGACGTTGCTGTTGGCGGGAGCGTTGGAAACGTTGTCGGGGTTATTGTTGATGACGGGGGTGCTGCAGGCGACGTCCCAGGACTCGAGGGCTTCGCGGACTTCTTCGCGGAGGAGTTCTTCGTCCGCGACGTACGCGATGCTTGCGCCGGTGTTGTCGTTGCTGCCATGCACGAAGCTGGCAACGGTGTACTCGCGGGGCAGCACGATGTAATTGCCGGCGAACAGCGCCTTGAAGGGAATCTTGGCCCAACCGCCTTCGGTGCGGTAGTAGGTGGTGCCGCAGGTGTAGGACCCGCCCTTGCTGGCGAAGTTCACCTGATCGCGGAAGTCGGCGATCTCGCTGGAGGTGAGATTCGTGCTCGCGGCTTCGTCGTTGATGATCGCCGAGAGGTTCGGGCACACGCCCCAGCCCTGGCTCTCCTTGTCGTTCATGAGCGTGTACAGCGTGTCCTGCCAGGTTTGGCTGAAGAGCGAGCCGTCAGCGATCAACTCATACAGATTGCAGGCGTCGGTTGCGGAGAAGGTGTTGAAGGGGTTGCCGCACAGGCAGCCCAGGCGGTGGTTGATGTCGGTGTTGGTGAGGCCCAGCGCCGCTGCGTAGTTGTTGAGGTTGGTGCGCCCGTACTTGAGCTCGATTTCCATGGTGCGGTTGTTGTCGCTCTGCTCGAGCATTTCGCGGATCGCCTGCTGCAGCTGCTCGTTCGCGGAGTTGCAGGGCTGCGTGGGGTCCGGACATTCGTTGTTGTTGCACGTGTCGCGGATCAGAATGCTCTCCGTCAGCGTGTCGTTGCCCGCGGCGATCTGATCCATCGCGTATGCCCCGTGCAGGATCTTGAGCATGCTGGCGGGTTCGAAGGCGAACTCGGTGTTGAGGCCGCCCAGCACCGACCCGCCCACCTGCTGAACCTTGAAGCCGAAGGTGCCGCTGTCCAGCGCGTTATCGACGAGCGAGCGGACGCGCCGCGTCTTCGCGTTGGCGTTGTCAACAAGGGCGATCACGAAGCGGGTATCACCGTTGGCGTTGGTGTAGCGGCTCAGGCAGGAGAGCCGCCCGCCGGTCTGGTTGATCTTCTCTTCGACCTGCGCCGCGGTCTGGCCGAAGTACCACCACTGCCCGCCAGGATTCTCAGAAACCATGATGACGTTGAAGGTGGTGGGGTTGTTGCCAGTGACTTCGATGTCGACGATGCGAGCGCCGTTGGTGCTGATCGCGGTGTTGACCTCTGCTTCGGTCACGCCAAAGTACCACCACCAGCCGCTCTGGAAGTTGATGCCACTGTTGGGCACCGCAACGATGCTGTAGCGAGTCCCGCCGAGGGTGCTGTACTGATCGACATCAATCGGGCGCAGCCCGTTGTTGGTGCGCCAATCGATCATCTGCTGGAATGTCAGCCCCGTCGCCCATTGCCAGCCAGACGCAGCAAAGTTCCCGCTGTTGTTGACCACAACTGCCGAGAACGTGCCCGAGAGCGTGTTCGTGACTTCCAGATCGATGATGCGCCGCCCGCCCAACTGAGCAGAAATCTGCGCGGCCGTGAGGTTGTGCAGCACATCCACGCCCGACCCGGCATATTCACCGGAGTTGCTCGCGAGCACCACGTCGTAGTTAGCTCCCGTAGGAGTGATGTTGAAGGGGCGCCGGCCGTTGGCGATCTCGGCGTCGATGAATGCTGGCGTCGCGCCGTACCAGAACCACCACCCGGTTTGAGTGTCATTGATGCGATCCGTTTGCGCGATCGCGGGAGCGACTGCGGTGAGCCCGGCGGCGATGGCCAGAGTGTGTGCGAGGGACAACCGACGACCGAAATGGCGCGTGACGTTCGACATTGCATGTGCTCCGTGTGTGCCGCGACTCGATTGCAGGCCCATCGGGGCCAGAGTGCGGGGTCTTGCACAGAGAAGAGCGAGCGAATCGCTCCGAGGGGGCAGCTTTTATGAACCGAGGGGCGCAAGCCCCCGTCGGAGGTCTTTGGGTGTCGCTGCGCAGCTGGTCGCTCGGCCGGGGGCTTGCGCCCCTCGGTTCCTATGCGCCTCACTCATCTCCAAAGATCGTCCCCACGTTCCGCGCCGCCAGGATCAGCGGATCGTCCGTCGACACCAGCCGTTGCTTGCCTGCTGGGGTGGCGAGGTCCACATCGGCCAGTTGGCTTCCGTGGATCGCCACCATGCGTCCGACTTTGCCCTGGCGCAGCAGCGTCATCGCGTGACTGCCCAGCAACGTTCCCAGCACGCGATCCGCGGCGACGGGTGTGCCGCCGCGCTGCGTGTGGCCCAGGATCGTGTAGCGGCTTTCAACGCCTGTTTCGTCTTCGATCTGCTCGGCAAGCATCTTGGCGATGCCGCCCAAGCGGATCGGATCGGGGCTGGTCTCGACTCGTCGGGCGACGACCTGCTGGCCGCCCTTGAAGCGCGCGCCTTCGGAGACGCAGATGATGCTCGAGCGCTTGCCCCGCTTGGCACGGTCGCGGACGCGCTCGCACACTGCTTCGATGGCGAAGGGCATCTCGGGGATGAGGATCACGTCGCTGCCGCTTGCAACACCGGCGTGCAGCGCGATCCACCCCGCATTGCGACCCATCACTTCCACCACCATCGCGCGATGGTGGCTGTCGGCGGTCGTTCGCACCTGGTCCAGCGCCAGCGTCGCCGTCGCGACGGCGCTCTGAAAGCCGAAGGTGATGTCCGTCCCCATGATGTCGTTATCGATGGTCTTGGGCACGCCGATCACGGGCACGCCAAGCCTCGCGAAGAGCGCGGCGGCCGTGTGCGTGCCGTCGCCGCCGATGGTCACGAGCGCTTCGATGCCGTGCTGCCTGATCGTGTTGAGGCAGTCGTCGAGCACGTCTTTGTAGATCGGCTTGCCGTCCGGACCCGTGCCCACCTTGTGGCGCTGCGGGTTGCTCTTGTTGTTGCTCCCCAGAATCGTGCCGCCGATCGTCAGGATGCCCGAAACGTCGCGCTCCTCAAGCAACCGGCAGCGGTTCTCGATCAGCCCGAGGTACCCATCCTCGATCCCGACAACGCGAATCCCGCAGTGAAACGCATCCCGGCACACCGCGCGGATCACCGCGTTGAGCCCGGGACAGTCGCCCCCGCCAGTCAAAATGCCAATGCGACGCACGGCGGGGCAGGTGCTGGCGAGGGAGGAATAGGTGGTGGTGACGGCCATAGCCGGAGATTATCGGCTATTTGAAGCCGGGAATCACGCCGTAACCGGTTCTTTGCGCTCGCGCAACTTCAGACCTCAGCGACGCTTGCGCCGCAACGGCCACCACGCCGCGGCAAGCAGGGGAACCGCAACGCCGGGCCCGGGCACGATCGTGATGGTCGCCGGGATGTACTCCACGCCCACGCGGATGGTCGCGGTGCTGCCGCCCTCGCCTTGGCGGGCCCAGGTCATGAAGCGGGTGTCGTCGGTGCCCGCGCCACCCCCGGAACGGCGGAGGCTTGCCGACTCGCTGGTGAGCACGATCATCCGTTCGCCCGACTCCGGCGCGTCAGTGCTGGCGATGAACGCCTGGCGAAGGATCGTGAGGTTCTGCGTGCCCGTGACGAACCATGTGCTGGTCTGCGTGTTGTTGTCGCTGACTACGCCCCACAGAATCCGGTTGTTGATCTCCGCGGTGATGTTGATGATCGGGCCTTGTGCATACCACTGCGGGTTGTTGCTTCCCGCCACCCGCATCCAACTGCCCGCGGGCGCGCCGTTCGCTCCGTTGGTGTGGCGGTGGCCGATGAGCCCGCCGCTGCTTCCGGCTGTCGTGCTACGGCTGGTGAAGCCGTACATCACGCGTCCATAGCCGAATGCAATCGGGCTTGAGCTCGCGCCGTCCTCCGCGCTCAGCAGCCCCTGCTGAATCAGCGTGTTGCCCTGCCCGCTCACGCCACCGTTGCGCCATACTCCCAGCGTGTCGATCCCCTCGCCCGCTCCGTCGTTGTCGATATTGCTCAGAATCGGTTGGTAGTAGATCTGCCCCAGTGCGACCGCGGGTTCTGAGCCCGTGTACGACAGCACCGCCCGCCACTCGACCCGCTCGCCCGGCTGGATCGTGACGCTGGAGCCCCAATTCCCACCCGGCAGGGAGACTTCGTACCGCAGCGTTGCGCCGATGGGCTCCATGGGCGGCTGGGAGAAGGCGACCTGCGCCGCTCCCGCGAGACTCACCAATGCCGTTGTGAGATGCTTCGTCATGACTTGTTCCTTTGGCGCCGCGCGAAGAGCAGCGCGGCGGTGCCGCCAACCAATCCAACGCCGGGCCCGGGCACGATCGTGATGGTCGCCGGGATGTACTCCACGCCCACGCGGATGCTCGCCGCAGTACCGCCTTCGCCCGCAAGAGCCCAAGACATGAAGCGGGTATCGTCGGTGCCTGCGCCCCCGCCCGCGCGGCGCAAGGTCGCTGATTCGCTGGTGATCGTGACGATGCGATCGCCAAACAGCGGCGCGTCGGTGCTGGCGATGAAAGCCTGTCGGAAGATGGTGAGGTTCTGCGTGCCCGTGACGAACCACGTGCTCGCGGCGGAGTCGTTGTCGCTCACCACGCCCCAGAGGATCTGGTTGTTGAGGTCAACCGATCCGTTGGGGATGCTGGCGGGGTACCAGTTCGGGTTGTTGGCGCCCGCGATGCGAAAGAAGCCGCCCGGAGCGGGCAGTCCGCCGCTGGTGTGGCGGTGCCCTGTGATCGCTCCGCTGCTGCCCGCGCTCGTGCTGCGACTGGTGAATGTATAGACAACCCGGCCATAATCGAGCAGCGTCTGCGTGGTCTCGCCCTCGGAAGCTTCGAGACGATCGCGATGGGGCACGCCGGGCTGCGTCAGGTATCGCCACGCTCCCAGGTTGTCCCGCGTCGTCCCCGCGCCCTCATGATCCACATTGCTCAGCACCGGCTGATAGAACACCTGCCCCAGCGCCACCGCCGGTTCCGTGCCCGTGTACGACACCACCGCCCGCCACTCGACCCGCTCGCCCGGCTGGATCGTGACGCTGGAGCCCCACGTGCCGCCCGGCAGAGCAACCTCGTACCGCAGCGTCGCGCCGACGGGCTCCATGGGCGGCTGGGCGAACGCAGAAGCGGCCACGGCCAGCACGGCGATCGCGCCGAGCCGGTTCAGCGACGCACTTCGAGTGCTGGCTGAACCGGATGAACTGACTTTACCATGAAGCCTCATGCCCGCCTCCTTCGTGCCCAGGCGACAAGCACGCCCAACGCGAGCATGCCCGTTGCGGGGTTGGGGACGATCAGGATGTCGGCTCCCTGAAACTCGACGCCGACCCGGATGCTCGCGGTTGTACCGCTCTCACCGGCTGCCGCCCAGGTCATGAAGCGGGTGTCATCCGATCCCGAGACACCTCCAGCCCGCCTCATCGAACCCGCTTCCGTGTTGATGCGGACCAATCGCGGTGACGCGAGCAAGTCGTCGCTTGCGATGAACGCCTGCCGGAAGAGCACAACGTCCTGTGTTCCGGCGATGGAGGAGTTGTTGATTGCGTTCACACTATCCGCAAAACTGCCCGAACCGCTCGGACCATACCACTGCGTGCCCGCAGCGAGGGCTACGCGGATGAAGTCGCCCGGCGGAGCGCCGTTGGAGCCACCACTGTGGCGGTGGCCAAGCAGGTTCACGTTGGTTCCGGTTCCGTACACCACCCGCCCATAGGTCGCGAGCGAGTCCGTAGTCTGTCCTTCGAAGGCCGAAAGGATGTTGTTGGGCGGCGCACGAAACGTGCCCAACTGATCAACCCCCGACCCGGCCCCCGCGTTGTCCACGTTGAACAGCACCGGCTGGAACAGCAGCGATCCCAACCCGACCGCCGGCTGTGACCCCGTAAACGAAACCACCGCCCGCCATTCCACTCGCTGACCCGGCGTAATGGCGATCGACGATCCCCACACCCCGCCTGGCAGCGCCACTTCGTATCGCAGCGTCGCCCCAACCGGTTCCTGAGGCTGTGCCACCGCCCGCTCGGACCACGCCGAGCCGGCCGCCGCAACCAACAACGCAACCCCGACGCAACGAATCGACATACAGGGACTCCCGAACCCTGTCTCGTTGCTCTCCTCCGCCGGGCGAACCGGCACACGTATCCCGCCCGACCCGGGCAGTGTACAGGAAAACGCCTGCGTTGCAAGCCTCTCCCGGGGCCGGCCGGACTGAATTCAAGCAGATTTCAGGTTCGATTCGGTATCAGAACGGGTCAGAGAGCAAGCGGGTCAGAGGGCGAACCGTCGTTCAACGGCAGCCTCCCATCTCCACTCACTTTCTGGTCCGCTGACTCGCCGGTCCCCCCATCCTGTCAATTACCCCCGATCCCGCCCCGCCCGACCCTACGCTCGCGTCGTCAGGATGACCGCCGCGGCGTGGTCCGCGGTCGGATGCTGGAGCGAAGTTGGTGCGCGCAAAACTGCGAACCAATTCCACCAGCACGCCGCGCTCGAATGCCGATGGATTGGCCGCATGCCTCTGCCCACTTCGACTTCTCCGTTGTTTGATCCCGCCCTCTCCGACGTGGGCGCAGAATTGATCGCGCGCGACGTGTCGCTTCGTACGACCGATCTCGCCCTCAAGCCTGACGCACAGGCCCGCGCCTCCGCCGTCTCGCTCGTTCAGGACCGGGCGAATGTTCGCCCCGATCACGTCCTTCGCCACTGGGCCCTCGACCCCGCCCTCACGTTCCTGAACCACGGCAGCTACGGCGCGACCCCCCGGGCCGCCCTCCGCCACCAGCAGTCCCTGCGCGACCGCATGGAGCGTGATCCAGTCCGCCTGTTCAAGAGCGACCTCGAAAACCTCATGGACGGGGCCCGCGAGAAGCTCGCCGCGTTTATCAACGTGAATCCCGCCGACCTGGCGCCCATCCGCAACGCCACCTACGCCCTGTGCACGATCCTGCAGGCCAACATCCGGGCCGGATTGCTCAAGGCCGGCGATGAAGTGCTCGTGACGGACCATGAGTACGGCTCGCTCTCCAACGAGCTGGAGCGGCTGGAGGCCGAATACGGCATCGTGACCGTCAAGGCCAAGATTCCCTACCCCTGCCCCTCGCCCAGCCTTGTCATCGAGAAGTTCATGGGCGCCGTCACGAAGAAGACGCGCCTGGCGATCATCAGCCATATCACCAGCACCAGCGCGATGATCTTCCCCGTGGCTCCGATAATCCGCGACCTTCAGGCCAAGGGCATCGACGTGCTGCTCGACGGGGCCCACTCGCCAGGACAGATTCCCACCGACGTTCGGGCCCTCGCGCCCACCTACTTCCTGGGCAGCGGCCACAAGTGGCTCTCTGGCCCCAAGGGCAGCGCGTTCATGTACGTGCGCCCCGATCGCCAGTCGATCTTCCGCCCGCTCGCCCTGTCTGGCCGGGCCAACAAGATCCGCCCCGAACGCGCCTTGTTCCTGCGTGATTTCGACTATCAGGGCACCGACGACTACTCAGCGTTCCTGAGCCTGCCCGTCGCAATCGAAGCGCTTGGCACGATCCTCCCCGGCGGCTGGCCCGCCCTGATTCGCGCCAACCACGAGATGATCCTGAAGGGCCGCGATGTCCTGTGCAACGCCCTTGCTCTTGAGCCCCCCACCCCCGACAGCATGGTCGGATCCATGGTGACGCTCCGCATCCCCGAGCCGCCCGAGCACCTCAAGAGCCGCAAGACCTGCTACGACGACGCCCTGCAGGACATCCTGTACGAGAAGTACCGGATCGTGGTCCCGATCTGGCGGCTGTCGTGCAACGACCAGCGGATTGTGCGGATTTCCGCGCAGGTGTACAACACCCTGGGCGAGTACGAATACCTCGCCTCGGCCCTGAAAACCGAGCTCGCCAACGAGTGGCGGTGAATTGGTTGGCAACGTCCAAGCATGGACTGCGGCGCTTCAACAGGGGCCCAAAACGCTCTTGAAACCGCTCCGCAAACGACTTGCGCCAGGTGCATCAAGATTTTCTGATATTCGCTGACTGCCCGCCGCGTGGAACCTCGCTTCTCTGAGTGAGCCCCTGCGTTTGTCGGGGCAAGGAGTGTTCGTCATGCGTCGCTGCTGTTGCCAAGCTTTGAAACCAGCCTGTTGCCAAGGCCAGCCGACCTGACCAATTCCGGCCTCTGGTGCTTCGGCCCACGGCCCCACACGCCAACCTGTCCTGCTGCTTTCCGCCCCGAGACGGACGCATCGAGGAAGTGCGCACCGTCACTGGAGGTGAGAGTGATGCCCGCCCGGCTATCCGCCGGGCGGGTGTCTTGATGAAGCCTGAGTTCCGAACCGACCGTCGGTGTACGGATGCTTTGCTCCGGATTGCTCGCGTAGGATTGATTGCGCGGGCGACCACAAGAAAACCCGTGACATGCGCTCCGTTGGCGGTTATATTAAGATCGCACGGACGCAACACAAGCACGGCCCGCCATGGGGCCGATCGTCGGGCAGGCAGCAATATCGATGGATCAATCGCGCACAGATCAAGCTCAGTTCGCACAGTTCGCCCAGACTACGGGCGAGCGCATCAAGACCGACACGACGGAGCAGCGCATCCTCGCGCTCAAGCGCCGGGTCGTGCGCGAGGGGATGCTCGCTGTCAACATGCTCGAAAACGCCATCGGCACGTTCCGCGACATGGACGCTGAGGCCGCCGCGCGGGTGCGGCGGGCGGATGATGAAGTGGACAGCGAAGAAGTCGAGATCGAGCAGGAATGTCACACACTGCTGAGCCTGCATCATCCGTATGCGCGCGGGTTTCGCACGATCGCGTTCTCGCTGCGCGTGAACGCGGACTTTGAGCGCGTCGCCGATCACGCTTCGTCGATGGCCAAGATCGTGATCCGCCTGCGGCCTTATGTCGTGTCGATGGGCTCCGCGGCCCCGCGCTGGCCCACTTCGCTGATGGAACTGATGGACCGCGTGCCCAAGATGTGCCACGATGTGCTGCGCTGCGTGCTGGACGAGGACGCGACCGCCGCGCGGGCGCTGATTGCCAGCGACGAAGTGATCGACCAGCAGGAACGCCGGCTGTTCGAGGAAGTGCAGGACTGGATCAAGACCCAAGGCCGCCAGGACAGCGCGGTGGCGATGGGCATGCTGGTGTATCGCGCGGGCCGCGAACTCGAGCGCGTGGGCGACCTCATGGCGTCCGTGGCGGAGGACGTGGTGTACCTCTCCGAAGGCGAGATCATCCGGCACGCGAAGAAGCGGACGCGGGACGCGAACCCGGCGAACAAGCCGGCGGCGTAGTGCGCACACACGAGAGGGGGCCCGATGCTGCTCGTGTTCATTCTCTGGATTCTCCCGACGTTGTTCATCGCGGGTGTGATCCTGATGGTGATCGGCTTCGGCGGCGTGCGCCGCGGGCAGACGGCGGTGTGCGCGAAGTGCGGATTTGAGTTGTCGGGTACTTCGCTCGATGGTGTGTGTCCAGAGTGTGGTGTCAGTCTCTCCAAGCCTGGCTCATGGCGCAGAGGCGTGCTGCACAGGCGTCCTGCCCTTGGCGTACTTGGGCTTCTGCTGGTGCTGCCGTTCACGGCGAGATCGGCGATGTGGGCGGTCGAACAAGTGAGTCCTGCGGCCCTCGCCCCATACAAGCCGCTATGGCTTCTGCGGTCGGACATCATGTCTGGGAGCTTCAACGAGCGCGGCGTCGCCATCACGGAAGTCGAACGACGAATTGTGAACCCAGGCTTTGCTAATTGGCCAGAGGTTCAGCTGATCGTTGAAGATGCACTCTCGATCCAGCGCGACCCGTCGGCGGTATGGGATCTGCGTCTGGGCGACTTGATTGTCGCGGCGCATGTTGCTGGACGCCTTCGGACTGAGGACTATCAACAGTTTATCGCGAACGGCGTGCAGTATGAGATGAAGCTGCCGGCGAACGTGAAAGCGGGATCAGAGTTTGAGGTCCAGATCGACTCTCAACATGACCGTCTTGCAAGCCGATCCATGGCGATCAAGACAGACGTTGCGATCGTCGTCAATGAGACGCCTCAGGCGCTGCCTTTGCGCACCATTATGATGTCGGGTGGAGGCTCCTTCAGCTTTCGCGCGCAAGCACCAACCGAAACTGGTGTGGCGAAAGTCGAGACTTCGCTGGGCATGTCGCAAGGCCCGTCACTTTTGGGCTCTAGATTGCTGACGGCTTCGGTCACCATCATTCCTGCGGACCAATCGGTGCCGGTCGAAGGCGTTAGCGATCACGCAGTTCTTGTGGAGCTCCAAAGGAGTGTCTTCGCTTCGTTTGATGAGACTGATGCAGCTGTGCTGCGGCGGCCATTTCAAACGGTCACGATCACGTGGAACAAGCGAAGCTCACCGTCCGCGGAACTGGACTATGTGGTTCGTGTCGTGGTGCGAGGTCGCAACTCAGCAGGCGAAGCAGTGGAGTTTGATGTTGGCCAGTTGCGGCGTTTGCGTCAAGTCGAGACAATCGGATACATGTTCTCAATGCAGCGATTCGAAGACGCCGGCGACCTGAATGGTGTCACGCTTCAGGATGTCGTCTTGAGGGTTGATCGCGAGGGCATTTCGGTGACTCCAGGCGTGCAACGTCCGTGGGTAGGCGAGGATGTGGTGCTCAAGGTGCTTCGATGACGTGAAAGTGCGCTTGAACACTGCGCCGCGAATCGGTGGGTGTGTCTTTCGCGTACCCTTCCCCGCCGCGGGCGTGGCGGAATTGGCAGACGCGCGGGACTTAGGATCCCGTGGCCGCAAGGCTTTGCAGGTTCAACTCCTGTCGCCCGCACTTGGGTTGTCGAACCGTTGAAGCGTGGAATCCGCGCTGCGGTCGGTGGCACGCGTTCGACACGGTCCACGAAACCTACTGGCCACAGAGCGTGCAAGGCCCCTCGCTGAAGACGAGCAGGAAGCTGTCGATGTCGCAGGGGTCAAACAGCGAGCCGTCGTTGTTGAAGTCCACGTCGTTGCACGTGGCGGTCTCGGGCACGCACGGCCCTTCGCTGAAGACGCTCAGGAACGCGTCGATGTCGGTGGGGTCAAACAGGCTCGCGTCGTTGTTGAAGTCGATGGAGTCGCACGCCTGCGGCAGGCGGGCGATGAACGCGCCCGAGGTCGCGTCGGTGAAGGCGAGTCGGAAAACGACCTCGCCCGTGTCGCTGAAGGATGTGAAGCGGCCGTCGTCGTCGCCAGCTTCGGGCGGGAATCCCAGGGCCGAGGCGGTCTTCAGCGTGGTGATGTTGGGGTCGTCGTTGACGTCAAACTGCGTCTGCTCGAGCACTGCCAGTCGCAGCGCACCCGACGCGTCCTCCAGCCAGATGCCTTCGCGTGAGTTGGTGAGCGCCGCCGCGAGCATCAGCTTGCCGCTCGCGTTCATCGCGATGCGAGTGTCGCTTCGGACATCGCCGAAGTTCGTGGCTGGTACGACGCCCGGCGCGGCGGAGCCCTCGCGGGCCAGGAGCGTGAAGGGGCCGTTGCCGACGCGCTTCCAGATCGCGGAGTTGTTGGATGAACTCACGCCCGCGCCGCGAAGCTGCGCACGCAGCGCGATCGAACCACCACCGCCAAAGGTGAGTTGGAACGAGCCATCGAGCAGCACGTCTGCGGGGAGCCCGGGCGCCGGGTCGCCCCGGCGGGCCAGCACGGTGGTCGTGCCGTTGTCAACGACAAAGATCGCGTTGTTGTTGGTGCTGTCAATGCCTGGACCGGCCAAGCTGGCGCGATACGCGAGGCGTCCGGATCGGTCGAGTTCGGGATCGCCGGTGATGCTGCTGATGGTCACGCCACTTGGAAGCTGCGGGGCTTGATCGCCCGTTCGCGCCGCGAGCGTGAGCACGCCCGCGGGGGAACTAGACCAGAGCGCCTGGTTGTTGCTTGTCGTGACGCCCGTGCCCGTCAGGCTTGATCGAAACGCGTACGTGCCGCTGCTGTTGATGCGATACTCGTTGAAGAGCCCGCTGAAGTTGACGCCCGCGAGCACGCCCGTGGGGAAGCCGTCTCGGCCCACGAGCGAGAGCGCACTGGGCGTGCCGATCCAATGGGAGCTGCCGGGGTTTGTGCCGGAAAGGATGGCACGAAACGCCATCACGCCGCTTTGGTTGATCTGAGGCGCGTTGAACGCGTTCCACTGCGTGCCCGCCTCGACGCCCGGCGCTTGTGTGAATCCGAGCGCAAACGCGGCCGCGGGGCTCGTGGGCGAGATGGTCCAGAGGCTTTCGATCGAGCCGCCGCCGCTGGGCCTGATCGATGCTACGTATGCCATCAGCCCCGAATCGCTGAGGTTGGGCACTGTCGTCGAGGCGTACGTGAAGCCGCTTTGCCCCGGCGCGGGGTCGCCCAGGCGCATGACCAGTTGCAGCGAACCGGGCTGGGTCCACCAGATGCCTTGGTTGTTTGTCGCCGACACGCCCGGACCCGCGATCGTCGCAAAGAGGCCGATCTGGCCGCTGGCGTTGATCGAGAACGCATCGAACGCGCTGAACGTCAGGCCCGCTGGGAGCCCTGGTGCTTGCTGGCCCGAAAGGGCGAGGTTGCGGATCTGCACGCCTTGGCCCGCTGCGTCATGAGTCGCGCCAAGACCCAACAACACACCCACCGCACCAGTTGCGACCACCGCGGTCCGTCGGCTAAGGCTTGAGCGACCTCCCACGCGCGACGATGCGGCTTTCGCAGCGGAATCCCGACACTTTGATTCGCTCCGACGCACGGACCCGTATGCACTGTTCACGTTCGCGCTCCTTGGCGAGAGCTCGATGATCGTTGCCTACGGGTGCTGATTCCAAATCAGTCCGCGGCGATCATCGGCACGCACCGGAGCGCAAGCGAGAGTGCCGCGCGGGGACAGACACGAATCGACCGATCTTCCTGCCAGTTGCACGACGCGCCCCGGAGGACAAGGAGGGCCATGGCGGCTCCGATAACACTTATTCGCGTGGCGAAGTCCGGCTTCGACGGGTTCGATGTCTCTCCAAGCAGCCCTACTGCCCGCAGAGCGTGCAGGGTCCTTCGCTGAAGGCCAGCAGGAAGCTGTCGATGTCGCAGGGGTCAAAGAGGGAGCCGTCGTTGTTGAAGTCGATGTCGTTGCAGGTTGCTGTGGCGGGGATGCAGGGGCCTTCGGAGAAGACCGAGAAGAAAGCGTCGATGTCGGTGGGGTCAAACGTACTGCCGTCGTTGTTGAAGTCGATGTCGTTGCAGGTTGCGGCAGTGCGATAGGCTCGTAAAATCGTGCCGGTGCTCGCGACGATCATGGTGCCGTCGGTTGCGAGGATAGGACTTCCCTGGTTCAGGTTGCCATCGATCGGTTCAGACCAGCGCAAGGTGAGGTCCGGATTGAAGCTGTAGAGCCTGCCACCGTTGAAGCCGCCGGCTGTCCCGTTGGAGAGGTAGATCACGCCGCGTGCGTCGACTGCCATGTGGAACTGCATGTAGTCGCCTGTGATGGGCGTGGGATAGGTGGCGATGACCTGTCCGTCTGCGGGGTTGATGCGCTGGAGGATGAAGGAACCTTCGGGATCGGGCGCGCCGGTCCATGAGGCGCTGTAGATGGAACCGTCGGGACCGACGCCCCAGCGTGAAAACTCGCCGCCGCCACCTGAGGAGGTGCGCCAGTTCTCGACGATTGCAGTGCCAGTGTCGGTGTAGGAATACAGGAAGTCGTAGTTGATGTTGAAGTTCTGGCCGGTGTTGATGTAGAGGCGTCCGTCGACGCCGATGTAGGGTGCGTTGTGGAGAAGGCCACCGGCAGCCATGAACGGACCGCGATAGAGAAATGCGCCGGTGGCGAGATCGAATTTACGGAAGGCGATGCGGTTTCCCGAGCCCGCGATGAGGTCGACGGTGTAGACGCCGTTGCCTTCAATGACAACACCAGTGGTATTGCCGACCTGCTCGGTCCGCGCGGTTCTCCAGACAACCGCACCGGTCATCGCGTCAACGCGCTCGACCCAGCGATTTGATCCGAAGAGAATGTCGCCATCTGGGGCGAAAACCGCGCCCGTGTAAGGACCAGCGGTGATCTCGTATCGTGGGGGCAATGGGCTTGCGCCGCCCGCCGTGTGCCACAACACCGCGCCTGTAGCGGCATCAAGGCAATAAATCGGTGCGGCGACACTCCCTCCGTTACCGGAACGACTCGCGTAGAGGCGTCCGTCCTTGACGCCCGCGATCCAAGTGGTCCAGTCGCCGGTTTCGTATGGAAGGTCGACAGTCCAGAGAATGGCGCCGGTGTCGAGATCGAGGGCGTAGATGCTGTCGGAGCCTGCGGGCGGATCGGGCGGGAAGCCTGTCTGGCGGACGACGAAGACGCGTCGGCCTTCTGCAACAGGATTCCAAGCGATGAAACTCGGGAGAGCGTTCTCCCACAACAGATCTGATGCGCCGACGCCATCAGGTCCGACGACGTTGGACAAGCCGTTGCAGCGTCCGTTGCCGCCTAAGTTGTTCCAGTCTTGTCCAAGTGAAAGCGAGCAGGCACCCGCGAGCAGGACAACTGGAGCAAGGCGTACGACGTAACTCCGAACGTGCATTGCATATCTCCTGAAGTGAACGAGCAAAACAAAGCCGCAGCCGAGCCATCAAGCATGGCTGCGTAAGTGGTTTATTGACCGCAGAGCGTGCATGGACCTTCGCTGAAAACCAGCAGGAACGAGTCGATGTCGCAGGGGTCGAAGATGCTCGTGTCGTTGTTGAAGTCGATGTCGTCGCAGGTTGCGGTTTCGGGGATGCAGGGCCCTTCGCTGAAGACGCTGAGGAAGGCGTCGATGTCCTGGGGGTCGAAGGACGAGCCGTCGTTGTTGAAGTCGATGTCGTTGCAGACGGGTGAGGATGAGGAGATGTCGTAACCCTGCCAAGCATTGCGAGATTGGTCGTAGACAAAGAGCTGGCCATTCGCGAAGCCGGCTCCGTAGAAGCTGGGCACATCGATGTCCAGTTCCCACGTCTCAACATACGTCCCATCGAGGCGGAAGGTGTACGCATCATCGGTGGCGGGAGAGACGACGACGAGCAGATCATTTTGGCTGTCAAAACCGCTGGCGAACCATGTGAACCCAGGGCTCCCGATGGGAGTCGTGTCCAGCGCGATCGTGCCGAGGAGCGATCCGTCGGCGCGGCTCACACGATTGAAGATGTTGGTATTGCTGAATGCGTAGAACTCGTTTCTACCTGCGTCATACACGGGCATTGTTTGCCTCCCAAGGTTGCCGGGAAGCGAGACGATTAGCATGCTGGTTGAGCCTGTAAACAACCCGCCCGCGTCGAGATTCGCTTCGAATAGGCCTTGGGGACGACCGCCGATCGTCCCAATTCCACCGTCACGGGCGTTAAACGTCATCGCCTCGAGTTTGTTGGTGTTTGGGTTGTAGTTGATTGAACGCAGATCGTGTTCCAGCTCGCTAAACGTCTGGAGCAGTGTGCCGGTCTCTGAGAAGACATAGCCCTTTGAGTACATGGGCTCGCCGGAACCCGCACCGGCAGCGTAATACTGCCGCAAGGTTGGATTCCAGGTGACGTTGAGAGGGGCCGCGGGCGGTGTGTCCGTCTGCAGCACAATGGTGCGTTGAGCGATCGCAGCGTGCACGGACGTTGCGGAGACAAGAAGCGGTATCGCACAGACTGCACCAGCAGCGAAGAAACGAACGAATTTCACGGGTCACTCTCCTTTGTCTCGGGGTCTTGGTGGATCCTGTGCAGAACAGAATCAGACAACAGCCTACAGCCAAAGGCCACTTTTGCAATCATTTTTGCAAACATTTCTACAAATTTGTCGTGCCGTCAAATAGTGCAGGAATATAGGTGATTTCTTGCCGTATCGCTCGATGCTGCCTGGTCCAATGGAATAGCATTTAGTTGGCACTACGGAGGCACTTTGGATGACTGTGGCAAGATCAGGGATGGTCGAACAGAGCTCTGTGTCCGACGGCTTTGCGGTCGCGGCACTCGATGTCGCACGGGCTTTGGGCGCGGGTCTTCGTGAGGTGGTTGAGCAGATTTCGAGCGATCAAGTTCGAACAGGACCAGAGTTCGCAAGCATTTTTGAAATTGACGACAATTTAGCGTGGAAACTGCTCAGCATAGCAAAGCCCGGGACGTCTCCAGACGTCCTTCAGAAGGTGCCTGGTGAATCAGGGATGCGAACGTTTTTTCGAGCGGCTCAGCGCAAAGGTGCCAGCGATAAGTCCATTGCGAGAGTGCGTGCTGCGATGGTTGCGTACCAGTCGCTCATAGACACACATGCCGGCGACCGCGCGGGGTTGGATTCACTGCTGAGCAACTTGAATGGCGCGGAGCGAACGAGCGATGTAGGAACAAGACGGGCTGCATTCCGAGCAAACTCGTCACTACTAGGAGTTCAGGCGGATGTTCAGGTTTCTGCGTACTTCTTCTGGCCAGAGCAGCACGCAGATGGGAAGACGTCTTCAGCTATGGCGATCCTCCGCGGATATGGCGGCTTCCGCCGTTTGAGGTCGGATGTTGCTTGGATACTCGGGCGAGGGCGCCGCACCGACCACAAAGGTCGTGCCTACGGGCAGGCGTTTCCGCAGCCAGTCGATGCTGAAATGGCGGAACTGCACGGGGGTGTTCCTTTGGTGCGGCTGTTTTCATCAGACAAGATGCCGCCAGTGCGACGAACAATCATGCCTGATGGCATGGCCGTCGATCGGCTGTTGCCCGGACCTGTCGGTCGTCAGGCATCGCTGACGTTTTTTCTCGCTGAGACAATGCGACCAGGATTGGCTGAGGCGAATGATCCGGACAATCCGTCGCTTCGATTGGTTACTTCAACGCACACTCCATGTGAACAGCTTGTGTGCGACGCGTTCTTTCACAAAGACTTGCCGCCGCTCGGCGCGATCAGCTGCGTGACGGGTTCTGAATTGGGCGGGGTCTCGCTTGGGCATTGCGATCCCTGTGACCGCGTGAAGCTCTACATGGGTGCGGAAATCGAGGATCACGGGCAAGGCGTGGAGACACTGCACATTGACAACTTGCCCCGATACCCGGAGTTGCTGGGGAACATGTGTCGGCGACAGGGAATCAACCCAGACGATCTGCGTTCGTACAGAGTAAAGGTGGACTATCCGCCGGTAGCCTCCGCCGTGATGTTCGAGCGAGCAATGTTGGCTCACTAAACACTCACAATGTCGCAGCATCATGTTTACGCCAACAACTCCGCCATCTTCGGCTGGCTCGCCATGTACTTCTCATGCACCGCCTTGTAGTGCTTCGCGTACATCGCGTCGCACGCGTCCGCGCTGGGGAACTTCTTGCTGAAGCCCGGCACCACATGATCGATCGTGCTCTCGGCGGCCTTGATCAGGTGGGCCATCAGCGTGCGAGGGTCTTCGGCGCCCACGGCGACGCGCACCGTTGTCGGTGAGATTCCCGCGTCCAGCAGGGCTTGCTCGCTCATCTCGCTGTGGCTGGTGATGGCGGGGCACAGCACCACGGTGTTGGGCTGGCCCAGGCTCACCTGGTGGCCGAAGATGGGGTCCAGGCAATCGAAGAAGCGGGTGAAGGCGATGCGGTCGATGTTGGGGCGGGCGCTTTGCTTGCCGTGGGCGCTCTTGCCTTCGAAGTCAAACGTGAAGAGCGGGGCGGGGAAGCCCTGGAAGAGCACCTTCGCACGCATCGCGCTGTTTTCGTTGCCCTCCGCTGCGTTGCTCTTGACGTTGATGTCGGGGTGGGCCTGCAGGAACTCGGCGAAGGTGAGCGTGTTGATCACCTTCTGCAGCATGCGGACTTCGAGGGTGTGCATGCCGTTGATCACTTCGTAGGCCTTGTCACTATCAAGGAACGCGCCCTTGATGTAGTACACGTTCCAGAACATCGTCTCCTCGCCCTTGTAGTCGCGGGGAGTGCCGTCGGGCGCGAGGCCTCGCACGGTGTCGTGCTTGCCCATGAACATGCGTTCGTTGCGACCGATGACCACGCCCGCGGTCGTGCTGCCGTGGCCCGAAAGGTCCTTGGTATAGCTGTGGATGATGAAGTCGGGGCGCTCCAGGATGTCGGTCTTCTGCAGCGGGCGATGCAGGAAGGGCGTGCCGACGGTGCTGTCGCAGATCACGGTGAGGCCGCGCTTGTGGGCCTCTTTACAGATTCCCGGCACGTCCAGCACATACCCGTGCGGGTTGCAGGGGCTTTCGATGTACACATAGACCTGGCGACCGTCCTTGATGCGGTCGGCGTTTTCCTTCTGCACTTTCTCGAGCGCGGCGACGAACGCCTCGACGGTGTATCCATCGAAGAAGTTCACGCTGACGTCCATGTTCCCCTTCTTCGCGTACCAGTCGTGCATGAGCTGGTACGTGCCGCCATAGACGTTGCGGCTCGTGAGCAGGATGTCGCGGTGGCCGACGAGATGGGCGAGGATCGCGTCCACCGCCGCCATGCCGCTGTTGAAGTTCCACGCGAAGTACTCGTGCGCATAGGGGCCGGCCTCAACGTCCACGATGTGGTTGGCGAGGCTGACGTTGGTCGGGTTGAGCAGGCGCGAGTAGACCTCGAGCATCAACTCCTTGCCCTGGAACGCGTCGGTGACCCACTCGGCGCAGGCGTAGATGTACGTCGCGGTGCGCGTGATCACGGGCTTGGCGGAGAAGATCGCCGTGACGTTGTCAAAGATCGGATAGGGCCCCTTGGGCAGGCGCTGCGTGGTGCTGGTCACGAGGCTCTGGTAGTGCGAGCGAAACCCGTGCTGCAGCGTGTCCAGCATCTTCGCAAGCTGGAAGCTCAGGAACTTCTGGGCCGCGAAGCGCTCGACGCGGTCCTGGCGCGGCAGGCTGGCAAGCTCCGCGACGCCCGTCTCCCACATGCGCTTGAGATCAGCATGCCCGCGATACAGATGTTCGCAGAAGCTACCCATCCGCTTGCCGTACTCGCTCGCGGGATCAAGCCCAAAGTGGCGAAGCTGCTCAGCGACCAGCCCGTCGATATCACCGGCCTGCGTGGTGTGGCGGCGGGGAGAGATTTCACGGGCGAGCGCGATGTCGCTGCCCGGGATGTGCGCAGGTTGATGGGTGACGTGGTGGGTGGGAGTGGCGGGGGTGGGGGAATGGGCCATGGGAGAGGGTAGGGATTGGGTCCGACGGCCCGTCGTCGCCAGCCCATAACGCTCCGCAAGCGGCCTTGGAGCGGTCACGCTGCCAGCCATCGAGTTAGCGTTCCACCGCAAGTCGGCCAGTCGTCCGTGCAATCGATGCGGGCCGGCGTCGTTCTTCCGTTGGGTATCTGCCTTGAAGGAGCTGCTCATGCGTATCGGATCGACGATCATTCCGCTGGTTGCGACATGTCTGCTGGGCGGTTTGCTCGCCCCTGTCCACGCGCAATGGACCACGCAGCAGGTCAGTGCGCCGAGACTTCAGTATCGCACGTTCCAAAGCGCCGCGGCAGGCACCGCCGTGAGTTTTCACGTCTACACCCCGCCCCAGTACGACCAGCAGCCCCTGCGCCGTTTTCCAGTGCTGTACTGGCTGCACGGTGCGGGATCGGCCACTGCGGGCATCGCACCGATGACCAACTGGTTCGCGTCGGCGATGGCGGCGGGTGATCTGGCCCCGATGATCGTGGTGTTTCCCAATGGCATGCCTTATGGCATGTATTGCGACGCCGTCGACGGCTCGCGCCCGATCGAAACCGTCATCATCGACGAACTCATTCCACACGTCGATGCGACGTTGCGCACGATCCCCTCCCGTCGAGGCAGAATTCTCGAGGGCTTCAGCATGGGCGGCTTCGGAACCGCGCGCTTTGGCGCCAAGCACTGCGAGTTGTTCGCCGGAGTATCGATCCTTGCCGCAGGCCCGATGCAAACGGACTTTCCCAACGCTCCTGAGGGCGCGCCAAACCCGCCCGCGGTGCGGGAGATGATCTTCCAGGATGTGTGGAACGGCGATGCTTCGCTGTTTCTCGCGGACTCGCCCTGGATGCTCGCGGAGGTGCACGCGGCGAGCATCCGTGCGAACGACCCGCTGATTCGCGTGGCCGTCGGAGAGAGTGATAGCGGGCTCGAACCCAACATCGCCTTCCATGAACGCCTGGAGAGCCTTGCCGTCGCGCACACGTTCGAGACATTTGCGGGCGTCGGCCACAACACCCTCGCACTGCTGTCGGCGATGGGTCCGGCCAACTGGAACTTCTATCGCGACGCGTTGAACACTCGCTGCGACGCCGTCGACTTCAACAACGATGGCACAAGTTTCGATCCTCAGGACATCGACGCATTGCTGAGCGTCTTCAGCGAGGGCCCCTGCATCCCGGCAACCGCAGCCTGCAACGACATCGACTTCAACAACGACGGAGCGTTGTTTGACCCCTGCGACATCGATAGCTTCCTGCAGCGTTACAGTGAAGGACCCTGCACACTTTGCGGCGTGTGAAAGGGAAACCCCGACCTTCGAGCTGGATTGCCGCGTGCCTCTCACAGCCTTTCGTCGCCCGGAAAGCGACCTGACTATCAAGCGAACAGCGGATTCGGATTTGATCCGGTGGGTCTTGTTCATGCCGCCGCAAGTGCTGATGTGGCGCGAGTTTCAGATTAAGTTCGCAACGGCAGCCTTGCAAATTCACACCTTTGGGTGTATATTGGTTTCGGGAGTGGTTTTGCTCGGGGTAATCGGGAGTTTTGCCAATGACATCCAGTGTGCGAGGCGTGAGTCGGAACGGGTGGTTCGCCGGGTTGGCGTCTGTCGCGCTGGTTGCAAGCGCGTCCGGGCAAGTCTCGTGGCAGCGATTGCCAAACGGGGGCAGTTCACTCTCCCGCAGCATCATCACGGCATCGGACAGCGGGCGGGTGTATGGCAATGTGACGGGGTTGCCTGTGCCTACGCCGGCGTTTGTGTGGTCCGCCTCACAAGGCGAGTCTTCGATCATCGTGCCTGGTGTGAGCGCGTTCTCCTTGCAGCATGTCGGCGGCGAAGGCGATGTGCTCATCGGCTGGGGCAGCGTTTCAGGTCAGTTCCACCTCCTGCGCCACATCGTCAACTCATCC
Source organism: Phycisphaerales bacterium (assembly GCA_022843045.1). Classification (GTDB taxonomy): domain Bacteria; phylum Planctomycetota; class Phycisphaerae; order Phycisphaerales; family UBA1924; genus BJHL01. The sequence continues at coordinate 30,306 of JALHOJ010000020.1, forward strand.
GTGACCCACCTATTGGGCGAGCCCAATCGGGGGTATCCGTATTCCGACGCCAGCGACGACGGCATGGTGGTCGCGGCGAGCCGCGACGCCCAGTTCAGCGGCTTCAGCCAGAACTTGTTCTGGTGGGACGCCGCAGGCATGCGCCACGAGTTCGTCAATCCGACCTTGGGCGCGTTCCAATCGGTGGAGTACGGTGGACCGGTGGTCGATCCCGCGGGGTCGCGTGTTGCTGTGCGCCGGACCATCCGCACGCAGCCCCCTGAGTCTTTCGCAGCATTCAGCACGCAGACCTTCATCATCGACACATCGACTGAGCAGAGCGAGGCGGCATGCATCAGCTCGACGACCGACGACATCTTCACGACTGCCTTGCGACCTGACGGCACGCTCTACGCCGGGCGCGGCTACGAACCGACCGTGGTGCCCCTCTCGTGCGGCGACGCCCCGAGCTTTGTGGTGTTCAGCACGTCCGCGGACGGTCAGGTGCTGCTGGGTCGCAACAAGTTCCGCGATCGCGCGGGCGTTGAGCACACCATCGCGCAGTATTTGGTCGCCAATGGCGTCCCCGCGACGGGATACTCGATGCGTGCCGAGGGCGACATCTCGCCCAACGGCCGGTACTTCGTCGTTTCGGCTTCGCGGCTGCAACCCACGTACGACACGGGGTACTTCCTGGTGGATCTGGGTCCAAGCGGTCTAATCTGCAACGACATCGACGTGAACAACGACGCCAGTTCCTTCGATCCCACCGACATCGACGCCTTCCTGAGCGTCTTCAGCGAAGGCCCTTGCGTTCCTGCAACGGCAACCTGCGATGCCATCGACTTCAACAACGACGGCGCGATCTTTGACCCCTGCGACATCGACAGCTTCCTGCTGGTGTTCAGCGAAGGGCCCTGCACACTCTGTGGGGAATAACTGCAAATGTGACAATGTGGCTTCCGTGATCTCGTCGTAGCCGCGTGCACTGAGTCCTGCACGGCGGCAGGGGGGTAGGGCGTTGCGCCCGAAGTCGCAGGGGCCGCAACGTCCGCATGACGGGACCTTGATTAAACCTTCATGAGATCGGTCCCGGAGGTCACTGTTTTCTCTGATAGAAATTCTCTCAACGCCTGAAACCAACCCGGGTTTGCAACGAATCAGATCGTGCCGATTCTGGTAGAGGCAACGCGTTGTGCGCGAAACGACGCTCTTCACTCCTTGGCCCAGACTCTGTCGATCGGCACGGTCTCCGCACGTTGCGGCGACCTGCTCTCGGGCCAAGCACACAGATACAGACGACCCCATCACGATCTTCTGAACGCTTCAGGCACCTTGGGTGGAGCCTGTGTTCGGTCATTCTCCAGCTTCGAAAGGAAGTCCATGCCTCGCGTCACTCCGTTTGTGGTCCTTGCAACAGCCTCTTTCGCCACCGCATCCTTCGCGCAGCCTGAGGTCTTCACCGACCTTGGCGGGTTCGCCGCGCCCCTGACTCCGCCGAGCCAGGTGAGTGGTGCGGCACTGATCGTCGGGGGCGATGCTGCGCCGGAGATACTGACCGTCAAGTGGTATCGCTTCATCGTGGAGCAAGAGATCTCGGCGCCGGCGTTCTTTCAGACAACCACGACGGCCTCGACTGTGTTTGCAGGCCCGGCGAACGTTTCGCTCGCCTTGTATAACGCCGCGGGCGGGTTGGTCGCCACGGAGTTTGGCGGAGAGAGCGCAGGCTTGTCGTTTGGGTCCACGCTTCCCGGCCCGCGCAGTGCGGGCGAGAACTATGGCCGAGACGGCGCAACGTTGCCGGTCGGGGAGTATTACCTCGCCGTTGCGGCGGGCGGCAGCAGCAGTGTGACCGCAGGCGCAACGGACTGGAACGTCACGACGACTGCGTCGCTCTTGCTCGATCTTGACAATGTGTTCGGCGCCTACGCGCTCACTCTGGCGCTTTCGTTCGGCAACACCGATCCCACCGCGAGCGCCCCGCCCGCGAACGATGAGTGTGCGAACGCGCTCGTCGTGACAGATGGTCAGGCATGGATCGGCAGCAACGAGCTCGCGAACGCCGATGGGGATCTGTCGTGCTACAACCCGCTGCCCGGCGAGACTTTCCCGGATGTGTGGTTCAAGTTCACGCCCGCCTCCTCGGGCGTCGTCAACGCCTTCTCGAACGTTCAAGATTTCTCCGATGCGGTGCTGCCCGCCCTCGCACGATTCGATGGCTGCGGCCAGCCCAGCGTGCAGTGCGGGCAGATCGAAGTGTCGGGTGGCAATGTGGGCACCAGACTCATCTTCGACGCAGTGGGTGGGCGTACCTACTTCATCGCGTTGGGAGGCCTCCAAGGCAACACCGGTCCAATCAACTTCACGGTCAACCTCACGCCCGCCGCGGGCTGCGACTCGGTCGATTTCAATAACGACAGTTCGCTCTTTGACCCGATCGATATCGACGCGTTCTTCAGCGTCTTCAGCGAAGGCCCTTGTGTGCCCGCGACTGCGACATGCAACGACGTGGACTTCAACAACGACGGTTCGCTCTTTGATCCGTGTGATGTCGATTCGTTCCTGTTGGCCTTCAGCGAAGGGCCTTGCACGCTCTGCGGGCAGTAATCTTCGGCCAAATGGCAGGTGGCACAGGCATGAATGCCTGTGCCGCCTGGCCCGTGGCCGTACCCTTTCGCCTTGCTCCGTCTCGCCCTCCGCATGCTGTTCGGCGATCGCACCAAGTACATCACGCTGGTGCTGGGCTTGGCGTTCGCCGCGCTTTTGATGAATCAGCAGGGGGCGATATTCCTGGGGCTGTTGCGTCAAGCCACCGGCCCGCTGCAGAACGTGACGCAGCCGGATCTGTGGGTGGTTGATCCCGACACGCCCTGGGTCGCGGAGTATCGCTCGCTGTCGGACCAGAAGCTCAACCGCGTCCGCTCCGTCGCGGGCGTCGCGTGGGCAGAGCCGTTTTTCAACGGCATCGCGGTCTGTGAGCTTGCTTCGGGCACGTTCAAGCGCGTCCAGATTCTGGGCATCGCTCGCACCACGCTCGCGGGCCGCCCGCCCGAGATGATCGAGGGTCGCCTCGAGGACCTCTGGATGCCCGACGCGATCGTGGTCGAGAAGAAGTCGATGGTGCTGCTGGGCAACGCCAAGGTCGGCGACGTCATCAAGATCAACGACCGTCGCGCCGTGATCGTCGGGGTCTGCAAGGCCCGCATGGGCTTTGAGGGCAACGCCACGATCTACACGACCTTCGACAACGCCGTGCAGTTCACGCCCGTGGGTCGCGAACGCATCAGCTACATCCTCGTCAAGGCCAAGGACGGATTCGACCTTCAGACAGTCAAGGCCAGCATCGACGCCCTCGGCGACGTCCGCGCCTTCACCAGCGAGGAGTTCAGCCAGCGCTCCAAGCACTTCATCATGGTCGCCACCGGCATCGGCATCAACTTCGGCATCACCATCCTGCTGGGCTTTGTCGTGGGCCTGCTGCTCTCGGCGAGCATCTTCTACCAGTTCACCATCGAGAATCTCCGCCACTTTGCGGTGCTCAAGGCCATGGGCGCGCGCACACCCACGCTCCTGGCCATGATCACGCTCCAGGCCCTGACCGTCGGCACCATCGGCTACGGCATCGGCGCGGGCGTCGCGGGCGTCTTCGCCCTCGCCGCGGCGAAGGCCGAGAGCGAATTGCAAGTGCTCTTCCCCTGGCAACTGCTGGTGGGTTCGTTCATTGCGACGATCTTCACGATCATGCTGGGCAGCATCATCTCGCTGCGCCGGGTGGCAACGGTGTCTCCTGGAACTGTCTTCGCGTCCTGATGCGAAGCTGGGGAACCTGCGGGGCTGATCAGGCGAACAAGGTCCGTTTCTTCAAAGTATCTTCGCCCAGCATTCGCGCCACATGTGCGCGAAGTCGTGCTCGCTCCTTCTAATGTCGTTGAGTCGCTTCCGCACGCGCGGCGCGACCCGCACATTCTGGTCGAAAGGCCAGCACAGGAGAGAGCATCATGATGCGTTTCGCGGCAATCGCGGCCCTCTGCGCCGCCAGCGTGGCAACTGCCCACGCCCAAGGCACCCTCTACGGCGTCGCCACGTTCAGTTCCTTTGGTGTCCAGTCGCTGTACTCGATCAACCCCAGCACCGGCGCCGCCACCCTTGTCGGCAGCACCGGCCTGCGTCAGATCGCGGGGCTGGATTGGGACAGTGCCAACAACCGCCTCGTGGCCCTCAACGGCGCGGGCGATCAATTCGAGATCAACACCGCCACCGGCGCGAGCACCCTGATCGTTGACGCCAGCTTCGGCGTGCCCGAAGGCTCGATCGCCATCGCCAACGGCGCCGCCTTCACGACCCTGCTCGACAACCTCAACTCCTGGAACGGCGCGGCGTGGCAGCAGGTCGGCCCCTCGCTCCTCGCCCCCGGCGCGGACATCTCAGGTCTGGACTTTGGCGGTACCATGCTGCTGGGCCTCGCCACCAACGGCGCGAACCCCGACCAACTCGTCTCCTTCAACGTCAGCACCGGCGCGGCGACCGTCATCGGCGCGACCGGCACCAACGCCGGTTCGGTCGCCGGCCTCGCGCACGCCTTCCTGGGCGGCGCGTGGTACATGACTGACGGTTCGACCCTGTTCAGCCTCGACAGCGCCACCGGCGCAGCGACCCAGATCGGGGCCCACGGCGTCACCGGCTTCTCCGGCCTGGCCTTCGTCCCCACCCCCGGTGCCGCGGTCCTCTTGGGCCTGGGCGGCCTGGTCGTCGCCCGTCGTCGTCGCTGAGTCGGCCCGTTCGCACGCGTCCGCTCCGCTCGCGGACATGACACACGCACATTACCACGTTCCCAGAACGCAAAGGAATCATCCATGAACCTCAAGTCCATCCTCGCAGGCCTGGCCTTGTTTGCCGGGCTCGCCACCAGTGCCGCGGCGCAAGTCACCAAGCAGGACCTCCGCCAACTCTCCATGCCCGAAGACCTGATCCAGAAGATCGACATCGACGACGGCGAGTTCGGCTTGGAGCCCATCACCTTCTGGCTGCACGTCCTCCACAACAACGACGGCGAATCCAAGGTCCTCCCCCTGACCGGCCCCCAGACCGGCTTCGGCGGCGCGGCCCGCTTCGTCGGCCTCGTCAACCAGCTCAAGGCCCAAGCCGACACGCCCCGCGGCGACGGCGTCGATCAGGGCTGGGTGATGATCTCCTCGGGCGACAACATCCTGCCTGGCGTCAACCTCAACGCCTCAATCAACAACGGCATTCCCTTCTACGACAGCATCCTGTTCGACCTGATCGGCTACAGCGCCATGACGCTGGGCAACCACGACTTCGACAGCAACCCCGACGTGCTCACCGACCTGATCGCGGGCACCACGACGACGACCTTCATCTCCAGCAACCTCGACTTCACCAACGAGCCGGGCCTGCTCGCCCAGCAGACCGCGGGCAAGCTCGCCAAGAGCAAGGTCGTGACCGTCGATGGCCGCCAGATCGGCATCGTCGGCGCCACCACCGAACTGCTGCCCCTGATCTCCAGCCCCCGCAACACCATCATCAACCCCGTCGCCGCGGCGGTGCAGAACGAAATCAACGCCCTCACCACGAGCGGCGTCAAGATCATCATCCTCAGCACCCACCTGCAGGGCCTGCCCAGCGAACTCGCGCTGGTGCCCCTGCTCACGGGCGTCGACGCGGTGATTGCGGGCGGCGGCAGCGAACTGCTCGCCCAGCCCACCGACCTGCTCGTCCCGGGTGACGTCGCAGCCTTCCCCTACCCCGTGACCGCCAACGACCTCAACGGCAACACCATCCCCGTCGTCACCACCGTGGGCGACTACAAGTACGTCGGCCGCCTCGTGCTGGGCTTTGACGCCAACGGCAATCTGCTCGCGACCGACGCGACCGCCAGCGGCATCAAGCGCGTCAGCGGTGTCGCTCCCGACGCCGTGCTGCCCGACGCTACCACGCAGAGCCTCGTCGTGAACCCCGTCCAGGCTGCCAACGACGCGCTGGCCGTCAACTTCATCGCCACCAGCAACGTACCCCTCGAAAGCCGGCGCAACGTCGCGGGCGTGCCCGCCCCGCAGGCCAACGTCGGCGTCCGCGTCAGCGACACCAACGTCGGCAACCTGGTCGCCGATTCGACTTTGTGGGAAGCCGATCGCATCGCCCGTGCCAGCAATCTCCCCATCCCTGATGTGGCGATCCAGAACGGCGGCGGCATTCGCCTCAACAGCCAGCGCCCCGCCGGCCCCATCAACGAGCTCTACACCTACGACCAGCTCCCCTTCAACAACGTCCTGACCCTCGTCCCCAACATCAGCGCCACGCAGCTGAAGGTCATCCTTGAGAACGCCGTCAGCCGCGTCAACGTCGCAGACGGCCGCTTCCCTTGCGTTTCGGGCATGCGAATTGTCTGGGACGCCAACGGCACCGCCCAGATCCTCGCGGGCACCCCGCCCGTCTACACCGTCACCACCCCAGGCACCCGCGTCCGTGACGTGGTCCTTTCAGACGGCCGCGTCCTGGTCTTCAACGGCGTGGTCCTCCCCGGCGCTCCCAGCGTCAATGTCGCGACCATCGACTTCCTCGCCGTGCAGGGTGGCGACCAGTACCCCTTCAACAACGCTCCGTTCATCCGTCTGGGCGTCACCTACCAGCGCGCGTTCTTCAACTACCTGACGCAGGGCCTGGGCGGCCAGATCCTGGGCCAGGACTACCCCAACGTGATCAACGACCGCGTCATCCGTCGCAACTGAGCCTGTCTGGGTGGGAGCCGCCTCCGCAGGGTCAATCCCTGCCAATTCGGCATTCCGCCCGCCAGCCGATCCTCAACCAGCGGGGCCCGACGTCCGAAGCGGCGTCGGGCTCCGTTGCCTTTTGCCCCTGCGCGGCCCCGCTCCCCCGCCCAAACCCACAGGCGCAAGTCGTTGCGGGCAAACGCCGACCGGCGTTCATGGGGACCTCGGGCTCGCGAGCGTGGCATTCGCGCCCGCAAATCGCCGATAGAGCAGGATCGGGTGTCACCCCAGGGATGGATGTACCATCCAACCACGGACGACCCTCGATCCAGTACCCTTTGGGCCCACTCGCTTTGTTCTGGCCCGTCGGTTGCTGTGGTTCAAGGACTTTCAGTGAAGGAGCACCCATGCCCGCAGCCGGCGTGACCTACCAGCGAACCCGTGAAATGACCATCGACGAGCTCTTGCTCGAAAACCGCGTGGTCTTCATGATCGGTGAAATCAATCAGTCATCCGCCGCGCGGGTGATGATGCAGATGCTGTACCTTGAGAACCAAGGCCGCGGCAAGGACATCAACCTGTACATCAACTCGCCCGGCGGCGCGGTCGACGACACCCTCGCCCTGTACGACACGATGAAGTTCATGAGCAGCCCCGTCAACACGTACTGCCTGGGCAGAGCGTACAGCGGCGGCTCGGTCCTGCTCGCGGCGGGCACCAAGGGCAAGCGATTCATCCTGCCGCACGCCAAGGTGATGATCCACCAGCCCTATGGCGGCATCACCGGCCAGGCCGAAGACATCCGCATTCAGGCCGAGCAGATTGGCAAGATGAAGGCCGAACTCAACCGCATCCTCGCCGAATGCACCGGCAAGAGCACCGACCAGATCCAACGCGACAGCGAACGCGACAAGTTCTTCTCGGCTGAAGAGGCTGTGGCGTATGGCTTGGCGGATGAGGTGCTGAGGACGCCGAGCAAGTAAACCGGCATTCGGCATTCGGGATTCGGCATTCGTAGGGAACAGTCACGCACGCACCACCACAGGAGACATGGCATCGAGAGCGAAGTTGGGCACCGGATCGCAGCATTTCCGAATGTCCAATGCCGAATCCCGAATGCCTCCTTTATGAGCACCCTCGTCCCCATCGTCATCGAAAAGTCCTCCCGCGGCGAGCGCGCGTATGACATCTACTCGCGCCTGCTGAAGGACCGCATCATCTTCCTGGGCGGCCCGGTCATGGATGAGGTGGCCAACCTCATCGTCGCCCAGATGCTCTTCCTCGCCAACGAGGACCCCAAGCAGGACATCCACCTGTACATCAACTCGCCGGGCGGGTCGGTCTCGGCAGGTCTGGGCATCATCGACACGATGAAGTTCATCCAGTGCGACATCTGCACGTACATCATCGGGCAGGCGGCCAGCATGGGCAGCCTGATCGCCGTGTCGGGCACGCGTGGCAAGCGGTTTACCTTGAAGAATGCTCGCAACCTCATGCACCAGCCCCTGCTGAGCGGCGTGATGGAAGGCCAGGCGACGGACCTTGAGATCGAAGCCCGCGAGATGCTCCGCATCCGCGAACGCCTCTACGAAATCTACAGCGAAGCCACCGGCCAGCCCAAGGACCGAATCGCCAGGGACTGCGACCGCAACAAGTGGCTGGATGAAAAGGAAATGCTCGACTACGGCTTGGTTGACGGCGTGCTGGACCGCATGCCCAGCCCGGCTCGGCGGAACAAGCCGGATGACGAGTAAGTTATGAATGCGAAGTGATGAGTGATGAACGCCTCGGCTTCTGCCGGGGCGTTTTCTCTATGCGATTGGCGATGCCTCCGATACGCAATCGACCCACCTGATCAACTGCCATAGCACGTTGGATCGCGTGTCCGTAGGTACGTACGGTCTGCTATGCAGGAGGCCAAACAACGCAACAGCGATGATGAACGAACGCCCCGATCTTTTGGTCACAAAATGGCGTGGCTTGCGCTGCCTTGCGAAGACGGTGCACGGATCGCAAAACTGCTCGGTTTGAAGCGAGCCGTGCCATGCACGTGGGCTCACGGAATTTCCAAAGTCTATGAAGACCACAAGTGCTGCTTTGTCACTCCTGCGGTGAACCGATGGACCCTTGTTGTCGGATGGCCAACTTGCCCGTTTCCTTCCCGATCAGAATCAGATTGCGTCGCGGTCGATCAAAAGCGATTGGGCAAACTTCTCGAACCACTGAGTGCGAAGTTCAGTGCCGCGTACATGTTCGCATCCCACAGAGTTGTTGAAACGCATGTTTGGGCGTTTGCGGAGCACGGTCGTTTGGTTCGAGTGTTCGAGTATTCCGGCGAGTCCGGTGAGCAAGCAGAGTTCGGACAGCAAACCAGCACGGAACGCGAACTTCGCGCCTGCGTTGTGGACGAGAACACCTTCCCGAACGAAGAAACGGTCATGACGCTCGCAGGCAGGTGGACGGTCGATCCTACCACGTTTGACTCACTTTCGCAGCCCGCATCTGCTGGCTGGATTGGCTCTGTGTGACGATTTTGTCTGGATTTGCAAGCATTCGTCCAACTGGCTCCTTTCACAATCGAGCAATTTCTGGTATGCTGATGCTGCCAATCTGTTCAACGGCGTTCCGACCCCCAGTCCGGAGCCTGCCATGGAAAACCAATCCGGTCCCCTCTCGATCCACCGCCTGCTCGCCGGCATGAAGAAGCTGGATGCCAGCGACCTGCACATCAAGGTCGGCATCCCACCGACGTTTCGCATTGGCGGCCTGCTCCGCATCATGAACGCCGAGCCCATTGGCGAGGAAGAGGCCGACCACCTAATGGATCCGGTCGTGCCGCCCAGCCTGCGCGAGCGCTTCGAAAAGACCGGCAACATTGACTTTGCGACCCACCTCAAGGACGGCGACCGATTCCGCGTCAACATGTTCCGCGCGGGCGGACACACGCACGTAGCCATTCGGCGCGTCAAGGCCGAGATTCCCAACTACAACGACCTGCGCCTGCCGCAGGTGTATGGCGAGGTCACGGAGAAGACCGGCGAGGGGCTGGTGCTGGTCGTGGGCGTGACGGGCAGCGGCAAGAGCAGCACGCTCGCCGCGATGCTCGACCACATCAACCACATGCGGTCGGACCACATCATCACCGTCGAGGACCCCGTCGAGTATCGTTTCATCCCCAAGAAGAGCATCATCAGCCAGCGCGAGATCGGGATCGACGTGGACAGCTACGCCACCGCGATGCGATACATCGTCCGCGAAGACCCCGACGTCATCTTCATCGGCGAACTTCGCGACCACGACACGGTGCTCGCCGCGGTGCAGGCGGCGGAAACCGGCCACCTGGTCTTCGCGACGCTGCACACCGCCGACACGATGCAGACCTTCAGCCGCATCATCGAGTTCTTCCCCGCCCACGAGCACGGCTTCCTGCGGCACGCGCTCTCCAACACGCTCAAGGCCGTCTTTGCCCAGCGACTGCTACCCGCCCTGCCCGAGACGGGCTTTGGCGTGGTCCCGGCGTGCGAAGTGCTGCTGGGCACCGCGACAGTCCGCGACAAGATCCGCGAAGGCGAAGACGACGCGCTGCCTGCCATCGTCGGGCGCAACGAGGAAGGCATGCAGAGCTTTACGTACGCCCTCGCCGAACTCGTCAAGAAGGAATGGGTGAGTTTGCAGACCGCCCTCGAGTTTGCGCCCAACCGCGACGCGCTGCAAAGCACCCTGCGGGGCGTGGAAGTGAAGGCGCAGGGACTGGTGAATCGGATTCGGTCGGCGGGTGGGAAGACTGGGTGATACGGGAGCCTCCGAAACTCACCCGACGATCCCCCCCGGATCAAACGCCGGAATCGCAAACACCCCATCCAGCGGCGAACCGATCGTCGTCCATCCGCCCGGCTGCGACAGGTCCCAGTGCGTCAGCGTCGCGATGAACAGGTCCGGGCTGCTCACGATCGTGCTGAACCAGTTGAGCGTGGGGCGGTTGATCAGTTGCGCCACCGTGTGCAGCGGGATCATCCGCTCGGTCTCGGGCAACACATCAAAGCTGGCTTCGGTCGAGAGGCCGTTGCTGTCCACGAACGTGAACGTAATCGTGATCGTCGATGCGTTGGGGTTGAACAGCGACACATTCTCGATGTACGTCGTGCCCAGGCCCGTCGTGCTCAGGTAGCCATCGCTGAAGGCCCACCGCCGTGCCGCGATGTTGGTCACGGTCGTGGCGTTGCTGTCGGTGCGGGGCGTGTCGATGGATTCGCTCGAGACATACACCGGGCCGTTGTCGCTGGTGACGCGGAACGTCGCGCTCGTCGCCCCGCCCGGCGCGAGCGTGTTGAGCGCGAGCGAAATCCGCCGCCGCGGCTGGATCACGAAGTTGTTGATCGTGGTCTGGGGCGTGCCCTCGAATCGCCCGCGCAGCGTGACGTTGATCGCCTGCGTCTCGCTGGGGTTGAAGAAGAACGCATTGGTGACGACGCCCGTGCGCAGTTCGATGCCGCTCATCACGTAATTGTCAAACGAAGCGGGCAGGCCCACGGGATCGAGTGCTTGCGCGAGATTCGTCAGGCCGCGCCGCTCGGCGACGTTGTATCGCGTATGCACGGTCACGATCGGCTGATCGCTGGCGATGATGACGGAGTAGGTCTGGAACCCGTTGAGGCTGGCTTCTTCCTGCACCGCGATGCCGCTGCGCCGGAAGGCTTCGACGGTGCGGGTGATGATCGTCTCACCACCGTTGTTGTCCACGAACGTCATGGTGATGTTCGCTGTGACCGGGTAGGGGTTGTAGAACAGGATGAAGTCAAAGTTCCGCTGCGACACTTCGGCGACCGCCCACTGCGTCGCCACCACGTTCGTGAAGCTCTCGCCCGTGCCTGGGCCGGGCGTGGCCGAGCCGAACGTGTCGTATCGCGCGAGCTGGGCGCCGATGGGCAGTTCGCTCTGCACTTCGAACGCGTAGCCGACGCCCACGCGCACCGGCGCGTTACCTTCGGTCTGATTTTCGGTCCAGCCGCGGATGTTGGTCGTGATCCCGCCGCGATACCTGGGCGGCAGGATGCCCTCGATGAACACCTGATCGCGATCGCCCGATTCGTATCGCAGAATCACGCGATACGCGACCGGCACGTCGTTGGGATTGACGATCGGCACGTGTTCGTTCACGTTCGCGAGCGTCCTGAAGCCCTCGGCGTAGAAGACCCGCGTCCAGAAGTTCGCGTTGATCTCCAGAATCGAGCTCAGAGCGTTGCCGCTGGGCTCAAAGCCAAAGGCCGCATCCGCCGCGAGCGCGAAGAGTTTGACTTGTCCCGCGGGCAGGCCGTCTGGCAGGAACGTCGCAAGGTCGTAGCCGCCAGCGTTGTTCGCAGAGCCCAGGCTGCGGTCGCCCATGTCGAAGCGTCCGTTGCGGTTGCTGTCGACGTAGAACGTGATGCGGTTGGTCGAGGTGAGACCGCCAGTGACGGTCGATTGCAAGTTCAGGGCCTCGCCAGGCACGGTCGGCCCCGTCGGGCCGGTGAACGACGTGATCTGCACGTCGGTTGCGGAGCGGAAGTTGATCACCTGGTTGCCATTGACGCGCAGCACGTCGGCGCGAGTGTCGTTGTCGACGCGTCCGCCCAGCATGCTGCCCGGGTCCGCGCTGCCGGTGATCGTCGTGATTGTGACCGCCGCGCCGTCGAAGTTGCCGTCGCTGCCGGCGTTGCCCAGCAGCGCGACCCACTCGCGCGAGCCGGTGCGCTCGCGGAAGGTGATGAGGTCCAGCTTGCCGTCGTTGTCGACATCCGTGAAGCCTGAGAGCAGCGAGTAGTCAAACTGTCCGCGGGGTCGCAGCGTCTGCGCCGCGCCGAATGTCACGCTCGCCGGGAGGTTGGTCTGGCCGTAGCGCACCTTGATCTCGCGCTGGCCCGTGGGTCCTTCGATAGAGAGCAGGTCGGGCAGTTGGTCGGCGTTGGTGAGGAAGAGCGTGGGCTTGACGAGGACATCGGTCGCCGCCGTCGCGAGGCCCAGCGATGTTCCGCCTTGGTTGATGATCCGGCGCACCTCGCGCGACGTCGCTTCGTACGCGTACGCGTCCTGTCGCCCGCCCCCGCCCGGCGTGGGACCGATGCCGACGAACCGGGCGTTACCGTCCCACTGGGTGTTGACGCCCAGGACGAACGCCCCCGAGCCGATGTTGTTCAGGATCGAGATGCGCCCCGTCGATTCGATCGTGATCAGGTCGGGCAGGTTGTTGCCGTCAAAGTTGATGACTGCGAGATCGCGAGCCACCAGCGCGCCCGCGATCAGCGAGAACGGCTGGGCGAACGTGCCGTTGCCATTGTTCCGCCACAGCGCGGGACCCTTGGTCAGCAGGTCGATGTCCCCGTCGTTGTCCGCGTCAAAGGGCAGAATCACGTTCGCGCGTGCGAAGTCGACCACTGCCAAGCCCAGGTCATACGTATCCGTCAGCGCGAACGAGCCGTTGCCGTTGTTGCGATAGATCCGCAGCATGTCCGCCGAGACGCCGCTCGTCACCGCGATGTCGCCGTCCCCGTCTCCATCAAAGTCCGCGATGATGCTCGCCGGGCCAGCGAGGTTGCTGGTGTTGCCGGTGACAAAGTCCACCGCCAAGAGCTCGCGCCGCTCCAGAGCGAGCACGCCCGAAGCCTCCCCCGCGCGCGACACCAGCCCGCGCGCCAGGCGACCGTTCCAGTGCATCCAATCAACCAAGCGGCGTGACGTACCCATGAGCATGGCGGGCTCCCTATGCGAACAAATCAGACTCTCACCTGATGGCGGGGGCTGTCGGCGTTGGCACGACCGCGCGGGGCTGGCCCTGCGCGTCGGAGCGGCATGAGGCCGCCGCTCCCTGCCCCATACGCCCGCCCGGACGATGGGGATCGACCCCATATCAGTGTACCGCCTTGTCAAGGGGTAGTTTCAGGTGAAGTTTTCGGGACTTCTGAAGGCGCGGCAGGTTTCGCGACCTGGGCGTCGAGCCAATCGGCGATCTCATCGGCCTTCCAGGGCAGCACAAAGAACATCGAGAGGTGCCCCAGGCGGGCGTCCCAACGTTCGGGCCTGCCCAGGGCCTCCCACAGCAACTCGCCGCCCTTGCTGGGTACCCAGGAGTCGAATCGGGCGTGGAGTTGGAGCACGGGACTCCCATTGAGCGAGCTGGCGGTGCGAAGTGGGTCAAGTTTGGCGTGGCGGAGGTAGGCTTCGTGAAGCTGCTGGCGAAGCTTGCGAGTCGCCCGACGCTCGCCGGTTCGTATCCGCACGCCTGCATCGGTCAGGGCGCTTTCCTGGCTCAGCAAGAACATGTCGGCCCCGCCGCCAATCAGCACCGTGGCTTCGATGGGAAACCGCTCGCGAACAAGCGCGGTGGAAGTGGGGGCCGTCAGGGCCCCGGCTGAAAACGCGATGACGGCGCGGGGCAGATCGCGCAGGTCCTCGCGGTGCGACTGGATGTACTCCAGCACGGCTTCGAGGGCGTAGGCGTTGCCCGCGAGGGAGTTGTCAACCTGTGAGGCGATATCGATGGCGATCTGGTCGATCTGCTCGGGCGTTGCGTCTGGGGGCACCTGAAACGCCCGCGCGCGTTGGATGCGGTTCATCTCGCGCTCGAACTCGCGATTGCGGGAGTCGTATCTACCCCGCCAGAAGTCGACCCGATCCTTGAACCGTGTCCCGCTGCGTTCATCCTTGATTTGCGAACGGAGTTGTGGCAGTGTGTCGTCAGCCGCGGCGTCGCTCGCGACCTTTGCGATGTGCTCTCGCATGCGGACGCGGAGCCGCTCGAGGTCGGCGAGCTGTGTGTCGTTCACAGGCGGCAGGACGCTGGATTGGGTGGCGATATCAACCACCAGCCAGCCTCGCTCGCGAAACTCCTTCATGGTGCGGGGTTCGAACGGATTGGGCGCGAGGGAGTGCAGGTGAATCAGCAGGCCGCGGGGCGTGGGCGTGTTCGCGACTTCCCGTCGTGTGGGTACACGGAAGGGGACACCTTGCTGGATCCCCGAGTCGAAAGCATTGAGGGCCCAGCGGGTGGTCTGCGGTTCGGCCTGGATCAGATTGAGCAGCATCTCTCGACCGCCGCGCTCGACTTCGCGGGCCGCCTGCGCGATCGGGTCTTCGAGCGTGCGCGAGGTGAGCAGCATGCCGTTGCGCACGAAGCCGACGTCGGACTCGATCTCACGCTCGCGGGATTCCAGATTCCGCCGGGACTCCTGGCTCAACTTCTCGCGCGGCTCCAGATCGTCGAAGACCCGAACGAGGCCACGCCCATGCAGGCCGGCATACTCAAGCGTCGGCGGCTCGAAGCTCAAGTTGACATAGGCGGGCCCAGGTTCGCCGGTCGTCAAGCGAGTCGGCGTGATGCTGATCTTGACATCCAAACCCGTTGCGAGTCCGGTGCGTTGCGCAGCGAGCTTGGCAACCTCTAGGTCTCGAGCGGGCCAAACGTCAGCGGGTGGATACTGGGGCGAGAGCCCCCGCCGTGCTTCGGCACCAGGACGGGGCGACCAGCAGCCAGCCAACAGCGCGAAAACAACCACCAGCCAGCCGATCAGCCGAGCGTTGCGTCCGGTAGTTGGAACGGAGGCACTCATGCGGGCGGACGGTACGACCGGCGGCGGACGTCCTGCGAGGGCATGAAAAAGGGCCGACGTTGCTTTCGCGTTCGCCAGCCCTGAGGAAGCTTGGTTTCGAGTTGGTCCGTTCACGGTGGGTTCGCCTTGTGGGCGACAGCCGCGAGCAAGTGCGTACAAGGTACACGAAAACACTCGTGTGCACAAGAGCAGAGCCGCCAATCTCTGTAAATAACAGGGATCGCAGAAAAAAAGTCCCCGGCTTTCGAGTGGCGCGCCGTCGGGCGGCACCACTGAAAAGCCGGGGAACTAGGGGTACATGGGCTGCAAGGTCAACCGTGAGTTGACCACACCGGACTTACTGGCCGCAGGGCAGGCAGGGGCCTTCGCTGTAGACTGTGAGGAAGCTATCGATGTCGCAGGGGTCGAAGAGCGCGCCATCGTTGTTGAAGTCGATGTCGTTGCAGGTCGCGCCGCTGGGCAGGCAGGGACCTTCGCTGAAGACGCTCAGGAAGCTCTCGATGTCCAGCGGGTCAAAGCTGGAGCCGTCGTTGTTGAAGTCGATGCCGTCGCAGGCGGGCGCGCCCGGGGCGCGGACGGGGAAACCGACACTCCGGCTGGGATCGCGGAACATGCCAAGGGTCGCGCTGGGGTTGGCCTGAGCGGGGGCGACGTTGGCATCGAACCAGAAGTTGTACGTGGTGCCCCAGCGCAGCGCGTTGCTGTTGGCGTTCTGGGCGAAGGTCTGCGGGCTGTTCCAGACCACCGCGTTGGCCGTGCGGCTGTTGGTCCAATCAGTGTTCGCGTACGGCTCGCCCGAGTGGTAATCCGGGGCGTAGAAGCCGACGTTCGTGACCGTGACGCCCGCGGGAACCGGGACGCTGAAGGAGCCGCCCGAGAGGTGGCTGTTGAGATTGAACACGGCGTAGTCGTAGCGCCAAGTGCCGTTGCCCAGATTGCGAGCCTTGTGAGCGTACCAGTACGTGCCTTCGCCCGACACCGTTGCGTTCGCGACCGTGACGGAGGCGTCCGGCGTGCCGCCCGGGCCGCCCAGCGCTGCCCACGCCGCGATTGCCGGCTGACCCAGCGCGGCGAGTTCGGTACCGACGCTCGCGGTCAGGTTGCTCGCGATCGTGGTGCGCTTCCACGACGCGTTGTTCAGCGAGTTGCCAAGGTTCTCATCCTGAGCGACGTACACGCCTTCAAAGATGAAGACCGCGCCGGGGAAGTTGGCGGGCGTCACGTCGGTGCGTGCCACCTGGATGCGGCCCCAGTTTGCATCGCCCGTACCGCCCGTGCCCGAGAAGGTGCGAGCGAACGGGTTGATGCCCGAGCGCGGCCCGAGGCGACCCTGCCCAGCGTTCCAGCCCGAGGAATACACGTCAAGACATCCGGGGCCAAGCTCAGAGCCCGAAGCGCCGCACGTGCCGCACAGCGCGTTGTTCTGGTCGCCAGCACAGCACGCCAGTTTCACGCGCGACAGGCCCAGTTGCAGAATCCGTCCGTCGTGAATGCGGTACATGTTCATCGCAAGGCCGGGCGAGCCGTTGTTGATCCACGCCAGCCCGTTGCCAGTGCCCGTGGCGATGTTGCACGTGTGGCTGCCGATCACGTACGAAGTGATCGCGGACGTCGTGGACGTCTCGTAGCGCGACACGGTGCGGATGTCTGACAGCGTCACGTTGGGTTGAGCCACAGCGACCGAACCCGCGGCGGCGAGCACGCAGGCAACGACGAGAGAACCTGAACGCATTTGCGAGACTCCTGACAAAGAAAACAATGAACCACACTCGCGAGAAACTCGCACGAACCCCCGACCCACGAGTTGCACGACCAGAACACACCGAACGACCACACTACGCCAATTCACGAAGGCCACCGCGCGTCGATCGACCGAGACGCGATCAGCACACGCTTGACCAGATTGTCACCCTACCACGAGACCCGCACTAAGTTACCGCGCCCTGCGCGGAACTACAAGATGTATCGCCATGATCTCGCAGAATTTCCGCCGCATCCGTGGGATTTAGGGAGTGTTTCGTCCGGATTGGCCTGGCTGAGAGAGTCCCAAAAACAAAAAACCGCCCCGAGGTCGAAGCGGCTTGGATCATCCGGTTTGGGCGAAGTGCTCAGGCCTTCTTTGCTTCCTTCTTTTCGCCTTCGGCAGCAGCCTTGGCAAGGCGGGCTTCAAGCCGCTTGCGGTCGTGCTCGCGGTCGGCTTCCCAGAGCTTCACATCGACCAAGCCCTTGCGAGCGAGCATGTCGCGGACGGTGTCCGTCGGCTGCGCCCCCAGGCCCAGCCAGTGCTTCATGCGTTCATCGTTGATGTTGACCTGCTTGGCCTTGTCGGGGTTGACCGGGTCGTACGTGCCCAGATTCTCGAGAACCGGCCCTTCCCGGCGAGCGCGCTGCTCAATGGCGCAGATGCGGTAGTACGGGCGGTTGCGACGGCCAAGACGCTGCAGACGAATGCGAACCATGCGAAGAACACTCCAAACAGCCTGAGAGGGCAGGCGACCAAACGAATTGTCCCGCGCGCACTCACACGAGCGGGGACGGCACGTGCCGAGCCTTGATAGTAGCCGGGCGTCCGTCAATTCGCAAGAGTTGCGGTAAGGGCGGAGTTTTCCCCACGAATCCCCCTCAAACTGCCCCCCTTGATTTTGGATCATCGGATCAAATTCAGTATGTTGTTGGGTCGAAGACTTGCGTTTTCTCGAAACTTGGGTTCAATACGCGGTTCAGGGCAGGTGCCTAATTGGCGGTGGGTTGTCCCAAGCAGTTGGGAAGATGAGTGCGGGGTTGAGGCCTTCGGGGAGTCATGGATCGATGTGATGATGATCGAGAACCTGCTCCTCCGCTGTGCCACGATCGTCGAGTCCTTCGGCAAACTCCCCGGCGCCCCCACGCCCCACTGGTGTGATCGGGCCGCGACATCGCTTGCCCCGCTTGCCCCCTCCGGGCTGGTCTCAGTCGCGATCGTGCACCATGACGGTTCCCACGTGATTCGTCAGACCGCGAATTTAGGTGTTTGGTCGCCTTCGCCTGAGCGGACAACTCTGGCCATGCGGCGATTGTGTCGCAGCGGCACGCAGATTCCCGACGTCGGGCGGGTCAGCGCCCAGCCGCTTTCGCAGTTCACGCCTTTACGTGAACTGGCGACGGGCGACTTCCTGACTGGCTCGGTCTGGTCTGCGAGTCATCCCGTCAGCGAGCACGGCGACACGTCGCTGGTGGTACACCTTCTGCAGCCTGCATCCTCCGGCACGAGTCACGCCACGATTGTGGGCGGCGAACAGCCCGAAGCGGCTCTCGCGCACGCCGCGATCAGAACCCTCGCCACATTCGCCGGAGAGGCCCTGCCCGCGCGCGACGGATCGATCCGCTGGCTGACCAGGCGTGAGTCCGAGGTTCTGGAACAGTTGACGCTGGGATATTCGATCCGTGAGATCGCGGAACTGCTGCACTTGTCGCACCACACCGTGCAGGACCATGTGAAGCACCTGCACAGCAAGCTGGACGCGAGCAATCGCGGGGAGCTGGTGGCGCGGGCGTTGGGGCGAAGGGCGAAGTAGCCGGGGCGGTTGCTGGAACGGATGAGCTTCGTGGCTCACCGAGTGCTTGCACACCTCGGCACTTATCATTCACCATGGTCATCGCTGTCAGCCCCTACCACCTCACCACGCGGGAAGTGCCCGCGATGGCGGCGTTGCTGCTGGCCCGGCGGGTGGTGACGATGTTGCCTGTGCCCGTGGATGAGTCGGGCGGGCTGGCCGGCTTTTCGGCGATGCAGACGGCGGCTCGGATTCCGACCTATCGCAAGTTTGTCGAGAGCTGGTCGTGGACAACGCCCTTCTGGAAGCGCGAGGTGCTGACCATCGCGCACGCCGCCCAGAACTGCACCGACGACATGTGGGCCGCGGCCCAGCACATCGAGGAAGAGCCCGCGTGCGCCGCGCTGCGGCACTTTCTCAAGCATCACGACTATCCCGATCCCGCTGCGTATCTCTCCGCGATCGCGGCGGACCTGCTCAAGGGCGGGCCCGATCCGGGCATCAGCCTGCCGGTGGTGGCTGGGCTGGACCGATTTGCGACCAGGCACGCCCTCGCGGTCGCGCGATCGCGCCCCGCATCGCTCGCGCAGCAGGCCGAATCGCGGATGGGCGAAGTGGTGACGACGATCGCGGTGCCCATCCTCTTGCAGGCGACAGCCGAACGGGTGATGCACTTTCGCGAGGTGTTGGGTGCGGAGTTGGACGCGCTGCGGAACGCGATGGAACGAGTCATGGAGCAAGGGCGTCCATCGGGGCCGTCCGCTGCGGATGCCGCGAGGCTTGAATCCGCCGCGCATGCGCTCGCCGATGCGGTGCAGGCGCGACACGACGAATTGCTGATGGACGCACGCGACGACGAAGTGCGCGTGATCGAGGGCGTGGCGACGGTGACGCTGACGCGGCTCCCTTGGGACGCGGCGATCGCGTCGAGCATCAAGGCGATGGACGCGCTCGCTCCGGTGGGCGCGTCGGCGGTTCGTGACGTCGGGCCTTCGAGCCATGCACCGGCCAGTTCGCCCGGGCCAAATTCCACCGCGATGCTGCCGCACGACGGCGTGCGCGGCAAGTCGTTTCTGGGTTTGACGATCAAGACGATGGGAAGCCAGCCCGCCTCTCGCCGCATTCGATGAGCGGGTGTCGAGCAATGCGGCGCGCGCTTCAGACCTTCAGCGTCTGAGCATCCACATGCTCGCCAGCCCGGCGAGCAGCACGACGCCGCCCAGCACGCCAAAGACCACGCGTTCGTCGGTCGCGCCGGCCTTGAATGCGCGGGTGACGGGCACATAGACGACCTGGGTCGCGATCACGTCGCCCATCTGCCAGTTGTACCCGCCCTCGGTGCCGTACAGCTCAACCTGCCTGCGCGGAGCCATTTCGGGAGTCGTGTGGCAGTCCAGGCACTTGGCGTCGCTGACTTCCATGGGGCGGGCGATGTAGTACGTCGTCACGCCGCCACGGTCGATGACGCCCGAGCGTTCCTTGAGAGTGCGGTCGGCGCGGAAAGCATCGACGAGGCCTTGTTCGAAGCCGTCGGTCTTGTTGTTGCGATTGGTGGGGTTGGGGCTGGCCTCGCGATAGTGGAAGTCCCTGTACTGCTCGAGGCTGCTGAAGTGGCGGGCGACCTGCAGCGCCGAAAAGCCCGGCACCATCTCGCTGCGGAAGTCGTCGTAGTGGGCTGGATCGCTCGCGGTCGCTTTCTGCAGTTCTTGGATCGTCGGGCGCACGCTTTTGATGGTGTACTGCCGCACCGAGTTCATCGTTGCCAGCAGCATTTCTGCCCGAGCGACGGTTTCTCGCCGAGCGGTTTCGTCACGCTCGTGCTGCGCCTTCACCAACCCGTAGCCCAGCGCGACGGTGGTGAGCATGAGCGCACTGAGCACGCCGCCCGCAACGCCAAATGCGAGGCGATGACGCTGTGCGAACTTGCGGATGGTGTAGATCGTGCTGGGCGGGCGGGCGTCGATGGGCTCGTGGTCGAGGTAGTGCTGGATGTCCTCGGCAAGGTCCGCCGCGGTCTGATAGCGGCGGGTGCGATCCTTCTCGAGGCACTTCATCACGATCCAGTCCAAGTCGCCCGCGAGTTCGCTGCGAAGGGAGCGCAGGTCGGTGCGTCGGTGGCGAGCGATCTCCTCGGCCTGCGAGCGGGTGGAGGACTTGGTTGCGTGGGGAGTGGCCTTTGGTGCTTCGCCAGCGTTGGTGGATCCGCCCCCCACGGCGGTCGGCCTGCCTTCGGCGCTGGGGGAAGAAGCCGCGCCGCTTGCTCGCGAGCCGGCCTTCGAAGCGGCCTTGGATGCGGCCTTGGACAGCCGGGTGCTCGGGCGAGGTGGTTCGTCCTCGCGGATGATGCGCTGGAGCTCGGGCAGAGTCGCGCTGCGGAGCTTCTCGCGTTCGATGGGCGTCGCGCCGGTGAGCAGTTCGTACAGCAGCACGCCCAGCGAATAGACGTCGCTGCGGGTGTCGACATCCAGCCCCGACATCGCGGCCTGCTCGGGGCTCATGTACTCGGGCGTGCCGATGAACTGGCGAAACTCGGTGAAAACCGTCGCGTCCGAAAGATCCTGGTTCATCGCCTTGGCGATGCCAAAGTCAATGACCTTTGCGACCGGCCTCTCATCGTGCAGCGTCACCAGCACGTTGCTGGGCTTGAGGTCGCGGTGCACGATTCCTTTGTGGTGCGCGTGCTGCACGGCGTGGCACACATCCTGAAACAGCCGCAGCCGCTCGTTGGTCGTCAGGTTGCCCGCGTCGCAGTAGTCCGTGATGGGCACGCCCTTGACCAATTCCATCACGAAGTACGGCCGGCCCGTGCTCGTGCTGCCCGCGTCGTAGACCTGCGCGATGTTGGGATGGTCCATCAGCGCCAGGGCCTGACGCTCGCTCTCGAAGCGCCCGATCACCTGCTTGGTGTCCATCCCGGGCTTGACGATCTTGAGGGCGACGCGGCGCTTGACCGGATGCGTCTGCTGGGCCATGTAGACGTTGCCGAAGCCGCCCTCGCCGATCAGTTGCAGGATCTTGTATGGCCCGATTGTGTCGCCGGGAGCCTCAACACCGGCCAACGCGGGCGCACCGGCACTCTCCGCCCCGGGCGCCAGCGTCTGGCGCGTCGGGGAGGGCTCCCGACGCGTCGAAAGATCGGCGGTGCGGTCGTCCATCCTGACAAAAGCGTACGGAGGATGGCACGGGCATCATCGAATCGCACGCAATGTGTGACATTTTCGCAAATGCCGCCCCGACAGGCGTTCGCCCGGATCCGCGACCTGACTTGGTACTGACAGACACCCGGCCAGTCGCCAGCGACTCCATCACCCGCGTAACACGCCACAAACTTCGAACGTACTGACTGGCGCGGATCGCCGGGAAGACGATCCTGAACACTCGGAGAACACGATGCCATTCACGTTCTGCGCCGCCATCGCCGCGGCGGGCTTGTCCATTGCCCAAACTTCCCCCAGTCCCTCGCCCGCGGCAACCTCCACGCCTGCAGCAAACGAGCCTGTGCCCAAGCCCATCGCCGCGGTCCTGTACGCCACACGGGGCGACAACAAGGTCCACGTACTCGCCGCCGATGACCTTCGCCTGCTCAAGTCCATCGATGCCGGTCTGGGCGCGCACGAACTCGCGGTCGACGCCACAGGCCGCTTCGCCATGGGCAGCGCGTATGGCGGCCCTGGCCAGGGCCACCAGCCCGCCGACAAGCGGCTGGTCGTGATCGACCTGCCCAAGGCTCAGGTGCATCGCACCATCACGCTCGAAGGCGCGGACCGGCCCAACGACATCGCGTTCATCGCGCCCCAGCACAATCAGGGCAACGCGTTTGAAGCTTGGGTCACCGCCGAAGTACCCCAGCAAGTGCTCCGCGTGAACGCCGACACCGGCGCAGTCACCAAGCACGCCATCGACGGCAAGGCTGGCCACATGCTCGCCCTCGCGCCCGATGCGAAGTCTGTGTACCTCGCCCACGTCGTGCCCGGCACCGTCAACTTCATCGACGCCCAAACAGGCACAGTGAGCAAGTCCGTCACGGTGCCCCTGGGCGCCGAGGGCATCGC
>JALHOJ010000021.1 GCA_022843045.1 Phycisphaerales bacterium
CGTTGGTCATTCCCTCGTCAACAACGCTCTTGGGCACCTTGATCATGCCCCCCGCCAGGTGCAAGACCAGCCACAGCATCAATCCCCACAGCACAAACAGCGGCAGTCGAACCTTGCGATCCAGCAGCAGAATGCCCAGCATGATCGCAATCAGCGTCCCGCCGTAGTACAGGAACTCAAAGTTCTTCTGCACGACGGCCAGTCCCATGCCGCCCAACACAAACAACGCGGCCAGCCCAGCGAGAATCTTGCGCTGCATATCCATCGAGACCGCGTCGCAACTCGCGTGCCATTATCGCCGCCGCCGCTGCGTAACCGTGGCTGTAAGGCCAATCGCCCCCAGCACTGAGGGGCCGGGAATTGCAACGAACACGATGTCACTGAGCGCACCGACTGCTTGGGGCGTGAACACGATCCGCTGGCCGTTGACGATGTCGTAATGCTCGATCATCGTCGGCGCGGTGCTGCCTTGGGCGGCGTTGTACGTGAACCAGTAGTTGCCGTTGGGAGCGATGTCGAAGCCTTCTGCCCATTGGCCCGCTTGCGGATAGAGGATGGTCGTGCCGGGCGGAGCGTATTGGCCGCTGGTTGCGTCCCATTCGTAGACCTGGAACGAGCCGACGCCTGGGAGGCGGAAGTTGCTGACCGTGGCGAAACGCGTGCCCGTCCAGGCGAGGTCATCGATGAACTCCTGGAACCCCAGGGTACCGAAGGTGGTCAGGCTGCGGGTGGAGATGAGCGACCCAGCGATCGTGAATCGCTGCACGCCGTAGCTTCCGATGGTGGGAGTGTTGATCGCGAGCACTTCCCCGTTGCGACCGGCAAGTCCGACCGGATTGGTCGCGCCGAAGGAACCGCTCAGCGCGCCGGTTTGCAGATTGACTCGGGCGATCTGCTGCAGCGATGGCGTCGTGCTCGCGTAGCTCACGAACACGTCGCTGCCCACCAGCGTCACGCCCTCAAGCGTTCGATTCGCAACGACCGGAAGTTGCACCGAGCCGATCTGCGCACCAGTTGACGCGTCAAACTGGCGAAGGACGTTGTTCGTCCGGTCCGTGGCCAGCACCGTCCCCGCCTGCAGCGTGATCGCCGCGTGGGCCGAGCATCCGATCGAAACGAGCGAAAGAAACGGCAGGGCATTGAGGTAACGCACCCTTCTTGTACCGGACGCGCCAGCCGGGGTTCCGCAGTTTTTCGTTGGTTGACGAAACTTCGTGGAGCGGCAGGAAGGGTCAGGAGAAGACGAGGGTTGCTCGCCCGATCAAGACCTTTCCCCGACCGACCCCGAACCCGAATGCTTCACCCACTCACGGAATCGGCGATTCCCCCCGCCAGATCTTCTGCCACATGCCCGTCCGCACGATTCGTGCGACGAAGGCCTTGTAGCTCTCATTGAGCGACGCGCTGGGCACGCCCGTGTACACGCTCAGGACATCCACGCCGCGCCGGCGGTTGTTGTGGATGCTCGCGGCACGTGGGCCCAACTTCTCGCGGATCTGGGCGTTGAGCCTTCCCGCCGCGGCGTCCTGCAGCATCTGTTCGAGCGCAGGGCGATAGCGCCCGTTGTCGCCCTCGACGAGGAAGTGGGTGAGAGCCCAGACCTGCGCGTAATAGTCGAGCGCGCCTTCGGTGCTCCGGCCCATCAGGTCCTGAGGCGAGAGCAGGAGCAACTCATCGATGTTGACCAGCCGCTCTTGGCTCGCGGCCTGACGCAATTGCCAGAACCGTTCGCCATTGGCCCAAGGGAAGAAGCTTGGAGTATCGTCGTCATTGGTGTTCCATCGGAACCCTTCCATGAATGTCGCGATGCCCTCTTCGAGGCCGATGGGCAGAGGATCGCGAAACGCCCTCTGCGTGTAAAGGTGCCAGCCTTCGTGGGCCGAGATCGCCAACGTGTCGCGCCGACCAATGTCCCAGAGCACGCTGGCGTTGCGAGCCGTAAAGCCGCCCCGCTCAATGCGCAGATAGACATCCGCTTCCGACCCCATCACTTTCTGCGTCAGCCGCTCCCACTGCGGGCGGTTGGCCATCATGTACAGGTTCATCTGGCCTTGGGGAGCGGGGAGGCTCGTGATCCCCGAGAGATAATGCCGCAGCGCGGTTTCCATGAAGACGGGCAGACGCTCCTGCATCCCCTGGCTCGCGACCGTCGTCATGATTCGAAACGACGTCGTGTTGATCGCCTTGCCAGGCACGGCGGGCGTGCTTTCGAACGTCCAGTCCTCGACGACAGGCGCGACGACCAGCGGGGCGTTCACCGACATCGAGATCGGTTCCGTCGCCGTCGCGCCCGAGGCCGCTTGGCTCGGGGCGGCGGACGTCGCTGAGCGCGAACACCCCGCGATCCAAACCATTGCACCGATCGCGCCGACGCCAACCGCCGAGAGCACCAACACGCGACGCCTAGAGAAATGGGTGGGCATGGCAACCTATCGCAAAGGAACGGACCACCGGCGGGCCAACGACGCACGAATCTAGTTCGTCAGATGCTATCGGTTCGTTTCAGATGCGGTCTCGGGTGCAGTTGCATCTGACCCCGCCCGAACAAATCTCGGCTGCTTCGAGCGCTCGGCCGCCAGTCCCAACCACGAATGCCCAGTGCCCAACCCCTAACCCCTTCCTTGATATAGTCACCCATGTCCAGCCCCGCCGCGTCCAAGATCAAGCCCGCCTTCTCCACCGTCGCCTGCCCCGACTGGACCCTTGCCCAGATTGGCGAACGCCTCGAGGCCTGGGGCTTCCTGGGTATCGAAATGCGAACGTTCGGCACCGGTTCGACCCAGTTCGCGTGTGATCCTGCCTTGACGGCCCCCGCCAAGACCCGCGGCATGGTCCGGGCCGCGGGCATGGACGTCTGCTCCTTGGCCACCGGCATCGCGTACGACGAGCCTGTCGACCCGCCCGTGATCGGAAACGTCATCAGCGACACCGAACGCTCGATCCGCCAGACCAAGAGCGCCATCGACCTTGCTGTACAACTCGAATGCCCCTTCGTTCGCGTGTTCGGCTTTGAAATCCCCAGCGGTGAATCCCGCAAGAGCGGCCTCGCCCGCATCGCTTCACGCCTCGCCAAGGCTGCGGACTACTGCCGCAACTCGGGCGTCAAGCTCATGGTTGAAAACGGCGGCACTTTCAATCGCGCGGCTGAACTCGCCGAACTGCTCGACAAGGTTGCCAGCCCGTTGGTCTCCGTTGCATATTCGGTGCCCGTCGGCAAGCTCGCGGGCGAGTCGATTACGGACGCAGCGAATGTGCTTGGTGATCGCCTCGCGTGCGTAAAGGTGAAGGACATGAAGGGCACAACTCCTGTGGCCCTTGGCCATGGTGAACTGCAGGTCGCCGCTGATCTTGCGGCTCTGGCGCGGTCAGGGTTTGAGGGCTGGTGCGTGTTCGAGTTCGATCGCGCCTGGTTGCCAGCGGGCGCGTCCGTGGACGTCGATGCGGTGCTGACTGCGTCCGCGAAGACTCTGTTCCAAGCCTTGGGTGGCCCGGTGCCTGCTTCGCGGGTCGCCGCGCGAGTGTGATGCGAACCAAGCGGCTCCGCTTCGTTCCCGCAGTTCGTTCCAACCAAACCAATGGCGGAGCCGTTGCCTCAACTCGAGCGAACCAGCCACGCGCCGACCTTCGCCGTCGCAGACGCACCCATCCGCGGTGACGTCCTGGAAGTCCTGCAGCGGTACTGGGGCTACGACTCGCTGCGACCGCTCCAGGCTCAGGCCATCGACGCCGGGTTGTGCAAGCGAGACTCGCTGGTCGTCATGCCCACGGGCGGCGGCAAGAGCCTGTGCTTTCAGGTGCCCGCCGCGCTCGCCAAGGGCCTCACGGTCGTTGTTTCGCCTCTGATCTCGCTGATGAAGGATCAGGTGGATGGCCTCGCCCTCGCGGGATATCCCGCAGCGGCTCTGCACAGCGGGATGGACCCCGACGCCGCGTCGCGAGTGCGTGCGCAAGTGGCCGATGGCGAATTGAAATTGCTCTACGTCTCGCCCGAGCGACTCGTGGGCGGCGGCTTCATGTCGTGGCTCGCGAAGTTGCACGACGCGGGCAATCTTGCGGGCTTTGCGATCGACGAAGCCCATTGCATCAGCCAATGGGGTCACGACTTTCGGCCTGAGTATCGCCAGCTCGCGACCGTGCGTGAGGCGCTGCCCCGCGTCGCGTTTCACGCCTTCACCGCCACCGCCACCCCCCGCGTGCGTGAGGACATCGCCCGCCAGCTCGCGCTGCGTGATCCTCAGATTCTGGTGGGCATCTTCGATCGCCCGAATCTCACTTATCGCGTGCTGCCGCGAACCGATGTCCTCCGCCAATCCCGCGACATCCTCATTCGCTACAAGGACAACGCATCAATCGTCTACTGCATTAGCCGAAAGGACTGCGAAAGTCTCGCGCAGGAACTCACGCAAGTCGGCATCAAGGCCAAGGCGTATCACGCCGGCCTTTCGCCCGCCGTGCGCAGCAAGGTGCAGACGGAGTTTCAGGAAGAACGACTGAATGTCGTCGTCGCCACCGTCGCCTTCGGCATGGGGATCGATCGAGGCGATGTTCGCTGCGTGATTCACGCCGCGATGCCCAAGACCGTCGAGCACTACCAGCAGGAGACCGGGCGAGCGGGTCGCGACGGCCTCGCCGCCGAGTGCGTGCTGCTCTACAGCGCCAGCGACGGCCCAAAGTGGCTGAGCCTGATGGAACGCAGCGCCGCCGAGAGCGACGCCGACCCCGCGAGCATCCGTGAAGGCCTCGCCGTGTCGCGCGAATTGCTCAAGCACATGCAGCAGATCGTGGGCAGCGCGCGATGTCGGCACGCCGCGCTCAGTGAGTACTTTGGCCAGCAGTACACCCCGCCCCGCCACCCGGCCAGCGAAGCCGACGCCGCGCCCCGCGGCTGTGGCGCGTGCGATGTCTGCCTGGGCGAACTCGAGTCCGTGCCCGATGCCACCACCATCGCGAGAAAGATCCTCAGTTGCGTCTACCGCGTCGGCCAGCGCTTCGGCACCGCCCACGTCGCCGATGTGCTCAAAGGCAGCAAGGCCGCGAAGATTATCGAGCGCGGCCATGACCAGCTTTCGACCTTCGGCCTGCTCAAGGACCTCCCCCGCGAACGCATCGTGCAGTACATCCAGCAGCTCGTCGATATGGGCCTGCTCGAAGTCGAAGTGGGGGACTATCCGCTGCTGCGACTTGCCACCGCGAGCGGCCCCGTGCTCAAAGGCGAGCGTGAAGTCGCCCTGTTCCGCCAACGCGGCAGCGAAACCACCGACAAACGCGCGATCCAATCCGCGTCCCGCCTCGCGGACGCGACCGCCGCGCTCTCGCCAGACGAGAAGGGCCTCTTCGAAGAATTGCGGCTGCTCCGTCGCGACATCGCCGCCGACAAGGGCGTGCCGCCCTATGTCGTGTTTGGCGACGTCACGCTCGAAGAACTCGCGCGGGTCCGGCCCTCCAGCCCCGACCGTCTCCTGGGCGTCCGCGGCATCGGCAACATCAAGCTGCAGGAGTTCGGCGCCGCATTCATCGACCGCATCGCGACCTATTGCGCGACGCACAACATGCCGCTGGACGCCATCGAACCCAGCCGCAAGCGCGAGGCCCCGCGCGAGGAACGCGTCCGCGAGGCTGCCAAGGCCAGCGGCACCCAAGCCCGCGACCGCCTTCGCGCCGATGCCGCACGATGCTTCGAGCAAGACAAGTCCGTCGCTGAGACCGCCGCTGCGATCAATCTCTCCGTCAGCACGACAAGCGACTACCTCTGCACGTGGATCGAACTGACCAAGCCCAAGTCCATCGCGCCCTGGGTCGACCAAGCCACCTACGCCCGCATCGAATCCGCCCTCGACGAACTTGGCGGCACGCGTCTGCGTCCCATCTGGGAACAACTCGAAGGCCAGGTCTCGTACGAACAAATCAAGGCCGTCATCGCGCACCTTCGCGCGGGCGTCTGACCACTTGTGCCCTGCGCGGATCATGCGGCCTGACCGTCAGGGAGGGCTCTCCGCCCCAACCCAGGCAAAGCAACGCCGCCCGCTTGAGATGCCGCCGCACGCCCCATCTCCACCCACGCTCTAAACTCCCGCGATGCCCAGCCTCGTGCTCCTGCTGATTCCGGTCGCGGTCCTCGTCGCCCTCCTCGCGACCTGGGCCGCGCGAGGCGTGGGGCGCAGGCTCAATGCCCTTGACGGCGCAGGCATCGCAGGCCAAGTCAAAGCTGCCCCACGCCGGGTTCCAAACACCGGCGGCGTCGGGATCTTCCTTGGCTTCGCCCTCCCGTTGCTCGTCATGGTGATCGCCGTCCTCACCGCCGACACCCGCGCTTGGCTCATGGACTGGCAGTGGGGGCAGAGCAACTTGCAGCGCGTGGCTGGCATCTCTCCGGCCACGCTCGCCGGGCTCGCCGAAAGCCTGCGCGAGCACGCGGGCTGGGCCCTCGCGGTTCTGGGCGGCGTCCTGCTGCTGCACTTGATGGGCCTCGTCGACGACCGCAAGCCGCTGCCCGCGATTCCCAAACTGCTCGCGATGGTCGCCGTCTCGCTGGGGGTGCTGGTTCTGACGCAAACTCGGATGTTCACCTTTGTGGACGGCTTTGCAGGCGGCACATGGGCCAGCTACGCCCTCACGCTCGTCTGGATTCTCGTTATCACCAACGCGATGAACTTCCTTGACAACATGGACGGCCTCTCCGGCGGCGTCGGCGCAATCGCCTCAGGCAGCTTCATGACGATCGCCATATTCCAGGAGCAATGGTTCATCGCGGGCTGCTTCGCGCTGCTGCTGGGTGCGCTGCTGGGCTTCCTGTGGTTCAACAAACCTAGCCGGAGCGGGGGCGGTGCCAGCGTCTTCATGGGCGATGGCGGTTCGCTTGTACTGGGCTTCCTGCTAGCGTTCCTGAGCGTTCGCATCACCTACGCGACGATGATCCCCGACATGCCGCCGCCTTCGAGCGAGCCACCCATCTTCGATTCCGCCCGCGATGGCATCCGCGTCTATCCGTTTTCGACAGATTGGCACGCCGTCTTCGCCCCGCTGGTCGTCCTCGCCATCCCCCTCTACGACCTCACCTCCGTCGTCCTGCTTCGCCTCCGCCAAGGCAAGAACCCGATGGTCGGTGACCTCCAGCACATCTCCCATCGCTTCGTGCAGCGTGGCCTCTCCAAGCCCACCGCCGTCGCCGTCATCTGGGGTTTCGCCGGCGCGGCGGGCCTCGCGGGCATCCTGCTGACCCGCACCGACACCGCCGGGGCGATCCTCATTGCAACGCAGGTCGCGATGCTGCTGCTGGTGCTGGCGGCCATCGAGTTTGCGGGAGGCGCACCCGCGAAACCAACCAACAAGCCTCAGGGGGCCCCATGAGTTCGCAAGCAACGGTCGCATCCACGCCGACGCCAACCGACATCGAACGTGGCCGCCTCGCCGTGCTCTGGGGCCTCTGCATCGCGCTCGCCTGCATCGTGCTCCGCTGCATCAGCACCTACGACCCGTTTCCGTACTGGTCGGGCGATCCGTTCATCATGCCTTCGCCAGTCGTTGGTCTGACGCCCGCATGGGCGATGGGCTTGGACGCCGTGACGATCATCGCATGTGGCGTGGTTTGCTGGGGCGTATCTCGCGCGGCGAGTAATCTCCAGTTGCGGCTGCTGATCGATAACTCCTGGGTCATCTTTTTTGTTTACCCCGCAGTGTCGCTCACGGCCAAGTCCTTCCTCGATGACCATGTACTCGGGCTGCACTGGGTCGCCTCCGTGTTCGTGGCGTTGGCTGTTCTGATGTGCATGAGGGACCGCGCCCTTCGGCTGCCCGCCGCGATGCTCGCATGCTCCGCGCTGCTGTCAATCGTCGTCATGATCGTGCCCAAAGGCCTCGCGCAGGTCTTCGTCGAGCATCCGCAGATGATGCAGACCTTCCGCGCCAACCAAGACGCCTTCCTCGCCGCCCAAGGCTGGTCTCCCGACAGCGCCATGGCCCGCGGCTACCTCCGCCGCCTCGAACAACCCGAAGCCAGCGGCTGGTTCGGTCTCGCCAACGTCTTCGCGACACTCGCCGCGGCGGGCTTCGCCGCGTTCATCACGTGGCTTGTGCTCGAGTTGACGCGCGAGCGAGTCAGCCTGCGAGAAGATCGCACAGAACGAACCAAGTTGCTCGCCGTGACTGTCGGCGGAACTGCCCTGTGCGCCGCGGGCGTCTGGCTGGCCGGTTCCAAGGGTGGCTTCGCCGCCGCGGGGCTTGGCCTCGCCCTCGCCGCCGCGGCCTGGTGGATCAGGCGGCCTGGCAACGAAAGGAAGTTCTCCGAGAAGGTCGCCGGGTGGATCGGCCCAGCCCTCGTCGCCCTGACGCTGCTCGCGGTGATCATCCGAGGCCTCATCGGCGAGCGCATCGGCGAGCTCTCGATCCTCTTCCGCTGGTTCTACATGCAAGGCGCGGCGAAGATATTCATTCATAACCCGTTCGGCGTCGGGCCTGCTGGTTTCAAAGATGCGTACATGATCCACAAGCCCGCGCTGTCCCCCGAGGACACTGCATTCGCACACAGCATACTGATCGATTGGATCGTCTGCGCCGGCGTCATTGGGCTCGTGTTGGTGGGAGTCTGGGTCGGTTTCCTCATGAGTGCTTCTCGCGGCTTGCTGAGGCCCGCTCCGGCTTCAAGCCCGAGCGATGCGGGGCCTGAGGAATCACCTCAAGAGCGTTCGCTCGCGGTCACCCTCCTGCGCCAGGCACGCGGCCTGGCGTGCCTGATGGTGATTCTGCCCACCGGCATCGCCGCGTTCTTGGAGCGAGAGGCTGCCACGCCCGAGAGCGGCCTCACTCGTGCCGCAGGCATCGCCTTCGCCCTCGCCTGCATCTGGGGCATCTGGCGCGTGATCGAGCGTGGCTCGCGCACGCAGAACTATGAAGACGCGCTCGGGCCAGCCGTCGCCGTCGGCGCAATCGTCGCCGCGGTGCATTGCCAGATCGAATTGACCGGCACAACCCAAGGCAGCGGCGCGTGGTGCTGGCTCGCTTTGGCGTGCGGCGCGGGGTTGTGTCGTGGGGCGTGGGTGTCACCTGCTTTGCCCGATGCGCCGGATCAGAACCCGTCGCCGACGTTCAAGTTGCCTCGATGGATCATCATCGCGATCGTTGCGATGCCCGTCGGGATGCTGGGCATGCGAGTCGCCCAGACCTTGACCTGGCAACACGAACTCAGCCGCGCACACGCGCCCGCCGCACAAGTGCAGGACCTGACCCAGCGCCGCGCCGAACTCGACCGACTCGCTGGCTCCGCCCGTGACGACGCCGCCCGCGTGCTGCTCGCCGATTTGAGCAACGCGACTGGCCAAAGCGTCACGCCCACAACGCTCGAAGCCGCCCTCGGAATGGTGCAAGCGCGCGGCGTCGCCGCCGCCAAGGTGCCGCTGATTGAGGCGGCCAGCGATCAGCCGTGGCACTTCGGCACGCTTCGTGCTGCGTCTCGCGTGCTGTTGATGGACGCCCAAGGTCGCCTAGCCCGCGGGGAGAAGGTCGAGCCGGCGGATCTTGACTCTGCCATCACACTCTTGGACAAACGCCGCGAGCAATTCGGCAAGACCGCCTCATACTGGTCCTGGCTGGGCATCCTTTGGGAGCAGCGAGCAACCCTGCCATTCGAGGGCAAAGGCATCGTCAGCGACTCCCTCTCGGCGCAGACGCGTGCGACGCAGGCCTATATGAACGCCGCCAAGTTCGCACCTTTCGATCCGCTCCATCCCGTGAAACTCAGCGATCTCTACGCCACGATGGGCGATACCGAAAACGCCCGCGGCTGGGCGATTCGAGCGTTGGAATTGGACAAGAACCTCCGCTTAGACCCCCTCCGTCAACTGACGGAATCCGAACGAGCAAGGCTCAAGGCTCGCTAAGGGGCGAATGGCGCACGCCGCCGGCCGAACCTCCAACCAACCCCCTCAACGCCCTCCGCTCGAATCGAAGGCAACCTCGTTCCGGAGCCGTCCGCACCGCTCGGTTCCCAGTTGTTTTCGCACCCGGAACGACTTACAATTGCCTGGTCGCACTCTGTTAGTGCACCATGATCAATTGACCCCTTGGCGAGTTGTCCCATGGACGACGACGACGACGAAATCGATCCCTACTGACGTCGGCCGGAATGGCCGGCCACCCTTCGTCCGCCTGCTTGCCCATTCGCGCGAGCACAATCCATCCTTGCCGCCCAAGCGCTGAATGCAACGCTCGGGCTGTCAGCAGCACATCAGTTTTCCAGAGCCACCTTGGTTCGTCATATCCGCACTCCGCCCGCCGCGTGCAACTCAGAAATCGCGGTTTTCAGGGCACTTTTTAGGGTTTCCCCATGCCAGCCGACCTGTCCCACATTCGTAACTTCGGTATCTGCGCCCACATCGACGCGGGTAAAACCACCGTCTCCGAACACATCCTGTTCTACACCGGGAAGAACTACAAGATCGGCGAAGTGCACGAAGGCACCGCCACGATGGACTTCCTGCAGGAAGAACAGGAACGCGGCATCACCATCCAGTCCGCCGCGACGACCTGCCCTTGGGAGTACAAGGGCAAGGAATTCAAGCTGAACCTGATCGATACCCCCGGCCACGTGGACTTCACCATCGAAGTCGAACGCTCGATGCGCGTCCTCGACGGCGCGGTCGCGGTCTTCGACGGAAAGGAAGGCGTGGAAGCTCAGTCCGAAACGGTCTGGCGTCAGGCCGACCGCTATCGCGTGCCCCGTCTGTGCTTCATCAACAAGATGGACAAGATCGGCGCGAGCTTTGAGTTCTCCTACAACACCATCAAGTCCCGCCTGGGCGCTAACGGCGTCCCGATTCAGATTCCCATCGGCCTGGGCCACCAGCACCGCGGCATCGTCGATCTCATGACGATGAAGGGCTACCTCTTCGAGGGCGACCACGGCGAGAACATCAAGGAAATCGCCATCCCCGAAGATGAGCAGGAAATGGCGGAGAAGTACCACCACATCATGGTCGAGAAGATCGCCGAACTCGACGACGAACTCGCCACCGACTTCCTCGAAGGCAAGGAAATCTCCGTCGAGCGTCTCAAGGCCGCTCTCCGCGCCGCGACCATCAAGCAGCGCTGCTTCCCGGTCTTGTGCGGGGCCGCCCTGCGCAACGTCGGCGTGCAGATCCTGATCGATTCGATCGTGCAGTACCTGCCCGCGCCCACCGAAAAGCCCGACGTCACGGGCACCGACCCCAATGACAAGGACATCCCCCTCAGCCGTCCGCACGATCCCGACGCGCCCTTCGCCGGGCTGGTCTTCAAGGTCGTCAGCGACATGCACGGCGACCTCACCTACATCCGCGTCTACAGCGGCAAGCTGGGCAAGGGCACCCGCATCCTGAACCCGGGCAACGGCAAGACCGAAAACGCCTCGCGTATCTTCGAAATGCACGCCCAGAACCGCATCCCGCTGGATGAAGTCACGGCGGGCAACATCGTCGCGATCGTCGGCATCAAGAACAGCTACACGGGCGACACCCTCTGCGACTCCGACAAGCCCATCATCCTCGAGCGCATGCACTTCCCCGAGCCCGTGATCGCGATGAGCATCGAGCCCAAGAGCCAGGACGACAAGCGCAAGCTGTCCGAAGCCCTGGGCGTCATCCGCCGCGAAGACCCGAGCTTCCGCAGCCAGTTCGACGAAGAAACCGGCCAGACCATCATCATGGGCATGGGCGAGTTGCACTTGGAAATCATCCGCAACAAGCTCATCCGTGACATGAAGATCAACGTCGAGACCGGCAAGCCCAAGGTTTCGTATCGCGAAGCCATCAGCAAGAAGGTCGAAGACGTCCGCGGCTTGCACAAGAAGCAGTCGGGCGGTCGCGGTCAGTTCGGTGACTGCATGATCACCCTCGAGCCCTACTCCGCGGCCCAAGCCGAAGAGGCCGAGCTCGACTTCACCGACAACTTCGCCTTCGAAAACAAGATCGTCGGCGGCGTGATTCCCAAGGAATTCATCCCCAGCATCGAGTACGGCATCCGCCAGCAGGCCAAGACCGGCGTCAAGTTCGGCTACCCCTTGATCAACGCCAAGGCCACCCTCACTTACGGCTCCTACCACGACGTCGACTCCAGCCAGATCGCCTTCGAACTGGCCGGCATGGAAGCCCTCAAGCTCGCCGTCGACCGCGCCGGCCCCCAGCTGCTCGAGCCCATCATGAAGGTCGTCATCACCGTGCCCAACGACTACCTGGGTAACGTGACGGGCGACGTCTCCAGCCGCCGCGGCATGATCATCGACACCGAAGATCGTGACCCCGTCAAGATGGTGCAGGCCGAAATCCCGCTCAGCGAACTCTTCGGTTACACCACCGCCCTTCGCGGCATGAGCCAGGGCCGCGCCAGTGCGACCATGGAATTCCTTGAGTACCGCCCGATGCCGGCGGGCCTCATGAAGGAAATGACGGAAGAAAAGGGCGGCGCCAAGAAGAAGTAAGCCCCCAGTGCGCCTCCTGAGGCGTACTCCCCAATCTGAAAACCCCGAACCCGGACCGATTTCGGTCCGGGTTTTTGTTGCGCGGAGCGGTTTTGCGCGTTATTGGGCGTAGGTGAGACCTCTCGGGAGGGCCGCAAAGGCCACTTGGAGCGCAGAAACCGCAAAAAAGTCCCTCAGATTTCTGGCATCTCCCGCGTCTTGTGGCATGTTCTACTACCCGTGTGTGTGCGGGCTGGAAGAGCAAACTTAGAGAAGGGTGAGATGTCATGTCTATGAACTCAAAGATGGTCGCGTGCGCTTTGGCGCTTGCAGGGGCGGTTGGGATGGCTCAGGCCGCGACCGTGCAGGCGACCGTCACTGCAGACAACCACTACGCGTTGTACAGCGTGAACGGCGGATCGATCAACTTCGTTGGTCGCAACGAAGTCGGCCCCGTGGGCGAGCCCGGCACTTATAACTGGAGCGTCGCCGAAACCTGGAACTTCCAGACCGACGATGTTGTGTACATCGCCGCCTGGAGCGACGACTTCTTCGCCCAAGGCCTCTTGGGTGAGTTCAACGTCGCCGGTGGTCCCTCGATCTTCACCGGCAACCCGATCTGGCAGGTGTACCGCACCGGCATCGACCGCGACGGCACCGACCCGGCTCCCAGCACCGCTGAGATGACCGCTCAGATCGCGTTCGCCTCGTCGAACAATCTGTTCCGTCCGACCAGCGTCGGCCAGTTGAACACTCCCGCCGCGACGCCTTGGGGCCAGATCGGTGGCATTAGCAACCAGGCTCGCTGGATCTGGGCCGACGTTCCCGAAGGCCAGGATCCCTTCTCCCCCGGCCAGAACTGGGGCGAGTACCTGATCTTCTGTGCGGTGATTCCCACCCCCGGCTCGGTCGCCCTGCTGGGCCTGGGCGGTCTGGTGGCGCTCCGCCGCGAACGCCGCAAGTAAGCAATCAAACGATGGAGGAAGTCGCCCTGGATCGAAAGGTCCGGGGCGTTTTTCTTTTTGGTCGTCTGCCGCGCAGGCTGACAAAGCCCGCGGGATCAACGAAACGGGACCGTCAGGGAGCGTCGACAACCGAGGCCCTCCGGCGTTACCACGGGGCAAGCAAAGAGTGACAAGTCGAACGACGCCACGGATCAATGCCATCTTCGCCACTATCCGCGGCTTCTCTTTGCCTTGCTCCGTCGTCTCCGTGTGCGCCGTGGTGAAATCGGAGGTCCGTTGTGTGCGACGCGTCCTGACGGGCGGGGTTCGTCGGGAGTACTGTCGCGGATGGATCAGTCTTGGTCGCTTCGAACGTTGTCCCTGCCGGTGCGCATCGGCCTGCTGGGCATTGTGCTGGTAGTGTGGATGGGGCATGCGGCGTCGCTGCTGCACATGTACTGGCACTATGAGAACCGCGACGAGCGAGCGGGCTTCACCATCGACGATGTGCGAGCCGCGTATCACGGCATCGACGCCCCGGCGGCGATGAAGACCGCGCTGGAAGCCAATCACCCGGCGGGCCTTGCCCAGCCGACCCGCGATGCCCTGCTGGCGTGGCTCAAGGGCGACAAGCTCGCGGAGAACTACGACAATCTGGACCTGGGCGAGAACAGCCCGGCGGAACTGATCGCGAACAACTGCAACTCGTGCCACGCGCGGAAAGCAGCAAAGGAGAAAGGCGCGGGCATCGCGCTGGAGGCTTGGGAGGACGTGCGCAAAGTCGCGTTCTCG
This sequence comes from Phycisphaerales bacterium, assembly GCA_022843045.1. Taxonomy (GTDB): domain Bacteria; phylum Planctomycetota; class Phycisphaerae; order Phycisphaerales; family UBA1924; genus BJHL01. Next base: position 14,161 of record JALHOJ010000021.1, read on the forward strand.
CGGCAGATCAATCCCGTGCCGATCAAGGTCCTGGCAATCTCGACGCACACGCACGCGCTGGCACTGGCGGCGCTGTCGGGCGTGGTGATCGCGCTGGCGATGTGCTCGACGTTCGCGAGGAGCGGAGGCAGGGTGGTGCCGCTGCTGATCACATGTAACGGGCTGGGGCTTGCAATCGACATCGCAAGCTGGTGGCTGGCCCGCCTGGAGACGCCCTTCGTGTTCACGATCGTGCTCGGTGGCGCGATGTACAACCTTTCGCTGGCGTTGCTGACCGTGCTGCCGACCGTGGACCTGCTGCGGGGCAAGGCTCGAGGTGGATAACGCACTGCTTGTGTGTGTGAGGACGAAGAACGCCTGCGGCAAGCGGCATCGAGGATAAAACCGCTGATCACTTGGCCTGCGTGAAGGCTGTGATGGCGAGATACAGCGGGATGCCGACCCCGATGTTGAACGGGAACGTCACGGCGAGCGCCATGGGGATGTAGAGCCCCGGCGTGGCTTGCGGGATCACCAGGCGAATCGCGGCGGGCACGGCGATATAGCTCGCGGACGCCGCGAGGACCATGAGCAGGAAGGTGTCGCCAAAGCCCAGCCCGCCCAGTTTGGCGAGAGCCGCCGCCGTGACTGCGCCCAGTAGCGGGAAGAGGATGCCCAACAGGATCAGACGCTTGGGGGCCTTGCGAAGATCGCGCAGGCGGCGGGCCGCAAGGATGCCAAGGTCCAGCAGAAAGAAGACGAGCACGCCGCTGAAGAGGTCGGTGCAAAGCGGCTTGAACTTCGCATAGCCCGCTTGGCCGGTGATCATGCCGATGATGAGGCTGCCCAGCAGCAGCAGCACAGGGCCATTCAGAAACGCTTCGTGGAGCAGCGAGCCCCAAGAGCCATGGCGCTTCGCGCCGTCGGCGGGCGGGGCCTCGGCGGCGCCGTACTTGCGCCAGAGCAGCACTCCCACGACGATCGCCGGGCTTTCCATGAGTGCCATCACGGCGACCATGTGCCCGCCGTACGCGATGCCTTTGGACTCAAGCACCGTGCACGCGGCCATGAACGTGACGGCGGAGATGCTGCCGTAGGTCGCGGCGAGGGCGGCCGCGTTGGCGAGAGTGGTGAGGCGGCGAGTGACGTAGAAAACGACGACGGGCATCGCGGCGGCGAGGAGCATGCCGGCGATCATGGCGACGGCTGCGTCACGGGAGATGCCGTGGACGGCAAGCTCGACGCCTCCCTTGAAGCCGATCGCCCAGAGCAGGTACAGCGAGAGAAGCTTGGTGACAGGCTTGGGGACGTGAAGATTGCTCTTGGCGAGGCGAGCGATCGCTCCCAGGAAAAAGAAGAGGATGGGGGGGCTGGCGGCGAGTATGGAGCCGACGTTGGTGAGCAAGTCGACCTGCGCCAGGCTGAGGGGATGCATCGCGGGAGCGATGGGCATGGGGCGAGTCTATGGGCGCACGGGGCTGCTCTGTTGGCCCATGCTCACGGCACCCGCGGTTCGCTCACACGTTCGATCTCGATGTCCGCATCAAACGCGATGCTCGCGATTCCCGTGCGGACCAGCGTGCTGTGTTTGGCCTTGATGACCCAGCCACGGCTGTCGACTTCGTGGGTCAGTTGCTCGCGGACATTCGCGCTGCGGCTGTCGCGGACCTTGCGTTGGTCCTGGTCGGAGAGCTTGTAGCCCATGTCGATCAGCGTTCGGAGCATGGCGTCGCCCAGTTCGGGCGAGTTTCGCGCGACCCGCCGTTCGGAGCGATTGAAGCCGGTCTTGGTGGCTTCGACGGTGATCGTGTGGCGGCCCTTGAGTTCCCGCCCGGTGGCGAGCGTCACGGGAGCTTCGAACTCAAGTGCTTCGGGAGGGATCACGCCGTTGGGGATTCCGAGCACGCCTCCCAGCACTTCGAACACGGCAGCCTTGGCATCCCGAGCGAGAATCTTCTCGAACTCGGAAAGCGTCAGGGCCTTCTGCGCGGCGTTGAGAGAGTTGAAGAGGCCCAGAGCTTCGCCCATAGGGCCGGCGCGACTGGCGGCGGCTTTCGCGACCTCCGCTTCGTTGACGAGTTCAATGGAACCGTCCTTGGCGATGAGGCGGATGCGCGGCTTGGCGGCTTCCAAGGGAGCGAGCGTGCGGGCGTAGTTGTGCAGGAAGTCGCGGTCGATATCTTCGTACGGCGGGACCTTGGCGTCGCACTCCACGATCGCATCGGCGCCCTCGCGAGCGACGACGCGAAGCGTGAAGGGAATGCGCACCGCGCGGAGCCGGTCTTGTTGCGTGCCCTGCCCCAGCGTGAGCCGAAACGTCGCCCGGTAGCCGACTTCTTCGCCCACCTTGAAGTCCATAGGGATGCGCGGGCCTGCATCGCTGGCTTCGGCAGCGGGGGCCTCGCTCGTCGCCGATGCGGCAGAGCGTTCCGCGCGGATCGAGCGGGAGTTGGACCGGCGCGAGACGCCAAACTTCTGCTCGATGAACTGCGTCCCGTCGACGAGCAGACCCAGGTCGTCGGTGCGGAGGTCGGTGCGGGTTTCGAAGTAGATGTCGCCCCGCTCTGCGGCGGCTTTCATCTCCTCATCGCCGAGGTTCAGGCCGATCTTCTCGCCGACAGCCTTGTAGTACTGCATGAAGTCGGCGTCGGGTCGCGTGCGGACAATCGTGCGGGTGTAGGTGCCGCCGCCTTGCTCTGGCTGTACCGTCGTGCGTTCGTGGGCCGGAACGGTGAGGCCTGCGAAGGCGGGAATGCTGACATCGCGTTCGCGGGTCAGGGGCTCATCGGGCGTCCACCACGCGCTGGTGATGGGCGTGTAGAGCTCGAGCATGGTGCGCACGGAATCGGCGGTCAGCACTGCGCCGAATGTCGCACGCTCCTTGTTGATCTGTTCGAGCGTCAGTCCTTGAAACGAACCGATGGCCTGCTGGATGAGATCATCGAGTTTCTCTCGCGTCGCAGCGAGGGCTTCGTTGCCGTTGGTAATCGTGAGCTTGCCGCGGCGATCGGGCGTGGGGTTGATGAACTGAACCTGCAGGTTTGTCTGCATTCCCGCCGCGATCAGGAAGTTGTTGGTCAAGAAGTCTTTGGAAAGCTCCTTGATGGGCGGCGGTGCGGGGCGGAGCTCGATGGTCGCGCCCTGGGCGTCGGCGGCGAGGACGGTGAGCGTCACGGGGATGCGAAGTTCGGGGACCGCCCGAAGCTCGGCACCTTGGCCTCGGGTACCTTGGATGATGATGGTGTAGTGGAGGACGTCGCCTTGGGCGACCTTCGGGGCGGTGACGCGGAGGGGGGCGGGTTGGGCCGCGGCGGGTTGATCAGGGGTTGGCGCGGATGGCTGGGGTTGTGACGTGACCGGCTGCGCGAGCAACTGCATGCCCACGAATGCTGTGGCAAGTGCGCACGTGCATGAACGGGGGGGGTTGTTCATGTGATGAATCATGAGAACGCTTTGGTGGTGCGTTGTGGTGGGTTGGTCAGGGCTGGAAGCCGTGGCGACTCATGGGCAAGACGTCCCTGCCATCGTTTCTGAGACTGTAGGTTGGCGCGGATTCACCCCTACGCTCGCTTCGAATGCCTGATGCACCCGCCGCGCCGTCGCAGTTGACCAATGCCACGATTGACCAGATCGCCCAGCGGCTCGCGAGCGCGAGGCGGGTGGTCGTGCTCACGCACGCAAAGCCGGATGGCGATGCGGTGGGGAGCACTTTGGCACTGGTACGAGCGATCAATCGCGTGCCGAGTTTCACCACCCGCCCGAAGGCGGAGGCGTGGTACTTTGGACCCAGCCCGGCGTGGCTGCGGGATATCGCGATCGATGGGCACGCGGGGGCGGGGGCGACGGAAACGCCGATTCGCGTGTTTGAGCCGCCGTTCACGGGGTTGGAGTTGCCGCCTCACGATGATGTCGATGCGGTGGTGATCACCGACACGTGCTCGTGGATGCAGGTAGAGCCCATGCGGGCATGGATCGAGGCTCGCAACGCGATGACCAGCGTCGTGGATCATCACGTGCAAGGCGACCCGGGGGTCGGGTCGCTGCGGTTCGTGGATACGTCCGCCGCGGCGGTGGTGCAGCCGGTGGCGTTGTTGTGTCAGGCGTTGCTGGGCGTCTCGGGCGCGGACAAGTTGCCGGCGAGCGTGGCGGAGCCGTTGTACCTGGGCCTTTGCACGGACACGGGCTGGTTCCGCCACAGCAACGTGTCACGCCGCGTGATGACGTTGGCGGGGGAGTTGCTCGAGGCGGGGGCCAATCACATTCGGCTCTATCAATTGATCGAGCAGTGCGAGACGCCCGGCAGGCTGCGGCTGATCAGCCGGGCGCTGGCGAGCATGGAACTGCGATTGAACGATCGTCTGGCGTTCTTGACGCTGACGATGAAGGACCTGCGCGAGAGCGGGGCGAACCCGGGCGAAACGGGCGGGATCACCGACTTCACCCAGGGCATCCCGACGGTGATGGTGTCTGCGATTCTGATTGAGACGCCCAGCGAGAAGGCAGCAGGCCCCATCATCAAGATCAGCATGCGCGCCAAGAGCGAGCCGATGCCGGTGGATGTCAATGCCATCGCGTCGACATTTGGCGGCGGCGGGCATGTCCGCGCGGCGGGGGCGAAAGTGACGATGTCGATGGAGGAGACGAAGGAGGCGATCACGAGGCTGGTGCAGGCGCAGTTGTCGCGGTGAAGTGGACGGGTGGGGTGTGCGTCGCTTCCTGACGGGCGCGTTTCGTGATGGGGGCGTCAGCCGCCGCCCACGAGGGAGACGAGCTCGATCTTGTCGTCGGGCTTGAGTTCGTGCGATTCATGTTCACGGCGCGGGACTAGGGTGCCGTTGACTTCCGCCGCAACGGGTTGGGCGGCAAGGCCCAGGGATTCGATCAAGGCACGAAGCGTCTGGCCCGCTGCGAGGGGCTTTGGCTCGCCGTTGACGGTGATCGTTGCGTTTGGGGGCATGATCAGCCGCCCGAGTTGGTTGAGGGAGGCTGATCGCCTGGGGCTTCCTGCTTGGGCTGGGCCTGCGGGTTGTTCTTGAGCCACTCGGCCTCGGCTTTGCGGCGCGACTGCACGCCCGGGTCGTTTTCGAGCATCTGCTGCAAGGCTGCGTCAAAAGCGACACGACCCTTTGGCGTGCTCCACCAGCGGCCGATGCCATCGGTGCCGATGATCACGAAGGCGGGGATGGGGTACTCGCCGCCCTGGGACTGATCGGAAGCCTGCAGGTAGACGTTGCTCTCGAAACTGGGGGCGAGGAAGTGGCTGAAGTTGCGGGACTTGGAGTATTCCTTGAAGGCCTCAGCGAGCTTTTCGGGGTTCTTGTCGTCGTCGGTGAAGGTGAGTCCGGGGATGTTGACGGACTGATCGAAGTTGGTGAGCAGACCGACGACGACCACATCGCGGGCGTACTGACGCTGGATCAAGTCCATGCGCGGGATCATGTCGTTGAAGGCGCGGAACCGCGAGAGGCGGGGATGAAAGATGTAGGCGACCACGATCTTGCCCTTGTAGTTGGGCTTGCTGGGAATCCAGCCTTCTTCGGGCAATGTCACGGGCTTCGCGGGCAGCGTCGTGCCGGGGTTGCTTTGCTGCTTCTGCTCGTCGAGGGGCAGCTTGGGCCAGTTGGCGTTGGCGTACTCGGTTTCGCTGGGCTGCCGGAAGGGCAACACGGGGATGTTGGTGAATGTCGCCTGGTTGTTGATTGCGCTGGTGCGGCGAGCATCACGCTCCGCCGCGGCGCGTTCAGTGGCGAGGCGGTCGTTGAGGCTCGATGCGTCCTTGGCGCCTTCCTTCGCGACGATCTCGCAGGCGCGTTCGACGGCTTCGAGGGTCACATCGGCGAAGCGAAGCTGACCGGCGCGGTCGATCACATAGAAGTCAGGATCCTGATCCACATCCAGGGTCTTGCGGAAGTCGCCCTTCACGTCCTTCGCGACGAGCACGGTCGCTCCTTCCGGAGCGGCGGGCTTGGCGGCGGTGGCCCATTCTTTCTCAGGATGCACCATCAGCACGATCAGGCCATCCTTGCCAAACTTTTCGGCCATGCGGGTGGCGGTTTGCACGGCCCGGCGCGCGGTGGGGAGATAATCGGTCCAGGTGACGATCAGCACGGGGCGATCCTGGATCGAGGTTGCCGTGAGAGCCGGGCCGTTGGTCCAGTCGGAGAGTTGGCCCCAGGCAGCCGTGGGGAAGGGCTTGCGTTCGCGGGTGTTGAGGGCGGTCCGGCGGGCACCTTCGCCTTCGCGGAGGACGGACTGGTCGGCGGAGAGGGCACCCTGACCCAAAGCAACGCTTGCGCCGCAGACAGCCATCAGACTCGCCGCCATCACACGACCAAATGCACGCACATTCATGGAAGTCCCCTTGGGATCAATCAATTGGATACGGCTCGTGGGCGGAAGGCCCGGCGAGTGCAGCATCGTAGAACCCGACGCCGCCGACGGTTGGACGCGGGAAAGCTACTTGGGTTGCCGGCGGCGAGGCAAAGCGACCTTGGAGGCTGACTTTCGCGGGTCGCGTTCGCGAAGGACGCGGGCGGTCTGGGCGTGGCGGTAGTCGGCGACGGCTTTGGCGATTCTGGGGTCCAAGAGCCCCAGAATCATGGCGGCGAGCAGGCCAGCGTTGATGGCTCCGGACTTGCCAATGGCCAGAGTGCCCACGGGGATGCCTGGGGGCATCTGGACGATGGACAGGAGGGAATCCAGGCCCTTCACGGCGTGGGGTTCGCTGGTGGTGCTGACGATGGGGACGCCCAGCACCGGGAGCGTGGTCTTGCTGGCGCACATGCCCGGGAGGTGGGCGGCTCCGCCCGCCCCGGCGATGATGACCCGAATGCCACGATGGGCGGCGGAGGCTGCATATTCGAAGAGCCAGTCCGGGGTGCGGTGGGCGGAGACGACGGCGCACTCGTGCTCGATCGCGAGATCGTCGAGCGTGCGGCTGGCGTGCTGCATGGTCTCCCAGTCGGAGGAGGAGCCCATGATGACGCCGACGAGGGGGTGGGAGCGTTGCTTGCGATCGCTGCGACGGTCAGGCATGAGGGGAGCATACGAGTGAAAATCGCACGGGGAATACCATCGGACATGCGACGCTGGCTTCTGCCTGCCCTTGCGTACTTCGGGGTGGTCTTCGCCATCGGGTTTGTGTTGGGCGCGGTGCGAGAACTGCTCATCACGCCACGATTGGGGCGCGGGGCTGCGGTGTGGATCGAGCTTCCGTTTATGGGGGTAGCCAGCGTGGTCGCGGCGCGATGGGTGGTTGCGAGGTGGAGGGTGGAACGTGTGTGGGATGGGTGGTGGGTCGGGCTCGTGGCGTTTGCGATGTTGATGGTGGGGGAGTATCTGATCGCACTGATCGGCGCGAGCGCGTCGCCCGTGCAGTTTGTCAGGGAAGCGACGTCGAGCCATAACTTGCCCGGGTTGGCGGCCCAGGTTCTCTTCGCGGTGTTGCCGGCCATTGTGGTGACGGCGCGACCTCCAACGGTGCGGTGAACGCGGGCGCGAACGTGGCGGGCACTACCATGCCGACGCATGACGCAACAACGTGGACGTGATGAGGTGCGTGCGGCGCGGAACGTGATGTTGCCGCAGGTGGCGGCGTTGGCGGGTGACGCGTTTGTGCGCGAACTTGCGGGTGCGACCGAAGGGGAGGTGCGGTTTGACGCGCACAACCGGATGCTCTACAGCACGGACGCGTCGCTGTATCAGGTGGAGCCATTGGGGGTGGTGATTCCGGCGAGCGTCGAGGACGGCGTGCGGGCTGTTGGTGTGTGCGCCCGGTATGGGGTGGCGATGCTGCCGCGGGGTGGGGGGACGAGTCTGGCGGGGCAGTGCACGAATCGGGCGGTGGTGATTGACTGGAGCAATCGGTGTCGGGGTTGGCGCGAGTTGAACGTCGCGCGGAAGTCGGTGTACGCCGAGCCGGGCGTGACGGTGGATGATCTGAATGACGCGATCGCGACGAGCGGATTGTTCTTCGCGCCGGATCCCGCGACGGCGCGGCATGCGAGCATCGGCGGATGCATCGGGAACAACGCGGCGGGGTCGCGGTCGGTCAAGTATGGGCGGACGAGCGAGAGCGTGCATGCGATTGATGCCTGCCTGGCGGACGGGCGGCGGGTGCGGTTGGAACGCGGGGCGGGGCGGGTTCGCGGCGGGGATGCGTTGGCACGGGAGTTGGCGATCGGTGTGTCGCGGATCGTCCGAGAGCATGCAACGCTGATTCGTGAGCGATTTCCCAAGACGGTGCGTCGGAACGCGGGGTATGGGCTGGACATGATCCTCGAGCAGTTGGACGCGGGCGTGGCGGATGAGGATGTGGACTTGACGCCCTTGCTGTGCGGGAGCGAGGGGACGCTGGCGATCACGCTGGGAGCGGTGTTGAAGCTGCACGAGCGGCCGAAAAGCAAGGCCTTGGCGGTGCTGGGGTTCAGCGATCTCGATGAGGCAATCGCGATGGTGGAGCCGATCCTTGCGACGGGCCCCAGCGCGGTGGAGATGCTCGATGACATCATCATCGATCTGGCGAAGGCGAATACGGAGTATCGCAAGTATGTGGAGTTGATGCCGCAGCCCGCGGATGGGAGGGCGCTGAAGGCGGTGTTGTATGTGGAGTACTTTGGGGGGAGCAGGGCGGAAGTTGAGGAGCGAGTGGGGGCCCTGGCGAAGGTGATGGAAGCACAGAGCCTCCCGCTCCGGAGGGGCGGGCCACCGGCCGTGCATTGGGACGCGGGGGCGATGATGAATGCGTGGAAGTTGCGGAAGGCGGGGGAACCGCTGCTGCACGGGATTCCGGGGCATCGCAAGCCGATCACGTTCATCGAGGACAATGCGATTCCGGTGCCGCGGCTTGGGGAGTTTGTGAAGCGTTTGCGCGAGATCGTGACGGCGCATGGGACGATTGCGAGCTACTGGGCGCATGCGAGCGTGGGGGTCTTGCATGTGCGGCCCTTGATTGACATTCATGACGATGCGGATCGCGAGAAGATGAAGTCGATCGCGGTCGCGGCGGCGGATCTGGCGCGGGAGTTAGGCGGGGTGATGAGCGGGGAGCATGGGGACGGACGGGTGCGGTCGCCGCTCTTGGAGCGGTTTTACGGGCCCGAGTTGATGGGCGCGTTCAAGCAGGTGAAGCGGTTGTTTGATCCGGGCAACCTGCTGAATCCGGGGAACATCGTCGATCTGGACGGCGCGAATCCGCGGCCGATTGCGAGCATTGCGGAGACGCTGCGGGTGGAGCCGCAAGCGAAGCGGCCGCTGGCGTGGCCAAGCGAGTCGGGCGACTTCAAGTCGTTCTTTGACTACAGCGATCAGCACGGGTTTGACGGCGCGGTGGAGATGTGCAACGGGAGCGGGGTGTGTCGCAAGCAGCAGGGCGGGACCATGTGCCCGTCGTACATGGCGACACTGGACGAACGGCACAGCACGCGGGGGCGGGGGAATGCGTTGCGGTTGGCGATTACGGGGCAGTTGGTGGAGGGAGCGAGCGAGCAAGCGAGCGAGGGGGGACGTGATGAGCAGGCCAGCCTGTGGAACGATCCAGGGACGATCGAGACGTTGCACTTGTGCTTGTCTTGCAAGGCTTGCAAGACGGAGTGCCCGAGCAATGTCGATATCGCGCGATTGAAGGCCGAGTACACGGCGCAGCGGTATGCACGCGAGGGCGCGCCGTTGGCGGCGAAGGTGATGGGGGAGATTCGCACGTTGAATCGGTTGGGCGCGATAGCGCCGGCGATTGCGAACTGGGTGAATGGGACGGGGGCGGCTCGGGTGGTAGTGAATCGTTTTTTGGGTGTGGATTCGCGGCGGACGCTGCCGAAGTTCTCCACGTCGTTGCCGAGCGTGTGGGGGAAGGGAGCAAGGGACGAAGGCGCGGCCCGGAGATCCGAGCTGCCCGGGCGCGCGCAGCCAAGAGTCGCGCTCTTCGGCGACTGCTTCACAATGTACAACGAGTCGGAGATCGGGCTCGCGACCAGGCGGGTGCTCCAGGGATTTGGGTACGAGGTGCTGCTCGCGGACGCGGGGTGCTGCGGGAGAGCCAAGATTTCGCTGGGGCTGCTGCCCGAAGCCATCGAGGAGATCGATGCAACGCTCGAGCGGATGCGAAGCGTGATCGACGATGACTCGGTGGTCGGTGCTGGTCGCGGAGCCCTCCTGCTTGTCGGCGATCAAGGACGACTGGCTGGGGCTGAAGCTGCGGACGCCCATGGAGATTCGCAAGAAGCTTGCGAGCAAGGCGTTCCTCCCCGAGCAGTTCCTGGACAAGCGGTGGGAGGCGCATCCGAAGCGGCCAGCCTTCTGCACACCCAGCAGCGAGGTGATCCTGCACGGGCATTGCCATCAAAAGGCCCTCTGGGGAGCCTCCAGCAGCGCCGACATGCTGCGCCGAGTAGTGGGGGATCGCCTCAAAGTTCTGGACTCAGGCTGCTGCGGCATGGCAGGCAGTTTCGGCTACACCAAAGACCGTTTCGATCTCTCCATGAAGATCGGCGAATTGGTCCTGCTGCCCGCGGTGCGGAAGGCACCGGCCGACGCGTGCATCGTCGCAACGGGGACGAGTTGTCGCCATCAGATTCATGATGGAGCAGGACGGGCAGCGCGACATCCGATGGAGTGGCTGAGTTTGTGGATGGAGGGATGAGCGTCGGCTCGACGGAAGCAGACACATCCCAATCCCTCTCTCCACAAGTGGCATTACTTTGCGACCTTGGCGGCGCCGCTGGCTTCGAGCAGGAACTTGGCGCGCCTCCGTCGGCCCTCCCACAGCATGTAGAACGTGTGGAGTGTGCGGGTGGTGAGGATTCCCGCGGCGAAGCCGATCGCGGCGGCGGCGGGCGGGTGCATATGGCCCTTCATGAGGACCCATTGCAGACCGCCGGCGATGGAGTAGAGGATCGGCGCGAGGACCATGCGTTCCAACTGGACCTTGGTGGCATCCTGCATGAAGCTCAGGTCGCTGTACTCGGGATTGACGAGCTTGCCGCCGCCTCCGAACCGGGAGGGGACGTGGTTGGCGTACCAGTGCAGCAGGTAGTAGACGGCGAGGTCGGCGACGAGGTCGATGATGAACGAAAGCGCGATATTGACGAACTTGACGTTGACCTGGAGCTGGTCTGCGATGTGGACGTCGATCTTGAGGCGGTGAATCCAGAACATCACCGCATACATGATGCCGATCGCCATCGCCCCCGCCGCGATGATGTTCACGTTGACGTTGACGATCCGTTTCGCGTATTGGCGGGCGATCCATGCTCTCATAGAAGTCAATAAGCCAGTCAAGGCGAGGACTCAGCAATCAACGACGCAATACTCACAGCTTCATCGGCTCGCCGCTCGTTATGGCTTGGGCCGCCTTGATTGCGATGATCGACGTCTGTGCCCCCGCCTGCGCGTCGCAAGCCGGCTGCTTGTTGTTGGCAATCGCGTCCGCAAAGTCCCACAGCGCGTAGTACAGGCTCGAATTGGGCAATCCAACGCCGTCCTTCAACTTGCCTTGACTGGCCAGTTTCGTCGCGTCCGCGATCAGCGTGATCCCCTCGTCGTTGTGGAACTGCTGCCGGTTGGCATATACCTCCCAGCCCTGCGTCGGCGCGTCCGCTTCCTTGAACATCCAGCCATGGGTCCACCCAAGCTTGATCGCCGCGTTCGTACCACGCAGCAGTTCATACCGGCCTTCAAAGGAGTTCGCCAGGCTCGCGTGATACGTCATCGTCACGCCACCCTCAAGCATCAGCGACATCGCGATCGTGTCATGCACCGTGCGCCCATCGTTGTGCATCCGGATTGATCCCGACCCGAAAACCGAAACCGGCTTCCTGTCCGTGTACCAAAGAACCACGTCCAGCGCATGCACGCCCCATTCCCCCGTCAGTCCCAGGCTCGTCGCCGGATCAAGCCGCCAATTCAGTTCCTTCTCGCGGGCCGGATCGCTGCTGGGCACCCGCCACGACGTCTTCTGATACTGCTGGGCTTGGATCGAAACCAGATCACGCACGGCATCACTTCGGAAGAACGTGCGAGCCAGCTTGTACACCGGATTGCTGCGGCCTTCGAGCCCGACAGCGAAAATCTGCTTTGGCTGGGCCTTTGCGGCGGCGGCTGCGATGGCCTTGCAGTCTTCCTCCGTGTGGGCGAGGGGGGCTTCGCAATACACGTGCTTGCCCGCGGCAAGCGCGGCGAGAGCCAGGTCCTTGTGCAGGTGCGTGGGCGTTGCGATGATCACGCCCGCAATGTCGGTGCGTTTTGCAAGCAACGCCTCGAGGGACTCGAACGCTTCTGCGTCGGGCGCCTGGCGGAGCGCGCCGTTGCGGCGACTCTCAATCAGGTCGCACACCGCGACGAGTGTGGCGTTGTCGAGTTTCGCACACTCAGCGATGATCGCCCGCCCCTGCCTGCCGCAGCCGACGAGGGCGAGTGGCAGCTTGTCGGCGGTCGAAGCGGATCGCGCGAGTAGCTCGGGGACGATGGCGATCGCGGTTAGCGCACCGGCGGCCTGAATGAAGAAGTCTCGGCGTGCGGGGTCGTGCGGGACAGTCATGCGGGAAGGTAGGGCAGGGGAGAAAAGCAGCAAAGCGAAAACCAGCAACGCGCCGGATCAAAGGCATCCGACCCGCGCCCCGGATTTCTGTTGCTTGCCTGCCTTTCGCGCTGTGGTTATGCCTCAGGCGGTCACCTTCGCCAGACCGCGCTCGATGCAAGCGAAAATCTTGGGCCAGTACTCTTCCTTCATCACGGGCATGGGCGGCAGCATCCGCACGTGATACGGCCCGTGCCCGCAGTAGAACAGCACAACGCCCTCCTCAAAGCACGTCTTGCACGCCTGCATCACCTTTGCCTTGTCCCCGCCAAACGGCGTAAACCGCATCATCCCGCCGCTGCCCCCCGCAAGTTTGTCGGCCCCTTCGCCCAGCGCGGGCACGTTCGGGAACCAGCTCGGATGCTTGGCGATCAGCGCCTGCATGTGCTGACGGAAGAGCGCGTGGTGCTTGGCAAACATGCCGGTGGGGCCGTAGTAGTCCCCGCTCGCAAGCCGCTCGATCACCCGCGTTCCCACGCGGAAGCTCGACCCCTCCCCGGTAAACGTCCCGGACAGGATGTTGGTCTTCGGGTTGAACTCGCTCGTCCACGCCGTCGCGCACGCCTGCGTCATCTTGCCGACGCAGAAGACGTCCACATACTCGCCCAGGTCAAAGTGCTCATACGCGAACATCCGCTCGCCCCGCCCGAACGACTGAATCTCGTCATCCCAGATCGCGATCTGCTTGGACTTGCAGTAGTCCATCAGCGCCTTGAAGTAATCGCGATCGCCGACGTTGAACCCCCCCTCGCCCTGGATCAACTCAAAGATGAAGCACGCGTGCCCGCCTGGGTATCGCGTGACGTACTGATCCAGGTGCCACAGGCACATGTCGATGAATCGCTTCTTGCCTTGTGCGCCCGGGCCCATCCGCTCCGCCGCCGCGGCGTCCCAGAAGGGCATGTAATCCACGTGAATCCCGTTGGGCAGTCCCTCGCGCCCCGCGTGGTTGTCGCCGATCTGAGCCATCACGAGGCTCCGCCCCATGAAGCAGTCCTTGAAGGCCAGCACGCGAGGCGTCATCGTGAAGTTCGCGAGCAGCTTCGCGGGATCGCCCACTTCCGCGTGCCGCATGAACTGGCGATGGAAGCAGACCTTCAGCGCGTTCTCATTCGCCATCGCCCCGCCCGTCGCGATGTAGCAGTGCTTCAGTCGCGACCCCTTGCTCGCGTGCTTGAGCAACGACTCGCCAAACTCATACGCCTCAAAGTTGCTCGCGAGGTTGCCGTGCTTGATGGTGTCGTCGAGCGCGCCCTCGATCGCCGCCCGCGTCAGGTCCGCATCGCTGTGCCCGAAAAAGTGCACGCCAATGCCACAGATCATGTCCCACTTCACCGAGCCATCAGCAAGCTCAACCAGCGGCCCATTCCCCAGCCCCGACCCCAGCATCGGATACAGCAGCGGCTTGCCGCGCACCGCAGAAGCCCGCGCCATGAGCGATTCGTACGACTCCTTGAGTTCACCCACAGGCCCGCGAGCATCCGTAATCAGCCTCGACTTGTTCGCCACTTCGCGCACCAGCGAGTCAATTGCAGCACGCACGGCGGGAGCCGAAGTAAGCTGCGAAGCAAGAGTGGAAACAGCGACGGGCGGATTGGCGGTGGCGGTAGACATCACGCAATGGTATCGGATATTCGAGGCGTAGGAACCGAGCGACGCAAGCGGCCGGCCAAGCGTCCCATCGCATTCGAACCCCGCGTGACCTCCGCCCAGTACTCACGCCCCTGGTTTCTTCTCGGTTACGCTCCCCCATGCGACAACTCCCCTTCCTCCTGCTCGTCGCCTTGCTTGCAGCAGCCCTCACCGCCTGCGCCTCGAGCCCGTCTCGCCCCGCCCGCCCGTCCTTCGCCATCGCCATCCACGGCGGCGCTGGCGTCATCGACAAAGCAACCACCACCCCCGAAGAACGCGACGCCTACCTCGCTTCCCTCCGCTCCGCCCTCGCCGCAGGCCGCGACGAACTCGCCCGGGGCGGCACCGCTATGGACGCCTGCGAAAAGGTCGTCCGCATCCTCGAAGACGATCCCAGCTTCAACGCCGGCAAAGGAGCCGTCTTCACCGAAGCCGGCACCCACGAACTCGATGCATCGATCATGGACGGAGCCACGCTCAAGGCCGGCGCAGTCGCAGGCGTCCGCACCGTCCGCAACCCCATCTCCCTCGCTCGCCTCGTCATGGAACGAACCCGCCACATTCTGCTCATCGCAGACGGCGCGGAGCAGTTCGCAACCGAGATGGCCGTCGAGCGCGTCGGCAACTCCTGGTTCGACACCCCCAAACGCCGCGAAGCCCTCGAAAAGGAACTCGAACAACGCCGCCGCGGCGTAACCGGCGACGACATCGCAAGGCACCAGGACTACCGAGGCACCGTCGGCGCCGTCGCTCTCGACACCCACGGCAACCTCGCCGCCGCCACCAGCACGGGCGGCATGACGGCCAAGAAGTGGGGCAGGGTGGGCGACTCCCCCATCATCGGCGCGGGCACCTATGCAAACAACAAGACCTGCGCCGTCTCAGGCACCGGCACGGGCGAACAGTTCATCCGCCACACCATCGCCAAGAGCATCGCCGCCGCGATCGAATACCGCGGCATGACCGCACACCAAGCCGCACACCACGCCGTGCATGGCCTGCTCGATCCAGACGACGGCGGCGTCATTGTCGTCTCCCACACCGGCGAAATCGCCATGATCTTCAACACCATCGGCATGTACCGCGGCGCAGCAGACTCAAGCGGCCGCTTCGAAGTCGGCATCTGGGAAGAAGTGACCAAGTGACGCAACAATTCCTCGACGGAGTATCGCAATGGGGCCAGGCGGTGTGATGACGATTGTGGCGGCCGTGCTGCTGATCGACTTCGTTGTCGTGTGGGCTGTGCTGTCGATGGTGCGAGATTCGTTCTTTGAACCGCTGCACAGAATGTTCCCGCCGCGAGCGATGCTCGAAGCAGCCGTCGAGAAACGCTTTCAGTCGATGAGCTCCGGGATGGTCAACATGGGCGGCTGCATGCACATCGCAGTGGACGCAGAGCACGTTCACGTAGCTCCCGCGTGGGCGGTGCGACGGCTGGGCGGCAAGGCTTTCTCGGTACCGTTGGCGGAAGTGAGCGTGAATGACCGAGCGAAGTTGGCCAGGGCGAAGTGGGGATGGTGGCCGGTCGCGGGACGTTTCGGCACGGTTGAAGTGAGCGCGCCTGCTTGGATGTTTCGCGAAGTCTCGCGGCGGCAGGCCGAGCAGGCGGCGAAGCGTGTCGACTCAAATCACGAGCCCGAAGCGGTAAACGAGGAGCAGATCGCATGAAAACGTCGTTGGTGCTTGCCCTGTGCGTCATCGCGTTGGCCACCGGATGCCGCTCTCAACCCACGCGGCCTGACCCCGCTCCGATGGATCTTCCCGCCGCAACGCTGGTCGATCCCCTGCCGCGTGCGATGAATCTCCGCGGCGCGACATCGCGCGGCTGGCTCATGATCTGCGGCGGTGGCATCGAAGACGACCACGAACGAATCTACCGCCACTTCTTCGCGCTCGCTGACAAGGCCGATCGATCCACCGACACAAAGTCCGCCCCGCGACCCACCCGCGTCGGCGTCGTGCCCACCGCCACCGGCGCTGACTCACGCGGCTCCGACACGCTCGAACTCCTGAAGCGATACGCGGGTGACCGCGAAGTCGTCATGGTGCCGCTCTTCAAGGAAGACATCGGCAAAGGCGACGACCAAGACATCGCCGCCCTCATCGCCAGCTGCGACGGCCTCTGGTTCGTCGGTGGCGACCAATCCCGCATCACCGCAGTCTTCCGCCCCCAAGACCGCGACACCGAGGCCTACCTCGCAACCCTCCGCGTCCTCAAGCGAGGCGGCGTCATCGCCGGCACATCCGCCGGCGCAGCCATGATGACCAACCCCATGATCACTGGCGGCACCAGCGAAGACGCGCTCCAGCACGGCGCGACGTGGACCAACGATGTGAAAGAAGGCCAAGGCGTCGGCCTCGCCGATGGCATGGGCTATCTGACAAACGTGCTGGTCGACCAACACTTCTTGGAACGCGGGCGCCTGGGCCGCCTCCTCGTCGCGATGAAAGAAGCCGGCATGGACCGCGGCTTCGGCGTCGCCGAAGACGCAGCGCTCGTCGTCGACCTCCAAACCCGCCAAGGCTTTGCCATCAGCCCCCGCAACAATACCGATGCAAACCGCATCGGTGTCATCGAAGTCCGCCGCGAGAGCGGCCGCGCACCAAGGCCTCGCGGCAGAAACCCATGGATGCAAGATCACGAGGTCGAATGACACCGAGCGAGATTGCCTCCCGCGCGCACTGCTCGCGACGGCGAAGCCGTCAAGCTCAATAGCCGTGGGTCGTCGCGAAGCGACACCCACGGAACAAACGTCCGCGCACCTTCGCACCACGAAGTGGTGCAAGTAACTTGAAGTCCAACCTTCACCACCGCGTGATCTCGTTCAAATTCAAAGCACGTCGCATCCAAGGACGCCGCAGTCGCCGCAGTTCACCACGAAGCGATTCAGCCGCATCGCTATGGAAAACCACGCGTGCGAGCCACTCAAGCCTATTGCCTGCGACCCGGTCCCAAGAGAGTCTACCAGTGTCGGATGAGCTTCACACCCCATCCTTCAACTGCTTGAGTTCATCCCGCAGAATCGCCGCGAGCTCATAATTCTCCGTATCAATCGCCCGCTGCAGCCGCTGCCGCAACTCATCTTTCTGACTGATCGGCAGCTTCGGCACCAGCGCCTCCTTCATGCTGCGCAGCATCCGAACTTCCTCACTCGCTTCAAACGCCTTGGGCCGCCCCGTGTGCTCATAGTGCCGCTTGATCGAGTCCATCGCCTCGTCCAGCGCAAGCACCCCCGCCTTCAGTTCATTGTCCTTGATCGCCTGACTCGCCAGCGCCCGCGCCCGCACCATGATGATGTACGCGCGGAACTGCTCCAGAACCATGCGGTCGGATTCCTCCTGGGCATACTTGGCGCACAGGTCCAGCACACGCAGATTCCGCGTCGTGTCCCGAATCACGCGATCAAATTCCTCCAGCGCCAGGCACGCGACATACCGCTGATAAAACTGCGCCGCCTCCTCTCGCAGTGCCCGGCAGTCCTCGGGCGTCAGCTTGAAGTCCGCTTCCGCACTGGCCCGAGCCTCCTCGCGCTGCTCGTCGTGCCCCTCATCCGAAGACTCGGACTCATCGCCCTCAGGCGGCGGGGGAGGCGAACTCTTGCGGGCGTTCTTGCCCTTGCGAGGCTCCGGGCTCGCCGGCTTGCTGGACTCCTTCGATTCATCCCGCACTTCGTCAATCTCACCATCAAGCCGCGCCTCGAAGTACTCCAGCAGCGAGTGAAACCCAAAGGGCAACTCCCCATCCGGCCGCCCCTCGGCGTTCATTTGCAGCAACCCCAAGTCAACCCGCACCTGAACCTTCTCCGCCCCCGCGGAGTCCGTAATCAGTCGGGCGTTGACCTGCCCGGGTTGGTAAGGCCAGTCCTTCAGCAGTGGGGTGATGTCGCGCTTCATGCTGATGGAATGCTACCCGGACGTTTGCGGTTCGCTTTTCAGATTCCGCCACCGCGCAGAAACCAGCGGCATTCTCGGACGGTGTTCGGGCCGATGCGAAACTTGGGCAACCTGCAACTCCCGATAAGCCGCGATTCGGAAATCGGATACGAAAAATGACCGCAAAAACCGCGTCATTTGAGGCGAAGGCGGCCTCCGAACCGCTTCTGTCACGTAGGGTGGTTGAACAATTTGGAGGGTCTAGCAGAAATTTGCGGAAGTTTCCTTGCATGTTGTGCGCCATGGCGCACTTTGTAGCTGGTAGGATGCGCGAGAGAAACGCCCTGATGGGCGGCATCCTGCCAGTCGATGAAACCCCAGGCCGGGGCGCAACGGATAGGAACGGACGACCGAGGTCTCTTCCCTAGCCCGATTGCGTTTGGTCCGAGGTTTGCGGTGAGAGACGGCGCTATTCCGCCAGCGCTGGAAGGATGAGTGGAGAGGTGACTGTTTCCAATTCCCAACCCGGGTCCGCCGGCGCACGCGTGGAAAGCGTGCCAGCCGCTGCACGCGATCGCAGGTCCACCTCGGACCTCCAGCACTACATTCGCGAAATTTCCAAGACGCCCCTCCTCACCCTCGAAGAAGAGCGTGAACTGGGCTGGAAGGTCCTCAACGAAAACTGCCCCATGGCCCGCGAGCGGATGATCCGCTCGAACCTGCGCCTTGTGGTCGCCATCGCCAAGCACTATTCCAACCGTGGCTTGCCCCTCAGCGACCTTATCGAAGAAGGCAATATCGGCCTCATGCGGGCCGTCGAAGGCTTCGACCCCGCCCAGGGTGCCCGCTTCAGCACCTACGCATCCTGGTGGATCAAGCAGGGCATCAAGCGTGCCCTCGTCAATGCCAACCAGCCCGTCCACATCCCGGCGTACATGCTCGAACTCGTCGGCAAGTGGAAGCAAGCCCACCGCCGCCTCGAAGCCGAACTCGGCGCCGCACCCTCCCTGCAAGATCTCGCCCGCGTGATGGACCTGCCCATCCGCAAGGTCCGCCTGATCAAGCGGGCCGTCAAGGCCCTCCAGAGCCCCTCGCAGGCCCCGCTGAACACCTTCGGCGAGCTGATGAACCTGTCCGACATCATCGCTGACAGCCGCGCTTCAGAGCCGGGCGAATCGATGTTCAAGGACGAAGAGCTCAAGCTCCTCCGTCAGCTCCTTGACTCCATCGATGACCGCGAAGCCAAGGTCATCCGCATGCGTTTCGGCCTCGATGGCAGCGAGCCCATGACCCTCAAGGAAATCGCCGACGAACTGGGCATGAGCCGCGAACGCGCCCGCCAGATCTCCGACGAGGCGATCACCAAGCTCCACGAGAAGCTCACCAGCGACCGCCCGACGCAGCACGTGCGGGAGGGCGAGTCGGTGTTTGCGAAGTGAAGCGGACGTGACGAAGTGACTGAGTAACCAAGTGACCAAGTTGAAAAGCCTCGGCTGATGCCGAGGCTTTTTTTCGTGGATTCGTTGTGTTGGACGCGGTGGGCGAGGGGGTGAACGCCGGTTTTGCGACGCTCTTTCCCTCGCGCAATCGGTTACTGGGCGTCGGTGTTGGTGACGTTCTGGCCCTGGGCGACGCGGCGTTCTTCGCCGGCGGGACCGAGGGGGGCTCGGTACGCGGTGCCGCCTTCGGTGATGGCGCGGGGCTGGTTCTCAGCCTTCTGAACCTCCTCCTCCACGCCCTTGAGGCCCTTCTTGAACTCGACAATGCTCTTGCCCAGATTCTTGCCGACATTGGGGAGGCGGCTGCCGAAGATGAGCAGGCCGACGATCAGGATGATCAGCAATTCCCAGCCGGAGAAGTTGAAAGGCATATGTGCAAACTCCAAGGGCGGCCCCCCGCATCCAATGCGGACGGGCCACTGATGATTATACGCGTGAGAGCCGAACGTGTTGGGGGGAAGGGGATTGCGTGCTGTGATGCACGCAAACGCGTGAGTTACTGGCCGGTCCTTTCCGTCTCCTTGCCTTCGCTTGGCTGCTTTGCCGGCTTCACATACCTGTCAAGCCACTCCACCGTCTCCGCCTGCACATGCAGCGCGGATTCCATCGCCGAGTATCCGTGGCTCTCAAACGGCAGCATCACCAGCTTCGCCGTGCCGCCCAGGCCCTTGATCGCCGCGAACAGCCGTTCGCTCTGCATCGGAAACGTACCCGGGTTGTTGTCGATCTGACCGTGGATCATGAGGAGTGGCGTCTTGATCCGATCGGCGTACGTGAACGGGCTCATCTTGTTGTACGTGTCGCCTGCTTCCCAATACGTCCGTCGCTCGCCCTGGAAACCGAACGGCGTCAGCGTGCGGTTGTACGCTCCGCTTCGCGCCACGCCCGCTCGGAACAGATCGCTGTGCGCCAGAAGGTTGGCCGTCATGAACGCCCCGTAGCTGTGTCCGCCCACCGCCACTCGGTCGCGATCCGCGACGCCCAACTCCACGCACTTGTCAATCGCCGCCTGCGCGCTCGACACGATCTGCTGCACAAACGTGTCGTTGACCGTTTCCGGATCGCCGATCACCGGCATCGTCGCATCATCAAGCACCGCGTACCCCGCGAACACCAGACACAGGTGGCTGCTGCCCCCCATCCGCGTAAACGTCGTGGGCGTGCTCGAAACCTGTCCCGCCGTCGACTTGTCGGTAAACTCCAGCGGATACGCCCACAGGAACAGCGGCAGCGGCCCGTCCTTGGCCTTGTCATACCCAGGCGGCAGATACAGCGTGCCGCTGAGTTCCACCCCGTCGCTGCGCGTGTACTTGATCAACTCCTTCTTCACCTCGCGCACCTGCGGCACCGGATCCGCAAACGAAGTAATCGCCACCCGCGCCCCTGCCGCGAATTCGGGCGAAGCGTTCGCCGCCGCGAGGTTCAGCGTCCGCGAAAAGTAATTGGGATAGTCACTGGGACTTTCAAAGCTCGTGATAAACGATGCCCCATCCGCCATCACGTCCACGACAGACTCATACCCGCTCGCCTCGCTCCGCCACAGCCGCTGCGGCTTGAGCGAATCCAGCGGCATCAAGTCCAGGAACGGCCGATCCCCCTCGGGCGTCGCCCCGCTGCCAGACATCAGCAGCGCCGGCCCGCTCGCCGTCCGCTGCACCCGAATCACGCTTCGTCCCTTGGAGTTGAGCGTCCGCAACGGGCTGCCCGGGTCGTTGTACCGATCGTTGATCGACCGATCCGTCAGCACCCGCGGCTCGCTGCCCGCGGGGTTCGCCGCGTCATAGATTCGAGTCGTGATCCACTTGCGATCGCGGTCATACTCGCTCGACAGCATCCAATCCCGCCCATCGACCGTCTCAAGAAAGTCCGTCCCCGCATCGCGGAACTTCAGCTTGAACAACTCCCGCGGCTCGCCCGTAAACGGCGCATCCCACGCAAACAGCTGATCGCGGAACTCCGCCTTGTTCTTCGGATCGCCCCCGTCCAGCGCCTGTGTGTAGAGCAGCGTGGCCGGCGCATGCTCCATCCACTCAAATCCGCGCGGGCCGACTTCCACGCCCTCAATCGGAATCTGCTCGCGATCCTTCACATTGAATGCGCGAAGCTCCTTCACCACCTTGCCCGTGGCGAGTTCCAGCACCTCATACGTCTCGCTGAACAAGCTCGCCGGCACCGCATACGAGTAAGGCCGCACAATACGCGACGCCAGAAGCTGCTTTGCATCCGGGCTTGGGTCCAGCGCGGACCAGTTCGCAGGCGCGCCGATGTTCGTGATCGCCCCGCTCTGCGGATCCACGATCGCCAACTGAGTCGACATCACCCAATCGAACAGATCCTCGTCATACGAGTTCTTCAGCAGGTCTTGGAACGTGCGCACCTGCGCCCGCTTGCCGGTTGCTTCCTGCACCACCGGCCCAGTGGGCACCACCGGCTCCGCAGGCCTGCTCCCGCGATTGGGATTGACCAGCCGCACCAACAGCCGCCCATCGCTCAGCCACCGAAACGCACCGCCCGACGCCGCGTTCAGATTCGTCGCGACCTTCTTGACGGACCCCGTCGACGTCTCGCCCACCCACAACTCAATCCGATCGCGGAACGTCACCGCCATCGCAAATCGCGACCCATCCCGCGTCCACGCCGGGCTGCCGATCCCGACGTCTGCCGCCGCTGGCAGCTTCAGATCAATCGCCGGCGTTGCATTGTCCAGCGCCTTGCGCAGACTCGCCCCGACAAACCGACGCGGCCCGTGCGGCCCGTTCGTTTCAGGATTGATCCGCCGCCCCGCCAGCCGCAACATCGGCGCCGCCAGTTCGCTCACGGGCGGCATGGCTTCGCGATGGAGGAGCATCATCCACTGGCGTGTGGGATCCATCGAGATCGAAGGCGTCGGCTTGGCCTCGACGATGTCCGCGATCGCCGCAGGCGGCCGCTTGTACGCACTGTCATCGGATTGAGCGAGCGCGGCGGGGAGGAGAGGCGAAAAGAGTGGCAGCATGAGGAGTGCGGTGAGTCGCATGGGCGGAGGTTAGTGTGGCGGCGAGGTTGCGGCGGGCCGACATCGTGAACAGGACCCGCATCCGCGCTCGCCCCGGTACCCGGATAGGATTCTTTTCGGTACGGTGCCGGCATTCCCTGTGGAAGACCTCGGGCGGAGTTGCTCGAGGGCAGGCCGGAAGGAACACCGTTGATACGCGGAGGTGCGTCATGGCGAACTTGAACAAGGTGATGTTGATTGGGAATCTGACGCGGGACGTGGAATTGCGTTCGATTTCCAGCGGCAACTCGGTCGCGCAGATCGGGCTGGCCATCAACCGCAGCTGGACCGGCCAAGATGGCGAGAAGCGTGAAGAAGTGACGTACGTCGATTGCGAAGCTTGGGGCAAGACCGCAGAAATCATGCACAAGTACCTGGCCAAGGGTCGGCCTGTGTTCGTTGAGGGTCGCCTCAAGCTCGACACCTGGGACGACAAGGAAAGCGGCGCCAAGCGCAGCAAGATGAAGGTCGTGGTCGAAAGCTTCCAATTCCTCGACAGCGGCAATCGTCAGGGCGGCGGTGGTGGTGGGGGCGGTGGCGACGGCACCGTCGAAACCCGCCCGGCGGCCCGCAACCCGGCCCCGGCACGCGGCTCGGGCGGGTCATCGCGGCAGAGCGCCCCGCAGGATGACGGCCCCAGCATGTCGCCCGACGACATTCCGTTCTAATTTCAGCGTGTCCCACCCGTGCCATAGAAGTCGTCGGCTCAGCGACGACTTCTATGACGCTGGCCGCGTGAAGTGCAAGAACATCGAAGTCGGCTCAGAGCAGCCGACTTCGATGGCAAGTGCGTTAGCGCTTCAGGCAACACGCTTCCACACGTAGTACACCGGCACACCCGCAGCCAGCACGCCGACCCATGTGAGCGTCGTCTTGGGATCATCCATGATCGACAGCACCGTCATGGCGATGCTGCTGAGTAGGAACACAGCGGGCACCACCGGATACCCAGGCGTGCGGAACGAACGTTCCGCATCGGGCTGCCTTGCGCGCAAGATGAAGAGCGTGCCAGCCCCCAGGCCGTAGAAGATCCACATTGTAAAAACGAAGGTGCCCGCCAGCTTGTCAAACTGCTGCAGGAACAGCACCGCGGCGCAGGAGAGGGTCATCTGCGTCCACAGCGCAACCGCGGGCGTCTCAAACCGCGGATGAATCTTCGCGAGGAAGCTGAAGAGCAGGCCATCGCGGGCTTGCGCGAACGTCACCCGCGCACCGGTCATCACGCTGGCGTGGGAACTGCCTAGCGTCGAGATGATGATCATGATCGTCACCACCGTCGCGCCAATTGGCCCGGCAAACTTCTCGAGCAGCACGGGCGCAACCGTGGGAGTCTCACGCATCTGCGGAATCGGAATGTGCCAGAGATACACCGCGTTCGCAAGCACATACAACCCGATGACGCTGAGCGTCCCCAGGATGTAGACACGCGGCAGCGTCTTCTTGGGTTCCTTGACCTCACCCGCGATCGCGCCCACGTCGCTCCAGCCGTCATACGTCCACATGATGGCGGCCATAACGGGCACCAGGGCTTGGAAGAGCGTCTTGGGACTGAGCACGGAGACGAAGCCGCCCCCCGAGCCATTGGCACCCGGCGCAAGCGACTCTCGTACCGCCGCGGCGACGCCCAGCACAATGATCGCGGCGAGTGCGCCAAACTTCAGACTCGTCAGCACGATGGCAAACCGGGCGGAGGCCTTGACGCCGATCACGTTGATGACGGTCAGCACAACCAGCGCGCCGCACGTGAGCAGTTGCGGGCTCCAACCAAGACCCGTGAGCGTGTTGAAGTGCTCCGCGAATATGAACGCAATCCCCGCCGCCGCGGCGGGCTTGGTGATGAGCATGTACGTCCAGCCAAACACAAACGCCGGGCACGGTCCATACCCCTCACGGATGAAGACGTAGATGCCGCCCGACTTGGGCATCATGGTGGCGAGTTCTGCGAACGTGAGCGCACCGGCGAGCGCAATGAGGCCGCCGATGAGCCACAGCAGGAGGATGAGGTACGGATCGCCAAGCTGCTGGGCGATGGCCGTGGGCGTTCGGAAGATGCCCGAGCCGATGACGACCCCGACCATCACCGCGATCGCGCCCCAGAAGCCGACTTTGCGAGGAAGGTCCGGAGGGAGCTGGGCAGGATGATCAGCGGAAGCCATGAGCGATGATACCGACGCGACGTGGCACGGCCTTCCAGGCCGTGAGTCTCTGGGGCTTCTAGCCCCTGAGGGTTTCAGATGAACCGTCCAGGGCCTAGAAGGCCTTGATACTCATGGGCTAGAAGCCCATGCCACTCTCGCGGGGTTACGCTCGGACCATGGTGCGGTGGGTGCTCAAGAAGTGGCCGATCAAGATCCGCGATGATCGCGGGCGTGAAGTTCCTTTGACGAGCGAGCCTCAATACTCGTCTCACGAGTTTTCGTCGAGCCGTTGGTCGACCAAGTACATCGGCAAACATCATGGGCGCAGGCTCGAATGGGAGAGTCGATCAAGTGCGACCTGGGCTCACATGATGTTGATCGGACTTGCCATGCCCGGGTTGAATTGGGCTGCTCGCTGGCTGACGTCTCCCCTCACGATCCCTGGCAAGCAGGTGATCATGTTGCTGGTTCTGATGGCTCTGATCTGGCCGCTTTTACCGCTATTGCTCAGAATCCAGAGATGGGAAGAGCGAAAGCAACTTCGAACAAGTTACCTAGCGGCGGGCCACTGTCCATCGTGCGACTACGACCTGTCAGCCCAGCCGAAACAGCCCGATGGATGCTCGCTGTGCCCCGAATGCGGCGCGGCGTGGAAAATCAGCATATGATCGCCCATCGTACTGTGAACCCATGGTGCGGTGGGTGCTCAAGAAGTGGCCGATCAAGATCCGCGACGATCGCGGGCGTGAGACGCCCTTGATCAATCCGCCCAGGTGGCCGCGAGGATCGAGAAAAGGCTGGTGGCAGCCGCAATATGTCGGAACCCACTCCGGCCTAAGGCTCGAGGCGCAGCTGCGCAACGACGCCGTCTTTCCGTACGGATTGGCGCCCGTCATTGTGTTCTTTGTCACGCTGCATTTTTCGAAGTACCTTGTGCCGTTTTACGGATGGCAAGGAGAGATCATCCGCGGCGCGATCGTGCTCGCGATCTCGATTCCTTTCAGCTTCTACAACCTCAGATCGCATCGAGCGAGAGCAAGCCCAGAACTGGTTCGATCCTACTTGGCGAGCAACCGCTGTCCGTCGTGCGACTACGACCTCTCGGCTCAAGTTGCCGCCGCTGATGAGTGCAAGGTCTGCTCCGAATGCGGCGCGGCATGGAGGATGGCGTCGCCGCCCGCAGAGGTTCAATCAACTCCGGCCTAGAAGGCCCGGAGACACATGGGCTGGAAGCCCATGCTACTGGCTACATCCCCGGCTTGATGAACCGCACCGTCACCGGATACCGATACACCTTTCCCTGAAATGCCGCACGCGTCCCCAGGATCGCTCCCGCGACCGCAAGCGCTCCCAACGCCGGGTACAGCAGCAACGCGCCGACACCGCAAGACATCAGAGTCGGAATCAGCGCCAGCAGCGAGTAGATCAGCAGCGACAACTGGAAGTTCATCGACTCCCGCCCATGATCGTCAATGAACACCGACCCCTCTCGCTTGATGAACCACATCACCCACGCCGCGAGCAGCGGCAATGCAGCCAGAACCCCGCCGGTCGCCACGGCGGGGATGATGCACAAGCAAGGCAGGATGTGGAGCCACGCGGCGTAGGAGCGGCCTGGATCCGCGGTGTTGGTTGCGTCCATCGAGGGCGATTGTTGCACGCTACGCGCGGCTTGCGGTCATCGTCTTGGGATCAAACTTGAATGCCCCGCCTTCCCACATGCTGCGGGTGGCCAGGTCGATCGCGACCATCACGCGCAACCCCAGTTCGACCGTGCTCCAGACGCCCTCGCGGCTGCGAATCGCCTGAAGCCAGCGGACGCGGTGGGCGTCCTGGTCGTTGCCGATGTCCGGGCACTGGATGGTCTTCTCGTCCATCTCTTCGGAGTACGTCCGTTCCGGGCGCACGACGCAGTGGCGGCCGTTGAGATACACGTTGGCGTTGTGCCCGCGGATCAGCGTCTCGAGGCCCACTTCGTTGCAGGTGCTGCCCGCGACGATCATCTGGTGGCCGGTTTCAAACTCGACCTGCAGGTTGATCATGTCGTGGTTTTCCATTTCCTTGTCGACAAGGTGGCTGCCGGTGGCGACCACGCGCACGGGCCAGCCCTGGCTTTCGAGCGTCATCATCATGGGCGACATGACGTGCGCGAGCAGGTCGCCGCAGATGCCGGTGCTGGTCTTGCGATAGCGCCGCCACTGGTAGTAGACCTTGGGGTCCCACGCCATCGGCCCCAGCGGGCCGCACCACTCGTCCCAGTCGAGGTTCACGCCCGGCTTCCAGTCGGGGTTGACCTTGTAGTGCCACTCGCCGGACTTGCTATTGCGGCAGTAGCTGGTCTGGCTCATGGTGGGCACGCCGATCTCGCCCGCTTCGATCAGCTTCTTGGCCTCGTGCCACTTGGGCACGTTGGTCTGCTGCGTGCCGACCTGACAGATGATTTCCGGATTGGCCTGGTGGACGCGATGCAGCGCGAGCGCATCGGGCAGGTTGAGCGTCATCGGCTTCTCGAGGTACACGTCCTTGCCCGCGAGGATCGCATCAATGGCCATCTGGGCGTGCCAGTGCTCGGGCGTTGCGATGACGACGCCGTGGATGTCGTCGCGGGAGAGGACTTCCTTGTACTTGGCGTGCGTGTCAACGGGCTTGATCGAGCGTTTGGACTGTTGCTCGTCGATGGCCTTTTTCGAGTAGTCCAGGTGCAACTGGTTGAGATCGCAGATCGCAACGATCTCGGCGTTGACCTTCTTGTCCTCAGCGAGGGCGATGATCGACAAGGCGTGGCCCAGGCCCATCGCGCAACCGTTAGGTCCGCCCGTGCCGACGATGGCGATCCGGAGGGGCTTGGCAGGATCGGCGGGGACGCGGGGCTTGGCCTTGGCGATGGGCTTGTCGTCGGCGCCACGAAGCGCGGGCTTGGCGTGTGCAAGACCGGCGAGCGCGCCCAACGCGAGCGAGCCCGCGGCGAGCGAACCGGCGGTCGAGAGGAAGTCACGGCGAGAGGGCGTGTGCTGCATGGGATTAGTGTACCAACAGAGTCAAGGGTGGGGATTCAGCCGGGGAGGGGTGTTTGCGTCTGTGTCGAGGGGGATTGAGAGATGTCGGCAAGTAAGTTGCCGCACTCCGGGCAAGTTGTCCCATGCAGGCCCGAACGCGGATAGCCGCATCGGTCGCAGACGCTGGAGGGATCAGGAGCTGCCTTGGCTGCCGCGTGCGCGCGGCGTAGACGGAAAAGCACGAAAGTGGCCGCGACGAGCGAAACTGCCACGAAGGCGAACGAGGAACTTGCAAGAGCGAGCGGGGCCTTCCATTCTGCAGGGAGCTTTCCTGTCCAAGTGAAACCATGAAAACCAGGGGCGTAGCTGGCATGGAGCAGCGATGCAACGCACCAGAAGATGTGCAGCGGGGCAACCACCCACAACCAATTCAGCACTTGGAGCGTTCTGGCCCCACGCCATCGCTTGGGATGCGAAAGAGGGATCGCGATGCACAAAGCAATTGCTGCGAATGGGATCGAAAGAATGACCGAGTACAGAAACCAATCGGTGATGTAGCCCCGGGCGGTGGGAAATGGTTCTGCAAGTAGCTGGCCCCACGCAATGAACCAAGCAAGCAACCACCAAATGGGAGCGATCATCGCGAGCGTGAGGATTGCCGCGACAAGAACCCTCAATGGACGACCGTGCTTGGTCACAGTGGGATCTCGCGCAAGGTGAAAGCCGCTGACGGAGTGATTACGCTTTGGGTCCAGCCGACGTCTCCTTCTTGCCCGAGAACGTCAGCACGAACAGCACCAACACCGCGAGGGCGAACGCAGCGGGGATGATCCAGAAGGTGCGCCAGTCGGTGACGTCCTGGCCTGCGGCGTTCTTGGTGGTGTAGTGGTCCTTCAGGCGGCCGATGAGCTGGTTGCCGATCAGCATGCCGATGCCTTGGGTGATGAGGACGAGGAAGCCTTGGGCTTGGCCTCGAATCTGCGGGGAGGCTCGTTTTTCGACGTAGATCTGACCCGTCACGAAGAAGAAGTCGTAGCAGATGCCGTGCAGGATGATGCCGGCGAGGACGAACCACTTGAGGTTCTCTTGGGGGCCGGTTTCGCCCCACGCGCCGGCGAAGAGCACGTAGCGGATGACCCACGCGAGCATGCCCACGGCGAGCATCCACTTGACGCCCAGGCGGGCGAAGCAGAGGGGCATGACGAGCATGAAGAGAATCTCGGACATCTGGCCGAAGGACATCTTGACGGGGACGTCGTCGAAGCCGACCGCGCCGGTGTAGACGCCCGCGAGGGCGTAGTACGCCGAGAGGGGGATGCAGATGAGCAGCGAGCAGAGGGCGAAGATGGCGAAGTTGCGGTCCTTGAGCAGGGCGAGGGCGTCGCGGCCGAAGATCGCGCCGATGTCGGTGGGCTTGCCCTTCATCGGGGCTGGGGTGTGGGGCAGGAAGAAGGAGAAGAGGCCGAGGACGATGCCAGACGCACCGGCAACGTAGAAGAAGTACGGCGCGGCGTTGCGGGCGGTCTGTGTCGCAGCTTCCGTGGATTGGTCGGCGACCATTTTCTTGGTGACGAACGCGACGACGAAGCCCGCGACGATCCAGCCGATGGTGCCCCAGACTCGCACCAGCGGGAACTGCTTTTCAGGATTGTTCATCGCGTTGAAGGCGACTGTGTTCGAGAGGCCCAGTGTGGGCATGTAGCAGAGCATGTGGGCCAGCAGCACCGCGAGGAAGGGCCAGGCGTTGGCATTGCCAGAACCCGACATGTCGCCCGCGACGGTGGGGGCGAGCATCAGCAATGCGCCGCCCAGGATGTGCAGCACAGCCATCACCCGCTGACTCGCGAAGAAGCGGTCGGCGACCATGCCCAGGAAGAACGGCGCGATGATCGCGGCGATGGGGGCGGTCGTGTAGGCGTTACCGATGTCGGTCCCGGACATCCCCCGGCTGTTCATGAACGGGCCAAGCGTGACGAACCAGGCTCCCCAGAGGAAGAACTGCAGGAACATCATGATGGAGAGGGGGACGACGCTGGAGCGAGCGGGGGTCGGGGCGGGGGCGGTTGGTTGTTGCATGCGGGGCACAGTCTAACGGATTCCTGCCAAGGCCGCAAGGGGGAGTTTGGATGTTCGTCCATTTGACGTACGGTTTGTGACGCTGATCGATCGCTTTGGCAACCAAAGCGGGTCGATGCGGTGGTCAGCAACTTCACGATTGGAGCACCCCATGCGCGCGCAGGATTCACTCGCCGAGGCCATTCGCAGCAACAAGACGCTCATCGGGCGATACCTGAAGGGGTTTTCAGATGCGAATCACACCAAGCAGGCGGCGGGGTTGCCCAATCACGTGGCGTGGAACCTCGGGCACATCGCGCTCACGATGCATCGCGTCGCGGAACGGCTCGATGGGCAGGGTCTTCCCGGCAGTGAGTTTGTGAGCGGGGCGACGGGCGACGCACAGCGGTTTGCGAGCGAGTCGGTCGCGTTTGGATCGATGCCCACGGGGGACTCGACGGCGTATCCGGCATACGCGCGATGCGTCACGATCTTTGAGGGGGCGTGCGAGCGGTTGGCGAGCGCGGTGTCGAAGGCGAGCGATGCGCAGTTGGCGGCGGAAACGCCTTGGGGCGCTCCGGGCATGACTATGCCGATGCACTTGCTCGTGGCGCGGATGAGCTTCCACAATGGCATGCATTGCGGCCAGATCGCGGACCTGCGACGAGCCTTGGGGATGGGGTCGATTTTCAGTTGACGGATCTGATCACTGGCCAGTCGCGACGCGAGTTGCGTCGGTGGTGTTGGTCTTGGCCAACGCCGCGTCCTGGTGGCGGACTTCCCAGCCCAGACCATCGCCCGCGCCGAGGGTGAGTGAGCGTTCGGCGGGGGGCACGGTGGACACCAGTTGCACATGGCTGTGCGTGCTGCGCTGGCAGCCGGCGAGGGCGAGCAGGCAGAGCGCGGGCAGAGCGATAGCAGTGGTGCGGGTGGTGCGGGGGATACGCATGACGGCATGAATCGGTCCGATCATGCGCGGAGTTGACGCGCAAGTGCGCGGCTGGGCGTCATCGGCACAACCTGTCAATTGCGCGGGCGAGTTTGCGCGTCAAAGTCGCGCGTCGCGGCGCAATCTTCGCGGCAGTGGGGTACGCTCCCAGAGTTATCTGGCCCAGCAATGGGCCGTTGCGACGAAGGCAAGGGAGCGGGGAGAGCGAGGTTCGGCATGATCGATCGCAGGAGGCGATGGAGCGTGGCGGGATTGGCGGGCCAAGTGGCCGCGTTGCTTGCCTGCGCTGGTCAGGTTGCTCTGGCTCAGGACTTCGGCGGCGGGGGGGCGAGCGCCCAACAAGTTGGGGAGCAGTTGCCGCCTGGCGATCCGATGCTTGATGGGGAGCAGCGTCCGGTCTCACGCATCGAACTTGCGTATGTGCGGGAGAATGGGGATCATCCGCCGATCGGGGCGTTGCTGGATACGAGCGTGCAATTGGCGATTGTGAATGGGGCGTGGGCTCCGCCTCATCCGGGGTTGCAGGTCCAGAGCGTGCGGCTGAGTCAGATGGGCGTGGCAGGGCCGACGGCGGTGTATGACTCTGCGCTGCCTCTGATTTCGCAGGCGATTGTGACGCGGCTCAAGAACTTTGACGCGAACACTTGGTTGCTGGGGGTGTACGCGGAGCCCGACCCTTCGCAGATTCGTGTTGAGAACGAGGAAGTGGTGGATGGGCGACCTGCGGGGCAGTCTGCACTGCGGTTCTTGATCACGACCGGGCGCGTCACGGGCGTCCGCACGATCGGCGTGGGAGAGCGCGTGCCGCAGGATGACAGTGTCAACAACCCGATGCACATCAAAGTGCGGCGGCAGTCGCCTGTGCAACCGGCAGACGTGGCGAAGCGTCCTGGCCTCACCAGCGCGAAGGACCCTACGGACCTGCTTGAAACCACCCGCATCGATGACTTCGTGTTTCGACTGAATCGCCATCCGGGGCGGCGGGTGGACGTTGCGGTCGCGGCGACGGGCGAAGAGCCGGGGGCGGCGACTTTGGACTACATCGTCACGGAGAATCGGCCATGGCTGGTGTACGCCGAGACGATGCGGGATGGGAGTCGCTCGACGGACGAGTGGCGGTATCGGTTTGGGTTCCTGCACCATCAGTTGACCGGCAACGACGACAGCCTGAGTGTGCAGTATCAGACGAGCTTTGACAATGTGAACCAGTTCGCGGCGAGCTATGAGCGGCCCGTGCCGGATACGGAGGATCGCTGGAAGGGGCGGGTGTACGGCTCGTTCTACGACTACACCAGCGACGACGTGGGGCAGCTTGGGCTGCGGTTTGAGGGCGAAGGGTGGAACGTCGGAGCGGAGGCGGTCTGGAACTTCTATCAGAACGCCGACCTGTTCATCGACGCGATCGGCGGGGCAAAGGTCGATTACGTCAAGGTCGACAACCAGCTCGCGGCGATCGAGGGTGAAGACACGTTCGTGATCGGGTACGTTGGAGCGCGGCTGGAGCAGCGACGCGAGGACTTTGATCTGTTCGCGAGCGCGATGCTGGAAATCCCCATCAACGGCGCGAGCGAAGAGGCACAGAACAATCTGGGGCGGCTTGACGCGGATGAGCGCTGGGTGCTGCTCAAGGGCGAGGGCGGGTATTCGTTCTACCTGGAGCCGCTCTTGGCGTCGATGCGGGAGCGGGTGTCGCTGCAGCATGAAATCGCGCTGGTGGGTCGCGGGCAGGCAACGGCGGGGCAGCGGCTTGTGCCCAACTACCAAGATGTGCTTGGTGGCTTGTACAGCGTGCGCGGGTATCCGCAGGGGATCGCGGCGGGGGATTACTCGCTCAACTTGCAGGCGGAGTATCGGTTTCACCTGCCGCGGGGGTTTGGTGCGTCCGAGCAGCCTGGCAGCTTCTTCGGTGAGCCCTTCCGCTGGGCTCCGCAGTATGCGGGCGGGCCGACCGATTGGGACCTGCTGTTTCGCGGGTTTGTGGACGCGGGTATGACTGTGAATGCGGATAAGGAATCGTTTGAGGAGGACCAAACGCTGCTGGGCGCTGGGCTTGGGGCGGAGTTCTCGATTTACCGACGCTTGGTCGTCCGCAGCGATTTTGGCTGGGCGTTAGCGGAACTTGAGAACGCCGATGGATCGACGCTGGTGGAGTCGGGGGACTTCCAGTGGCACTTTGTCGCGACCTTGATGTACTGAGCGGCGTACAGGATGATGTGCGGTCGCTGGATGCGGCGATCAAAGCTGGATGTGAGTCGAAGAAGTTGCGTGGTTCCCGTGGGGCGGAGTCCCCGTCGAATCGTGGCGCGTTTGAACACGCTGCGACGCATCAAGGAATGATGAGTAAGGGAATGGTGCAGAATGGAACGCTGGCACGAGTCGCAGATGCTGTTTGGGCCCGAGGTTGGCGGCGGAGGCGGTTCTTCGCTTCGGCTGAAGGCACCCGGCGCGTTGATCCTGTGCGCGGGCGGTCTGTGGGCGATTGGGCCCGTCGCGTTTGCGCAGGGGCCGTCGATTCAGGGCGAACAAGTTCAGCGAGGCACCGCGCGATTTGAGCGGCTTGATGGCCGAACAATCATCCGCGCGAGCGACGGGGCGATCATCAACTATCGGCAGTTTGATGTGGGCGCTGGGCAGACTGTGCAGTTCATTCAGCCCGGCTCGGATGCTCGGGTGTTCAATCGGATTCAGAGTGCCGCGCCATCGCGGATTGATGGGCAATTGCTTGCGAACGGGCAGGTATACCTCGTCAATCGCGCGGGCGTGATCTTTGGGCAAGGGAGCATCGTCAACGCTTCGCGATTGGTCGCGGCGGGCGGGGACCTGTCGAACGCGGACTTCGCCGCGGGCCGTGATCGATTCACGAACGTCCAGGGCGCGATTGTGAACGAGGGAGCAATCAGCGCGAACGGCGTGACGCTGGTGGGCAGCGCGATCACGAATCACGGCACAATCGTGACCGCGCCCGATGAACAGGGCAACCCGCGGGGCATAGTGACGCTCGCGACGGGCGGCGAGGTGTTCGTGCAGGAGGAAGGCAGTGCGATTCGAGTGCGGGTCGAGCAGCAGTCTACCGCTGGCGCGAGCGATGTCCGGCGACAGCCGCCAGTGAGCGGTGCGGGGCCTCGCCCGGGCAAGCGGCGCGTGACGAGCCTGGGCGCTGGCGATGCGGCGGCGCATGCGTTGGCGATTCAGAACACGGGGACGATTCAGGCGAATGGCGGCAACGTGACGCTCGCTGCGGCGAGCGGGACGATTCGCAATGAGGGGACGATCGCAAGCAACGCGCCGGCGACGACGCCTGAGGACTCGCAACCTCCGTCGCAGGCCGCTTCAAGTGTTGTTGTTGAGCCGCCTGTCGCCAGCGTGAGGATTGATGGGCCGCGAGTGGAGCAGGTTGGCACGATCGATGTGAGCGCGGAACTCCCCGAGGCCGACACGCCGTTTGCCGCGCGGGGCGGCGTCATCGAGATCGAAGCGGGCAACAGGCTGGTCGTTGCAAGTGGCTCGGCGATGGTCGCGGGCGGCACCGACGACGGCGCGGGCACGATTGCGCTGCGATCAAGCGGTGATCTTGTCGTCGAATCGGGAAGCATCGTCGACGCGGGCGTGGGCGCGATTCAGATCGATGCGGATCGCTCGATGCGGGTTGAGGGCGAACTTCGCGCGATTCGGTCTGCTGCGATGCAAGGCGGTACGGCAGGCGGCGACGGCACAGGCCAGTTGCTGCTGGGCGGCGACGCGGCGGGCAGCATCTACGTGCGTGATACGGGGGCGCAGGACGGCGAACTTGGCGACGGACGAGTGACGCGGACGGACGTTGGTGATCAGACGTTCGTTGTGTCGGCCAGCGCGATCGAGAACTTCGCGGGGGATGTGCTGCTGAGCACGCCGCTTGACATTGTGATTGAGCGATCGATCACGAAGCTCAACGGCGGCCTGACGCTCGACGCGGGTCGCGAGATTGTGTTTGGGCGGGCGACGCCGATGGGTGTGGAGGGCGAAACCGGGCTGATCGATGTGGGCATCGCGGCACGCTTTTTGGACTTTACCAGTACGGGCATGATCCGCGATCTCACACAGGCGGGGGCGCAACTCGCCGCGTTGGGGGGCGACATCAAGCTGCGGTCCAACTCGGCTGGCGTGCAGTTTGGGCGTGCGACGGTCGCAAGCGGTTCGCGGGTGGAGTGGACGCAGGCGGAGTCGCTGGCTTTGTCGGGCGTGCAGGCGAAGATCGCGAACAGCCAGGATGTGCATGTCGCGATCGATGTGACCCGCGGCACGCTGACGCTCGGCAACGCGGGCGGAGCAGGCCAGTCGTATCGCTCGCTCGCCGCGCGAGCAAGCGGCGGGCTGGTTGTGAACGAGCAACTGACGAGTGCGACGACAATCGATCTCACGTCGCTCGCGGATCTCAGGATCGGTGCTTCGTTGAGTGCGTCCGAGCGCGTCACGGCGTGGGCGGGCGCGGGGAGCGGGGGGGGCGGGGGCGGCGATCTCTCGTTCAGTGCGGCGGGCCTCAGCATCGCGTCGAGTGCGATTGAACTGCGAGCGGGCACGCATCCTGGTGCATGGTCGCCTTCTCAGGCGATTCCCGAGAGCGTGATTGACGTCCGCACGAACGCGCCGATGTTTGTCGGAACCGGCGGGACAGGCACATCGCCCGCGCGATTTGAGTTCAGCCAGAATCGCGGGTTCAGCGACGCAAGCCTGCCCACGCAGAGCCAGTTTGGCGATGGTACTGCGGGCCTGCTGTACCTCGCGCAGTCGTTCTATGAGTCGATCACGATCGCGGATGCACGCGGGCTGACCGGCGCTCGCGCAACGCTCAACGCCCACAGCGCGTTTAACCCGATCCAGCCCGGGTCGCTCAAGGTGATGGACACGCTGGACCTCGCATCGTTCGCGTCGCTTGGCACGGTTGAGCTCTTCGCGAACGTCACCACGACGGGCGAGCAGTTCTATGAGGATCGTGTGTACGTCGGTGGCGAGGTCACGCTGCGGGCGTCGCGCGTGCAGTTCGAGGCGCCCGTGACATCAACGCTGGGCCCGCTGGACGTGTTGGGTTCGTTGGCGATCAACGGCGACGCGACGTTTGAGATGGGCGCGGGGGACTTGCGCCCGCTGCGCGAAGTGCGCGTTGAAGGCAGGACCACGCTGGGCCGCACCGACGTCACGGCGGATGAGTTCCTGGTTCGGATGCTCACTGAAGGTGACCAGACCTATCGCGGCGGACTGCGACTGCTCACCGACGCGAGCCTGCGATCCAGCGACGGCGGGCTCATCAGTGTTGGCGGCGACATCGAGGGCGGACTTTCAGCGATCCTCGCCCGGCCGCTGAATCTCTCGATCAGCACGAATGACGGCTTGATTGCCTTTGGCAGTGGCACTGTTCCGACGACGATCGGCGCGGGGACGCGGCTGGGCACGCTTTCTCTGTCGACGAGCGACTCACCCTCGACTCGAGGCGGGGAAGAAGCCGCGACGGTGATCGGCCGCAATGACCTGACGGTGCGGGCTGATGCCATCGAGTTCGCTCAAGGCGAGAAGCTCACAGTCTTGGGCGATCTGGACATGAGCGCGGATCGCATCGCGGTGGGGGACATCAATACACGGGGCGCGATGCGGCTGCTTGCGGAGACGATCACGCTCTTGCGTCGTCCTGCGGGCACATTGCGTGATCAGGTCGGCAATCTGCTCACCGATCTCGGGCTTGACTTTGTGGCAGGCGGCGCGATTGCGTTCTCAGGAGACATCGTGCTCGCGGGCGATTCGGAGGCCGCGCCGCGATTCGGCTCACGCACCGGCGAGTACAGCGGCAACCTCTCGCTCTTCGATCAGGTCACGATGCTTGCGAGCGAGGTCGCGCCCGAGCGATTCGTCGGTGTCGGGAACGAAGTGCTCGATCTCCGCGTGCCTGAGCGTGGGCCCCCGCCCCCGCCGCCTCCGGCGGGTCCCGGTGGCCTCGAGGATCCTCGCCCGCGTGATCCTGGGCTCGAAGTTGTTGTGCTGCCTCGCGTGTACGACATTGAGTTGCTCCGCAGGGTTGCCGTGAGCGGGCGAGGCGTGGACGCAGCGGAGATGATCGCGGCGAGGTCCGGGCGATACGTGTACTCCGACTTGCCCGAAGGCGAAGCGGCGACCGATGCGAACGAGGTGCGGATTGCGGCGACGCGGTTCAACTCCAAGCAGGTGCGAGATGCGGTGATCGCACACGATGAGATTCTGGGCGAGCCGGGGTCGGATCGCTCGGTGGCGGTTGCGGCGCAGATCGAATCCCTCGTGCGGCAGTATCAAGCAGCGCGATCGCACGCCGCCGGTGATGCGACCAACGCCGTGGAGCCTCGCGAACTCGCGTGGTTCCTCGCGACCAGCCCGCAGCAGGAAGAGACGATGCGGACGCTGCTGTCGCTCCGCGGCGTGCTGGATCGCGTCCGCGGGTTGGGGCTCACTGATCGCGAGTTTGCCGAGTCGCAGCGACGTTTGCTGGCTGGGATAACTCCCGCCGATGGGTCCCTGACGGTCGACGGCTTGGCGACGCTGGTCCATTCGGCAGGTGAAGAGCCCACGCGTCGGCTGGGGGCGAGGTGGTGATTCGCCCTGCGGTAGCTTCGGATCTTGCGGGGATCGCCGCGATTTACGACCCCGAGTGCGAGCGCGGGCTCAACACGATGATGACTCGGGCCCGCACGCGCGAGGAATGGTCGGCGTGGCTCCGAGAGCATGATCATCCGCGGCATCCGGTGCTCGTGGCGACCGATGGCGTCCATGTGCTGGGCTGGGCGTCGCTTTCGAGGTGGAGCGAGCGGGAGGGCTATGCGCGAACGGCGGAGAACTCCGTGTACGTGCATGCGGACGCTCAGGGCAAGGGCGTGGGGCGAGCGCTCATGCTCGAACTGCTGCGAAGTGGCGAGGCACAGGGTGTGCGGCTGGTCATTGCAAGGATCAACAACGGGAACGAGGCGAGCGTGCGATTTCACGAGTCGCTGGGCTTCCAGACCATCGGTGTGATGCCGCGGTGCGGCCAGAAGTTCGGCAGGGTGATAGACGTGCGGATCATGGGGTGGCAGTCGACGCTGGAGTGAGCGGGAGTGAGTGGGAGTGATCACAGCACCGCCACGGGATCGACATCCACCGCCGTCTTGGCGTCGCTCTTGAGCAGGCCTGCAGCGCGGCAGCGGCCCAAGACGCGTTGGAGTGATACCGCGTCGGGTGCGTAGACCTCGACGGCAAAGCGGAACTGGTTGGCGATGCGTTCGATGGCGCAGGGGCTGGCGGGCGTGACGCGCACGCCTGCGGGGGATTGCTCCGCAAGCGCCGCAGCGACGGCTTCGGCGTGCTGCTTGGCCTTGGAAACTGACGCGTCGCGGCACACCACCCGAGCCATGCGAGCGGCCGGCGGCACGCCAAAGTGCTTGCGGGCGTCGAGCTCTTCGCGGGCGAAGGCGACAAAGTCGTGCGAACTGGCGTGCACGATCGAAGGATCGGCCGGAGTGTTGGTTTGCACGATGACGTTGCCGGGCGTTTCGCCCGTACGACCCGCCCGGCCCGCGGCCTGCGTGATCAACTGGAACGTGCGTTCGCCCGCGCGGAAGTCAGGGATCTGCAGGGCGGTGTCTGCGTCGATGATGCCCACGAGCCGCACGCCTGGAAAGTCCAGACCTTTC
>JALHOJ010000022.1 GCA_022843045.1 Phycisphaerales bacterium
TCGGCTACAACGCCCTCACGCACGAATACGGCGACATGATCAAGATGGGCGTCATCGTCCCCACCAAGGTCGAACGCGTCGCCCTGCAAAACGCGGCAAGCGTGGCCGGCCTCATGCTCACCACCGAAGCCGCGATCGTCGAGATCAAGGAAAAGAAGCCAGCGGGCGGCCATGATCACGATCATGGCGATATGGATTACTAGATGACTGCGTTCATGGTGACAGCCATGAACGCGGATTCGCGTACACTATCAGCATGCTGAATCTCCTTAAGCTGGTCGATTTCGGGAACGAAGCCGGTGACGATGTCGATTTTGCATCACTGAAGCAGTATTACCACGAGCGACCGGACTTTGAGTCAATGCTCGATCCCACGCGGGCGATGTTGGTTGCCACTGCCAAAAAGGGCGTGGGCAAGTCGGCACTCTTGCGATGGGCCGAAGGAAAACTCCGAGAATCGAGTCCCGGTGAGATCATCGTGCGTTGCCGCGGCGCAGATCTTGCGAGATCGCGTTTTGGATTCAGTAGCCAAACCACATCGCCTAACGATCGAATTCGAGAGTGGATGGTTCGATTGTGCACGGTTGTGAATCGCATCGTTGCGCAGCGAATTGGCTTTGCGGTAAAGGATGATCATGTCACTTTGGTTGAAGCAGCGGAAATTGATGGATTCAAGGGGAAAAACATCATCGGAAGTCTCTTGGACCGATTCGGTAGATCAATACCAGGAATCAACGTAGATAAGCGAAAAATAATTGAAGAAGTCGAGATACTTCGCCGTACCAAACCAAACGTCTGGATATTCATAGACGATTTAGACGCTACGTTTCAAAACACGGAAGAAGAAATTCTTGAGTTGTCGACGTTTTTCTCAGCGATGAGGTACCTCACGCAGGACGTTTCTGGTTTCCGCTTTCGAGTAACTCTGCGGACTGACGTTTGGCCGGTGATCCGCCGACATGATGAGGCCCTCGACAAAATTGACCAGTATGTAAAGCCTATTGAGTGGACTCGGGAAGAGTTTCGCCAGATCCTTGAAAAGCGGGTGAGGGCGCAGCTTTCGCCCCATCGTCGTCAAATTGTCCAGTCTCGCGGGCTCGTTGACTCCCTTCTGGATGAGCAGGAGTGGCTAAACTATATTGTGCAGCCGAAAATGCCGTGGGCTGACAAAGAAGTGCCAAGTCATCAAGTTCTTTATACGCTCTCATATCAGCGTCCGCGATGGGGTATTCAGTTGTGTAAGCTGGCGCAGGCGGCTGCTCTTCGAGAAGGTATCGCATTTATATCAAAGTCGCACGTCGATGCTGTGTGGGGTGATTACGGCACTAGACGTATTGCTGATCTAGTCGTTGAGCACAAACATCAGTGCCGAGAGATTCAGGAACTAATTACATCATTCAGGGGATCTCCCAGAGAGTTCACTCGAGATGAGCTATTTGATTGGGTGAACAAAAAAGTTCTTCCGCATGTTCATGTAGTTATTGAGGGTGTACATACTCGAGCTTCCCGAGACATCGCAAGATTCTTGTACCGAGTTGGTTTTATTCTCGCGCGCAGCAGTTCTGATGATGGTTACGAGCACTATTCGTTTGATCAGATGCCCGATTTCTTGGACAACAAGACTAACCATGACTTCGGTGTGACGTGGGAGATCCATCCGTGCTATCGCGAAGCACTTGACATACGAAAAGTCGATCAGGCACACCGTGAGAAATTTGGCGAGCTTCGCAAAAGGCGTTAGTTGGGTCGGCGGAAACGTAGTCCAAACTGCCCCCACCCCGTGGGCAGGTGGCACAACCTGACCCCCACCCCGTGCCACAGGCTGCCGTCGGCTTTGCGGCGGCTGCCTGTGCGATCTACCAAAACGCCCGCTATGACCCCCTGACCGACCCACACGCCCCCTCAACGCCAGCCCACCTCTCCAAGGGCAGGCAGCACACCCTGCCCATGCCGCCCTTCTCACGTTGATCCGTCCGGCTCCAGCAACTCGGCACTAGCATCCCCCCATGGGTCTTCGCCTCGTCTTCAGCATCCTGAAGCCCGTGCCGCGAGCCTTCGCCCGCGCGTGGGTCGCAGAGGCGCTGGCCGCGCTGCCAGGCGACGCTCCCCGCACCGATCCCGCTGACTCCTGGCAGTACCGCCTCGGAACCACAGAGCTGCGCGTGGTCGCGGGCGCGGAAACCATCAACATCACGGACCAAGCCTGGCGGTTCGCGAGCAGCATCGCCGCCCGCCACAATCTCCTGCACCTGGAACTGCGCGCCCAGGAAGGCGCGCACTGGGACTTCACCCTGTTCCGCGGCACCGACGTCGTCGCCGACTTCAGCACCGATGTCGGGTACTTCGATCAAGACGAGCACGCGCCGCGGCCTTGGAAAGAAGGAGACCTCACGACATTCGCCGATGCGTGGGGAATCCCCGCGCCCGCGGTCGCTCCATATCTCTTCGACTGGCGAGCCCACCCCCAACCCAGGCGCATCTCGAGCACGGACAAGTGCGAGGTGGGCGATGTGGGTCAGATCTTCGACTTCATGCGCGTACTGGGTATCGAAGATCCCTTAAGCCACCCCGATCAGTTCACGCTCGCCGTGCCGACCTGGATCGGATACTACCGCAAATAGGCAGGTGGCACAACTTGCCCCCACCCCCACCCCCCTCCCCCCTCCCCCCGCCCTCTCTGTCTTCCTCTCTCCCCCTCTCCGTCTTCCTCTGCGTTCGAAAGCCCACGTCCCACTTCGCGTCTCCGCGTTCAAGCAGCCCTTGTGTTCGCCCGATGCCGTCT
This sequence comes from Phycisphaerales bacterium, assembly GCA_022843045.1. Lineage (GTDB taxonomy): Bacteria > Planctomycetota > Phycisphaerae > Phycisphaerales > UBA1924 > BJHL01. The sequence goes on from JALHOJ010000022.1 coordinate 2,783, forward strand.
GGCGTGCTGATACCGCTACGCCCTCTTCGCCCAGCGTAGTTTCGCCGACCGCGCCCGTGGATTGTCTTCCCTCTCAAATTCATCCGCCACGATCGGGTCGCGATTCTCCGCGGAGTACACCCCATCGCGAAACCCGTCGCGAAACGCATACTTGACCCGCCGGTCCTCGCCCGAATGAAAGCTGATGATGGCCGCGATGCCGCCGGGCTTGAGGACGCTGGGCAGCACCGTGAGCAGGCGATCAAGGTTGGCCAGTTCGCGATTGACCAGGATGCGCAGGGCTTGAAACGTGCGGGCCGCCGGGTGCAGCTTCGCGCCCGCCGCACGCGCAATGGTGAAGTCGCGCGCTTCGCACACAATCGCCATCAGGTCTTGCGTGGTTTCAATCGGTGCCGCTGCTCGGCGCTGCACGATCAGCCGTGCGATCTGCGGCGCATCGGTTTCGTCGCCCAGTTCAAGCAGAGCGTCCGCAATCTCACGCTCACTCATGCGTTGCAGCAACGCCGAAGCCGGTTGCCCGCGCGTGGGGTCCATCCGCATGTCCAGCGGCCCGGGTCTGCGATAGGAAAAGCCTCGCGCTGGATCGTCGATCTGGGTGCTTGCGATGCCCACATCCGCGAGGACACCATCCACACTGCCCAGCGCAACGCCCGCCTTCGCGAGCACGTTTTCGATCCCCGCGAAGTTTGTCTGGAACAGTTGAAACGTCGCGCGCGTCCGCACGTGCTTCAATCGGGCCCGGGCCAACGCCAGATTCGCGCCGTCCAGGTCAATCCCAATCAACATCCCGCCTTCGCCCAGACGTTCGAGCATCGCCGCGCTGTGTCCGCCCAAGCCCAGCGTGCAATCCACGACAATCTTGCCCCCGCTAACCCCGCCGCCCCCGCCCTGCGTGTCATCGTCGCGCAGTCCAAGCACGTCGAGCACCTGCGGGAGCAGCACCGGGACATGCGGGAGATCGGAGCGTTTCTTGGCGATCAAACATTGTAAGGAGAGTGGTTCCTGGTCCGCCGCGCCCCCAGTGCCGACCCACCAACGGCAAACTTTCTCACCGCTGCCCGCGTACGCCCTCGATGCTCTACATGGTCATCGAGTCCTTCCGCTCCGCCAACCCAGACCAAGTCGGCGCCCGCTTCCGAGCCAAAGGCCGCCTCATGCCCGACGGCGCGGGCCTCGAGTACGTCGCCAGTTGGATGGCCGCCGACGGCACTCGCTGCTACCAACTCATGAACGCCCCCAGCCGCGAGGCCTTCGACGGTTGGATCGCCAACTGGTCCGACCTCGTCGACTTCGAAGTCATCGAAGTCCAAACCTCCGCCGACTTCTGGGCCAACCGTTGACCCCCGCCTCTTCTGGCCCTCGCGCCACTTCGAACATGCCACTTTGTGCGCGCTTTCGCTCCCTTCGACCCTCCGCGCGCGCGCAACCCACCCCTTCCACCAACTCCCCACTTGCAATTCCAGAATCTTCGATCATGATGCTCTCATGATCCCCGCGGTCCAACTCCCGCCCCTCCCGCCCGAGTCGCGTCACCTCATCACGCGCTTCCTCGCACTCGGCAACGACGCCGCCGCGCTCGCCGACGAACTCGCCCAGAACCTCTTCGACATCCTCGACCAACTCGCCGAGCCCGCCACCGCCGCCTGGCTCGCCCACTTCGCCGCCCTCGCCAACCAGCGCCGCCGCGAACTCGCCCTCCAAACCCTCGAATCCATCTGCAAGTCCAGCCTAAACCCCATCGAACACCGCCGCGCCGCGACCAAATTGCTCGCGAGGTCACACGCCACCAAAGTCCGCGGACCCAACTTGGAAGCTAGCTTGGCCGCGGCGTGCGTCGAGCCCCAGACGTCCAGTCGAACGGCGGCCCCGCGCCCGAACTCCACACCTCGCCCCGCCCACGCCCGCAGCAGCAATGAAGAACCCGCCCAAGTCAGCACGCCGTGCCGCACCGCTCCAGTGCAGAGCCATCCGCAATCACTTGGCGTCCTGCCTCGGCTCCACAGCCTTCCCCGACATCAACTCCCACCGCCGCCCCTGATCCACGAATCGGCCCATGTATCCGCTGAAAACGCGAATGGTGCGGGTGGATCGATTCCAGTTCGCGCTGCCGTCGCCCGTCACGAAGTTGATCCTGACGAACGAGTGCCAGTCAAAGCGCTTGATCTGGGCGCGAAGTTCGTCGATGAGAGGCATGTGGCTCGCCAGTTCCGGCGAGTTCTCGGCGATCTCCCACTCCACGTTCGCTTCCTTGCTGAGCATCCCTTCGGGCATCATCAGCGGCGCGAGCGTGCGTCGCCAGGAGCGATGGATCTCCGCTCCGTAGTCCACCGCGCTGCGAATGTCACCGGCGCTCATGCCTGCGAATCTCGCGATCTCCAGGTACTTCTGCCGATCTGCCGCGACGGCGAGCGCGGCGATCTGATACGCCCGCCGCGCATCGCTGTCATGCTCGCCCCGCACGGGCCATTCGTTCCGCGAGACTTCGCTGGCTTCGATCTGCAGCGATGTGACGCGGGCCATGATCGCATCAAACGCGCGATCGGGCATGTGCGTCACGAGGTAGTGCGTCGCGAACGCGTCGGCCATGGTCTCTTCGTTGCCCAGGATCGGAATGCCAAACTCGCGAATCAGGCCGTGCCCGATCTCGTGCAGCACGACATGCAGCGCGACATCGCGCGCAAACTTCGTGAGTTCGACGGGCTGGTGCGTGACGTTCTTCTCGGGCGGAGTTTCGATGGTCACGCCATCTGCGCCCAGCACCGGCCCGTGGTTGCAATTGACATGCTTCCATCGCCGCACTTCAGCGAACAGCTTGGCCTCGTCAATCCCAAACTCCTTGGCCGCGGCGCGAACGAGATCGTCGCCATGCTTGACGTTGCCGATGGTCTTCACCTCAAACGCGCGAACCGCATCGCCCGAGATGCCGGCCGTTCGCGTGAGCACGTTGGAGAGCACGTCCCACATCTCCCCAGGCCGGGCAAGATCAACGGAGCAGGTCTCGGTGATGGTCAATTGCTGGGCCGGAGCTGCTGGGGCAGCGGCAGGACCGGGGGCGGGCGCGGGGGGGGCGGGGGCAGGCGCGGGCTCAGGCTGCGCGATGGCCATGGCCGACCACATCACCAACGGCACAAAGGCACGGAAGCACGCGCGGGGCGTGAAGGGCGAGAGCGGCATGGGTGGATCTCCAGCGTCAGTGACGACTCATCGCGCGGCAATGGTTGCAACGGCGCGAGCTTCCCGAGCAGGAGACTGTACCACAAATACGGCCCGGCGGTTGCTCCTGACCCGAAGAATCGCCAGAATTCACACATCAAGGCGGCTATCGCGACCAGTTGTACACATGCCGCTCAAAGAACTCGCCCTCCCCCTCAACCTTCACAAGCTTGCGGATCGAGAACCGACCCGGCGAGATGTCATACACCCGCTGGATGGTCGCGGGCCGGTTGTTGTCAGTGCTGTCGTGCTGGGTCGTGATCGTGATATTTTCGCCACGGCGCACGCGAGACACGACTCGCTCGACGGTGTCGCCCGATTGGATCGCGGCACCCTTCTCGATCACGCGAACTTCGCTCGAGGAGTTGGCGTCCGGTTCGTCGTTGTATCCCGTGGCCCACGTCCAGACGCCCGGAGAGATGCTCTTCACCAGCAAGGTCGAGCGGATGGTGGTTGACTTGTTGGAGGTGTAGTCGAGGTAGGTGAGCGTGCCGCTCCACACGGGTCCCGCGAGAGGGTCAAAGTCAGTGGATTGGATGAGGGTTGTGACATCAGCCGACTCGGATGGCCGCTGCTCGACACGCTTGCGGGAGGAATGACAGCCGGCAGAAAGGAGACACACCGCGAGAGACAGTGCGACGGCAAAGCGGTTGTGCATGCAGCAGGATACCCGGTGTGTCCGCATCGCTCCGGTGTGCTTGCATGGTGTCCGTGGCGTCGCGATCGCGATGACGCACACTGGAAATATGGCATCTGGTCCGGTCAAGCGACTGTCGCGTGTGCATTCACTGCGGCTATGACCTGGCTTCGCTTTCAGAGAACAGAACATATCCGGAGTGGGGTTGCGAATATGAGAGTGAAGCGGTGCAAGATGTCTGGAAACGAACGGGATTCGCCTTTCTGCCACCCCAAGTTCGAAACCAAGAGTCGTATCATCGCGGCTCATGAAACGGGTGCTGCTCTATTCGTCGTTGCTGGTCCTGGGTCTGATCGGATCGCAGGTCGTGCCAGGAATGGCGGGCGACTCGTACGACGCGATCTTCCCGTGGATTCAGGCCGCGACGATGGTCGCGCTCTCATACATCATGATCGGCGTGGGCCGCGAGTTTGACATCGACAAGTCCAACCTGCGCCAATACGGCTGGGACTACGTCGTCGGCGCAACGGCCGCCGCGTTTCCGTGGATCTTCTGCTGCCTCTACTTCATCTACGTCATGCTGCCCCAAACTGCGTGGGGCAGCTGGGACGTCTGGAAGGAATCGCTGCTGGCCTCGCGATTTGCCGCGCCCACCAGCGCGGGCGTGTTGTTCAGCATGCTCGCCGCGGCGGGGCTCGCGGCGACCTGGGTCTTTCGCAAGGCGCGGATCCTCGCGATCTTTGACGACCTGGACACCGTCCTGCTGATGATCCCGCTGAAGATGGCGATGGTGGGGTTCAAGTGGCAGTTGGCGGTGATCGTGCTCCTGATGGCGGTGCAGTTGTGGATCGCGTTCAAGTATCTGCACCAGTGGCGGATTCCCGCCGGCTGGAAGGCGACGCTGGTGTACTCGCTGTTGATCGTCGGCGTCGTGTCGCTGATCCACTTCCTATCGAAACTGATCGACGCTCAGGTGCCGATCCACATCGAAGTGCTGCTCCCGGCGTTCGTGCTGGGTTGCCTCATGCACAATGGCGATCCGACGCCGGGCGATGGGCACGGAAAGCACGAGGCGGCGCAGGCTGGCCATGCGGGTCATCACGAGCCCGCCGGCGCGGACGCGAAGGCCAACGCCATCGTCAGCGCGCTGTTCATGCTGCTGGTGGGCTTGTCCATGCCGGCGATCGGCGATGCACTGGCGGGATCGGTGCAGGAAGCGGGCGTCGCGGTCGATGAGGGCGCGGAAGTTGCGAAGGTGGGCGGCGCATTGGTGGGCGTCACGCCCGCGATGGGCTGGGGCACGATCGCGTTGCACGTGCTGGCGATCACCGCGCTGGCCAATCTGGGCAAGATGTTCCCCGCGCTCTGCTATCGCAAGCAGGCGACCTGGCAGGAACGGCTCGCTGTGGCGATTGGCATGTGGCCCCGCGGCGAAGTGGGCGCGGGCGTGCTGATCATCTCGCTGTCGTACGGCATTGGCGGGCCGGTCGTGATCGTCGCGATGCTGTCGCTCGCGCTCAACCTCGTGCTGACAGGCGTCTTCATCGTGATCGTGAAGAAGCTGCTTGCGTCGGCAGACCGGGCCCGCGTCGCGGCGTAAGCCGACTCACTTCTTCGAGGACTTCTTGGTGGCTTTCTTAGCCCGCGTGGTTCGCTTCTGCTCGGTGATGTGGCTGGGTTCAACCCGGCTGCCCTTGTGGGAGGTGCTGGTCGCGGAGCGGGACTTGCGGCCGGAGGCGGAGGCTGCGCCGGTGCGTTGTGAGCCGGAGGTGGTGCGGGCCATGGTGGTTTCCTTGCCGGAACGGCTGTGGGACTCGAAGTAATCGACGTCGAAGTCTATCGCTACGCTGGGCTGATGAGTGCACCGGTTCGAGATTGGATGACGTTACGGCTGAACGCCCCAGTTGACTCACCCCACGAGCCAATCGGCACACGAGCACCTCGCGCAAGCGACGTCGAGGGCTTTGCGAACCTGATGTGGAACGCGTATCGCGGCACGGTGGATGACGGGGGCGAATCGCTGGAGGATGCGCGGGGCGAGGCGTCGAAGACGCTTGATGGGGGATATGGGGCGATTGACTGGGAAGCTTCGTGCGTGGTGGAGCGCGGGGGCGAACTTGCAGCGGCGACCATCGTGGTCCGCGATGCGACCAAGTGGGCCACGGGCGAGGCGTTTATCGCGTTCTCAATGACCTCGCCCAAGTGGAAGCGTCAGGGGCTCGCTCGTGCCGGGATGGTTCGGGCGCTGGGCGTGCTCTCGCGGCGCGGCGAACCGCGTGCGCACTTGGTGGTGACGCGGGAGAATCGGCCCGCCGTAGCCCTGTACGAGAGTCTGGGCTTTGAGCGGATCGACTTGAAGCAGTGCGTGCCATGGAAAGGGACGACGTGACTCAACGACCGGCACACGAAACCAGGACGGATCATGGCCGCAAAGACGCGGTGCAAGCTCAGGGCGGGACGGACCCGAAGCTGACGATGATCGTGCGCCGAGCGGTGGCGGCGCGGCGCAAGACCATCGAGCAGCGGCCGGGCGGCGCGACGCGCGTGCTGTCGGGCGAGGCTGATGGATTGGCTGGCGTGTATGTGGATGTGTTTGGCGATGTGAGCAACGAGGAACGCGGCGAGAACGCGGTTCGCGGCGGCGCGGCGATCGTGAACGTGTACGAGGGGCGAGCGCCGGGTTGGTTTGACGGCGAAGCGATGGCGGCGACGGTGTTGGAAGCCATCAACGTCGAACTGCCAGAAGCCGCGCGGGTGCGGGCGGTGTACGTCAAGCCGTTTGCGAAGGACCGATCGCGGCTGGGCGGTGTCTTGCCCGAAGTCGCCACGCGGGCGCAGCCGTCAGCGGGCGAAGCCGTGCCCGAAGCGTTGGTGATTCGCGAGCACGCGTGGAAGCTCGAAGTGCGCATGTACGACGGCCTTTCGACGGGGTTGTTCCTGGATCAGCGCGAGAATCGCGGGCTGGTGCACCAGTGGGCGAAGCGACGCAGCGAGGCCGCGAAGCGTGAGAACACCGCACCGCCGACGCTGCTCAACACCTTTGCGTACACGTGCGCCTTCAGCGTCGCGGCGGCCGTCGGAGGCGCGATCACGACCAGCGTGGACGTTTCGCCTCGGTATCTGGATTGGGGCAAGCGAAACTTCGAGCACAACGGACTCGATCCCGCGCAGCATCGCTTCGCGCGGATGGACACCTTCGAGTTCTTTGACTACGCAAAGCGCAAGGGCCTTCGTTACGACATGATCATCCTCGATCCGCCCAGCTTTGCGGCGGGCAACAAGCGCAAGGGCATTCGGGCGTGGAGCAGCATCGAGGACTATGCCAAGCTCGTACAGCAGGCGGCGCAGTTGCTCACGCCCAGGCCGCGGGGCGTCCCCCAAGCTCGCTCGGCGGGTGAGGCCCTGAAAGTCGGTGGTGCGTTCCCCTCCATCCTCGCGAGCACGAACACGCAGGAGTTGTGCCAGCGCTTGCCTCAGGGTGGAACACGCCTGCATCGCGAGGTGTCCAAGGGCCTTGGCCATGCACCTGCCTGGCTGGAGTTGCCCGCCCCGCCCGCGGACTTCGCCGCCGAGCGCGGGCGGTTCGCGGCCTGCTGGTGCGTGCCATGAAGGCCCGGATTGTGCGTGGAAGGGCGGTTGGGTTGTCTGGAAAGAAGGCGATTGGCCAAGGCGTCGGGACGATCCTATCATCCCCCTCAAGTCGTTCGCCGGAGAGGTGGCCGAGCGGCTGAAGGCGGCGGTTTGCTAAACCGTTATACTGGTTTAGGCCGGTATCGGGGGTTCGAATCCCCCCCTCTCCGCTTGAAACGGCCCTTGCTTCGGCAGGGGCTTGTTTTTTGAATGGATGAGAGTGGATCTGGGACCCATCGTGCATGGAGATCTTCAAGGAGTTCAAGTTCGAGGCGGCGCATCGGCTTGACCACTTGCCCGAGGGGCACAAGTGTCGGCGGCTGCACGGGCATTCGTATCGCCTGCGGGTGTATGTGCGGGGCGAGATCGATGCGAAGACGGGGTGGGTGATGGACTTTGCCGACATCAAGAAGGTCGTGGGGCCGGTGGTGGAGCGGCTGGACCATGCGTACTTGAACGAGATCGAAGGGATGGGGATTTCGACGTCGGAGGGGATCTGCGTGTGGCTGTGGGCACAGCTCAAGCCGCATCTGGGCGGGTTGTCGAAGATTGAGTTGTGGGAGACGGCAACGTCGGGGGCGGTGTATTCGGGGCCCGAAGCGAAGTAGCTTGGACTGCGATGGCGGACGCGATGTTGCCCATCCTTGGTCGTCGCGCGGAGATCGAGGCGGCGATCCGCGCGCATCAGGTGGTGGTGATCTGCGGGGAAACGGGCTCGGGCAAGACCACGCAGTTGCCGCAGATGTGCCTGGCGATTGATGAGGCACGCAAGCACGCGGCGGGTGGCTCGGGCGATGTGTTGATCGGGCACACGCAGCCGCGACGGATTGCGGCGCGGGCGGTGGCCGCGAGAATCGCGGAGGAGCGGGGAGAGGCGCTGGGGCGGAGCGTGGGGTTCAAGGTCCGGTTCGCGGATCAGACTTCGCGCGAGACCAAGATCAAGCTGATGACCGACGGGTTGCTGCTGGCGGAGTTGACCGGTGATCCGTTGCTGTCGGCGTACTCGACGATCATTCTGGACGAAGCGCATGAGCGGTCGTTGAACGTGGACTTTCTGATCGGGTACTTGCGGGGACTGCTGCCCAGGCGGCCTGATCTCAAGTTGGTGATCACGAGCGCGACGATCGAGCCCAAGCGGTTCAGTGATTACTTCGGCGGGGCGAAGGTGGCGCCGGTGATTGAGGTGTCGGGGCGGACGTATCCGATTGCGATGCGGTATCGGGCTGTAGATGGGCGGGGCGGGGACGCGATCAATCCGGAGGCGATCGCGGACGCGGTCGAGGAACTCGACGCGGCGATCGACGATGGGGACACGCTGGTGTTTCTGCCTGGCGAGCGGGAGATTCGGCTGGCGAGTGATGCGATTGTGCGGCGGCGCTTGGGGCTTGAGATCCTGCCGCTGTTTTCGCGATTGTCCAACGCGGAGCAAGATCGGATCTTTCATCGGGATCCGCGGGCGCGGCGGGTGATTCTGGCGACCAACGTGGCGGAGACGTCGCTGACGGTGCCTGGGATTCGCGGCGTGGTGGATACTGGGCTCGCGAAGATCAGCCGATACGACGCGGCGTCGAAAACGCTGCGATTGCAGGTGGAAGGCATCTCGCAGGCGAGTGCGAATCAGCGGGCGGGGCGGTGCGGGCGCGTGGCGGAGGGCGTGTGCATCCGGCTGTTCAGTGAACAGTCGTATAAGTCTCGAGCGATCTACACCGATCCGGAGATTCGGCGGACGAGCCTTGCGGGCGTGATTCTGCAGATGCGGTCGCTGGCGCTGGGCGCGATCGAGGACTTCGCGTTTCTGGACAAGCCCGATGAGGCCGCGATTCGGGATGGGTATGAGACGCTGTTTGAACTCGGCGCGATCACCTCGGCGGATCGCAGCGGAGAGACGACGGCGATCGGACGGGCGATTGCGCGGATGCCGCTGGAGCCGCGGATTGCGCGGATGCTTCTGGGCGGGCATCGGGACGATGTGCTGGATGATGTGATCGTGCTGGCGGCCGCGCTGAGCGTGCAGGACCCGCGCGAGCGGCCCAGCGGGCGACAGGAAGAGGCGGAGCAGGCACAGTCGTTGTTTCGCGATCAGACCAGCGACTTTGTGACGTTGCTGAATTTGTGGCACGCGTCGCGGGACATTGGCGAGGATGGGCAGAGTTGGTCGTCCTGGTGTCGGGAGCACTTCCTGTCGATTCCGCGGATGCGCGAGTGGCGGGACATGGTGCATCAGTTGCGAGAGGTCGCGGATGAGGTGCCGCGGGAGGCGTTTGAGTCAGCGGGGGAGATGCGGGGTGTTGGTGGGGCGAGCGGGAAGGGGAAGGATCTGTCGCGGGCGGATCGGGTGCATCGGGCACTGCTGACGGGGCTGATTTCGAATGTCGCGTGCCGGGAGAGCGACAACTCGTTTGAGTATCGCAGCATCCGCGGGCTTTCGGCGGTGATCTTCCCGGGTTCGGCGTTGTTCTCGCGCAAGCCCAGATGGATCATGGCGGCGGAGATGGTGAAGACGTCGCGGTTGTTCGCGCGCACGCTGGCGGCGATTGAGCCGGCGTGGATCGAGGAGTGCGCGGGGCATCTTTTCAAGCGGCAGTTTGCGGATGCGCATCTTGATCCCGCGAGCGGGCAGCCAAGGGCGTTTGAGCGGGTGGTCTTGGGGAGCATTGTGGTTGTGCCGCGGCGCGCGGCGGCGCTGGCGCCGCTGGATGCGGCGGCGGCGCGGCGGATTCTGCTGCTGGAGGGATTGGCACAGTGTCGGTGGGAGCTTGATGCGCAGTTCATGCGGCACAATCGCGCGATTCGCGAGCGGGCCAAGGCGGCGGAGGCGCGGTTACGCCGGCGGGATGTGCTGGTGGGTGATGATGCGCTGGCGGCGTGGTTTGCGGAGCGCGTGCCCGGGCATGTGTGTGAGCAGGCGGGGCTTGAGGGGTGGCTGGTGGGCGCGGCGGCGCGGGATGAGCGGGTGCTGCAGTGGCGGTTGGAAGATGTGCTGACGCCGGCGGCGAAGCGGGCAATGGATGAAGGGGCGTTTGCGAGTGAGATTGAGGTGGGCGGGGAGAAGTGCGCGGTGGCGTATGCGTTTGCGCCGGGGAAGGACGAGGATGGCGTGACGGTGACGGTGCCGGTGCTGGCGCTCGAGGGCTTTGCGGAGCGAGCGGCGTGGCTGATGCCTGGGATGGTGGGGGAGGTGGTGCTGGCGTTGATGAAGCAATTGCCCAAGGCGCGGCGCGGGGAGCTTGAGCGGAAGGCGGGGGGCGAGGGCGTTGAGGGGGCGGCGCGGGCGTGTGCGGAGGCGATGGAGTTTGGGCGGGGGCGATTTGTTGATGCGTTGAGCGAGGCGGTGCTGGTGTTGTTCGAGGTTGCGGTGCCTGAGAAGGAGTGGGCGTTTGGGGCGCTGCCCGAGCATCTGAAGTTGCGGGTGCGGGTGGTCGCGTCGAGGGAAAGCGACGAGGAGATCGCGGCGGGGCGGGATGTGGGTGCTTTGGTGAAGCGGCTGGAGGCGCGAATCGCGAAGGCTCGCAGCGCGGCGGCGACGGCGGAGATCGAGCAGCGGGGGATGATCGCTTGGGAGTGCGGGGACCTGCCGGAGGCAGGAACGTCGAACGTTGCGATGGTGGATCAGGGGGAGAGCGTGATGCTCACGCTCGCGACGACGCCCATGGTGGCGGCGGCGCAGACGCGGCTGGGGGTGCGGCGGCTGTTTGCGCTCGCGATTGCGGAGGAAGTGACGTACTACTTCGATGCGCTGCCTGGCTGGAGCGAGACGGTGCGGCAGTTTGGGGCGTTGGGCACGGAGAAGGAACTGCGCGATCAACTGACCTGCATGATCGCGGAGCGGGTGTTCATGGAGGGGCAGGCGCCGGTGCGGGCGCGGGAGGCGTTTGAGACGAGGCTCGAGGCGGGGCGGATGAAGTTGCCAAACGCGGCGCGGGATGTGGGGACGCTGGTTGCGAACATGCTCGAGCCGCGGGCGCTGGTGGCGAAGCGGCTGTCGGGGGGGACCAATCGGCTGTGGGCGGCGAGCATCGCGGACATTCGCGAGCACGCGGCGTACCTGATGCCCAAGGGGTTTCTGGCTCTGGCTCCGGCGGACAAGTTGCGGCAGTATCCGCGATACTCGCTGCTGATGCGGGAGCGGCTGTTGTCGCTGCGCGAGGATGGGTCGAAGGCGGAGACGGATGCGCTCGCGAAGTTTGCGCCGCATTGGAAGCGGTTCACGGGGTTTGTCGCGCAGGCGATGAGCGAGGAGCGCCGGCTTGCGGAGGCGGCGGGGGAAGAAGCGAAGGTTGCGACCAAGCCGGATGCGGGGCGCGGGAAGGCTCCGTTGCCTCAGGCTCGGCGTGCCGCGCCAAAGGTGAATCTTGACGCAGGGGAGTGGGCGATGCAGCCGGGGAATCTGTCGCCTGCGATGGAGCAGTATCGCTGGGCGCTGGAGGAGTTGCGGGTGGGGATGTTTGGGGCGGCGGGGGCGAAAGCGACGGTGAGTGTTGGGGATGTCGAGCGGTTGTGGAAGGCGGCGCAGTAGAACGCCGCGCCAGTTGGCGCGGCGTGTGGTGCGTGCAACACAGCTTGACTACTGCATCAGCGGCGCCATGCCCAGTTCGCGGCGCAGGTTTGAGAGTTGGCCCAAGTGCCAGCCCACGTGCCATGCGTTGCGATCGACGGCTTGCATCTTGTTGGCGAGCCAGCCGCCGCCATCCATGAGGGGCTTGGCGAAGAGGTCGGGGGTGCTTTCGATGGCCTTGATGAAGCGGTCGCGGGCGGCGTCAAACTCGGCGCGGACTTGGGCGAGGGATGGGTAGGCCTTGGGATCACTGGTGGGCTTGCTGCCGCCGCCGAAGAGGGTTTTGTAGTTGGCGGGGCAGGCTTTGGAGGTGGTCGCGAGGGCGGAGGTGAACCAGTCGTAGGAGTGTGCGAGGTGGCCGTAGGTCCAGAGGAGATGGTTCATGTTGCCCGGTGCCTGGGCGGTCGCTTTGGCTTCGTCGAAGCCCTTGGACCAGTCGTGGATCATTTTGTGAACGAAACGGGTGTGCTCCACGGCGTTGCGCACGAGGGCAGCATGGGAGAGCGAGGCGGACGTTGCCTTCTGAGGCGTGCGCTGGGGCTTTGCGGGTTTCTTGGCGGCGGGCTGCTTGGTTGCCGACTTCTTTGCGGCGGGCTGCTTGACGAGTTTCTTCGCGGACTTCTTGGCCATGGCTCGTTCCTCCGGGGGGTGCATGCGGATTGACGCGAGCGAAGCGTACCCGCATGAATCTCGGGCGGGCGCGACCAGTCGCATCGGGTTCTAGACTGGCTCGTGGAACAGCCTCGCGAGCCCGAAAAGACCGGACCGAACCTTGAAGGAGAAGACGCCCTCGCAGCGAGCGAGTCGGCGTTTGATCCGGACGCGGTGCGGATTCGTCCCAAGCCCGATGCCGGGCCGGTGTTTGAGTTGGAGCCTGCGGTTGAGGCTCCGAAGGTCAAGGCGCCATCACCCGTTGCGGTGCAGGAGGCCAACGCGAAGATCGCGGAGGCGGAGCGACGCGAAGCGGAGGAACGGGAGCGGAAGAAGCGTGAGGAGGAGTCGCTGGATGGGAAGCCGCTCACGGAGCCGCTGGTGCCTCGCGAGTTTCGGCAGTGGCGGACGGTGGCGTACATCGGAGCGGGTGTGCTTGCGCTCGCCGCGGGACTGGCGTGGCATGGGGCCGCAAAGTCGGGGTTCATCGTCGCGCTGATTGTGATGTACACGACGGTGCTGCACAGCGGCCTGGCGCTGGGCGCGCTGCGCTTGCAGGCCATGCTCGAACAGCGGCCGATGGGCGAGTGGCGGGAGGCGCTGGCGCGATTCTTCCTGAGCCTCGCGGTGTTTCACGCGGTGTTGTACCTGCCGCTCAAGACGGGGTACGTGGCGCTTGACAAGTCGGTGCTCGCGGTCGCGGCGGCGGGCGGGTTTGTGGGCGCTGTGATCGTGCTGTTTCGATGGCCGCCCCGACGGGCGGTGATGGTGGGTGGGATTCAGGTGCTGATCTGGGTTGCGCTCACGATGCACGTGTGGCTTGAGAAGTTGATCCGCGTCAAGTGAATCGATGACTCGGGGACTTGGGCATCCTCGTCGAGTCTGTTGGCGTTACGACACATTTTTGATCAGGGCAACGGGCGCCGCCGGTGCAAATCCGGCCTTCCCGATCGCCTCGTTGCACGCGATGAGCAGCTTTTCGCGGGTCGCGTCCACGTCGCTGGTCTTGCACCATACGCCAACGTTGAAGGTGTTCGCTGCGCCCATCGCCGTGAGCGCCACGCCTGGGTTCTTGCTCGCAACGCGGCCGGGCAGTTGGGTGGCGACGCTTGCGAGCAACTCGCGGGCCTTGTCGACGGGCACGCCCGCGTCGATGCCCACGTTGACATCCACGGCGCGCTCCTCGAACGCCGTCGCGTTGGTGATGACTCCGCCCACGATCGCGCCGTTGGGGATGATGATCTTGCGGTTGTCGGGGGTGATCAGGATGGTTGAGAAGAGGCTGACTTCGTCGACGATGCCGGTCTGGCCGCCCGCGGTGACGGCGTCACCGACCTTAAAGGGGCGGAAGATGAGCAGCATGACGCCGCTGGCGATGTGGCTGAGCGAGCCTTGCAGGGCGAGGCCGATGGCGACGCCGATGGTGCCCAGGATCGCGACGAGGCTGCCGACCTGCACGCCGAAGCTGCTCAAGCAGGTGATGACGACGGCGGCGAGGACGATCCAACGCACGAAGTTGCCCAGGAACCGCACGAGGGTTTCGTCGAGCTTGGCGCGTCGGCAGGTGTTGGCGATGACCTTGCCGATCCAGCCTGCGACGATGTATCCCACCACCAGCAGCACGATGGCCTTGACGACGGGCACGCCGTAGGTCTCGACCAGGCGCATGATCTGATCGGGGCTGACGTCGGCACCGACGACCGCTTGCTCGGCGGCCGTGCCCAGCGGCTTGGGTTCGGGCGCAGCGATCGGCGCGGCGGCAGAGGGCGCGGCGGGCGTGGCCTGGGCGAGGAGCGAAAGAGCGAAGTGCAGCATGGGCTTCTCCGAAGGTGTGGCAGCGCGTTGCACGCTGGCGGGGACAAACATAGTCGCCCGCGCGTGCGGACACCCATTCGGCGGAGCGTGTTTGGATTGTGTATGGGCGACGCTGATCCGCGAAACCGGGCGCTAAGCCGTGCGTCCAACCAATTGCGGAACTTCAAGTCCGCATAGCCTTTGGCACGCGCGGCGGCTGCCGCGGATTGTCTTTCTCGCGCGGCGTCGATGGTCGATGCTTCGCCCCATCCATCGTGCCCCGCATTCTCGGAGCAACTCATGAATCTGAAACAGTTTGGCCGGCTCGCCCTTCTCTCTTTGGTCCTTAGCGCGGGATTCGTCGCTCCGGTCGCACGAGCCGATGACGACAAGAGCGCGGCGACGACCGCCGCGAAGTTTGGCGTGGGCCTGCCCGCTCCCGCCCTGAAGGTGGAGAAGTTCATCAAGGGCGATCCGGTCAGCGAGTTCAAGAAGGGCCATGTCTACATCGTCGAGATGTGGGCGACCTGGTGCGGCCCGTGCATCCGCATGTTCCCGCACCTCTCCGAACTCCAGGAGAAGCACAAGGACCAGATCACGATCGTCGGCGTGAACGTCTGGGAAGATCGCGGCGAGGAATACAGCGAGAAGATGCTCAAGAAGGTGACGGAGTTCGTCAACGGTCGCGACACCATGCGTTACACCGTGGCCTACGACGGCGGCAGCAAGAACTTCATCAAGAACTGGGCCGAGCCCGCGATGGTCATGGGCATCCCGCACGCGTTCGTCGTCAACCAGGACGGCGTGATCGCGTGGAGCGGGCACCCGGCCGAGCTCGATGACGTGCTTCCCAAGGTCTTGGACAAGACCTGGGACCTGAACGCCGCGAAGTCGGCGTATGAGGCGGAAATGGACGCCTCGCGCAAGCAGATGGAACTCCAGAAGCGGATGCAGAAGGAGATGGAGCCGCTCAAGGAGCAGAACGCGAAGCTGCGCCAGCTCATGAAGGACGGCAACCGCGAGGAAGCGCTGCCCCTGCTCATGGAAGTCGGGGAGAAGGCTCCCAACGCGGGCATGGGCGCCGCGAACGAAGCGCTGAGCATCCTGCTCAGCGAAAAGAAGGACTTCACGAAGGGGTATGAGTACGCGGCGAAGCTGGTCGATGGTCCGTACAAGGACAACAGCCGGGGCCTGAACATGATCGCGTGGACGATCGTGGATCCCGCGGCCAGCATCGAGAACCGCAACGCCGATCTCGCGCTGCGGGCGGCGAAGCGTGCCAGCGAACTCGAGGGCGACAAGGACCCGATGATCCTCGACACCCTCGCCCGCGCTCACTTCCTCAAGGGCGACAAGGCCAAGGCCATCGAGATTCAGACCAAGGCTCTCGCGGGCGCGCCCGATGAACTCAAGGCCGACTTCCAGAAGTCGCTGGATGAGTTCAGCAAGTAAGGTAAACGCTGATCACTTCGGACTTGCTCAACCGACCGGCCCGCGCCGGTCGGTTTTCATTAGTGCTCGGTGACCCGCTGGATTGTGCAATACGCTTTTTCATGGCCACAATCCCCGATCGCTTGTTCACGCTGCCCGATGGGCGCGTGTGCGTCGTGCGGTGCCCGCGCGAGGACGAGGGCGAGTATGTCCGCGCGAACGTCAAGGCGACCTTTGCCACCACCGACAGCGTGCTGACGTGCGCAGATGAGTTTGTGATGAGCGCGGAGGACGAGGCCAAGTTCATCAAGGAGCGAATCGCATCGCCCACGGGCATGTTCGTGATCGCGGAAGTCGGCCCCGAAGGATTGCACGCGTTCGCGGGCTGCGCGGGGCTTGACCCGATTCCCAAACGCCGGGCCCAGCACAACGTCACGCTGGGCATCATGACGGGCGAGGGATATCGGGGCGTGGGTGTGGGCCAGTGCATCATGCAGACGCTGATGGATTACGCCCGTGCGCATCCGATCATCCGGCGCGTGCAGCTCGAAGTGCTCGAAGCCAACCCACGCGCGATCGCCCTCTATGAACGCCACGGGTTTGTGCGCGAGGGGCGGCGTATTGGGTGCTTTCAGCGGACGCCCGGGGTGTTTGAGAATGATCTGATCATGGCGGCGGACGTTCAGAGCGACAGAGCGACGGAGCGATAGAGCGACAGAGGAGCGGCGCTCACTGTCCCGACGCTCGTCGATTGCAGCACGCTTCAAGCACGCACGCGGCGTTCGCCCACGCTTGCGCGTGGGGCCCGTTTCACTTTGGTTCACGCGCGATCCAACGCGATATCGAGTTCAACGACGACGGGCGGCAGGCAGGCGTTGTCGGTGCAGGCTTGGTAGCGCACGATGAGCAGGGGATTGCCCTTCCATTCGCCGGTGCGTTCCAGCACGACGGGAATTTCGTGGCGACCCGTGAGTACTCGGACTCGACCAAGGCCGGCCGCAGCACTGCTCACGCCGTGCGGCGTGCCTTGCGGATAGTCCGCATATGCCGCGATGCCGCCGCCGTTGTGGATGTCAATCCGAAGCGGCAGGAGGCCCGGCGCCGCGGGCTCGCCCTCGACGCGAGGATCCGCGGCGATGATGTGATACCCGGGCTCGATCTGCACCACCAGCGTGCACTGCGCGGGGGCATCGTGGCCAATGGTCAGCCGCTCGACGCTCGCGAAGACCTGCACGGCGTCGGCCGTCGTGCCTGCCGCGGCGGGGCTGGCTGCAGCCGGGCGAGACTCGCGTGATGTGTCCGTTCGCGGCGCGAGCAGGCTTGCGTCGGGTGATCGCAGGATGCGCAGCATTGCCCGCACGCTTTCGACGCATCCCGCGGGGCTCGCGGCGAGGCGCCCGGATTGATGCGCCAGGGCGGCGAGCGCGCTCTGCCCGTCGCCCAAGTCCAGCAGCGCGTGCGTTATCGTGGCGAAGCCGCTGGGAATCGCCCCGTCGTGCGTCGCGCAGGCTCGCACGAACAGGTCGGGCTGATCGGCGCGAGTGTCGAACCATGGGGTGGGCTGGGTCGCTGGCGCGGCGTTGGCTCGGAGAGCCGGGCTGCTCGCGGAGAACGCCCCGGCGGCCTCGCGGGCCAGTTCGTATCCCAGATCATCCCGGCCGACCGCGACCGCAGCGCGAATCAGCCAGGCGTAGTCCTCCAGCAGCCCGGCGGTGTGGGCCGCGTTGCCCCGCGCGGTGCGGAGCAGGCCTTGGGGCGTGCGGAGCTGCTGCATGAGGCCGACGAACGCGGCGCGAGCCAACTCTCTCATCGATGCGTCGCCCAACTCGCGCCCGGCACGATCCAGCGCGACGATCATCATGCCGTTCCAACTCGCGAGCACCTTGTCGTCGGTCGCGGGGCGCGGGCGGCCAGCGCGGAACGTCAGCAGTCGCTCTCGCACGCTTGCGAATCGCTCGCGGAACTCGCTGCCAGAAAGCCCCATGCGGGCCGCGACCGCATCGGGCCGCTCGTCCATGCGGAGCACCCAGGTCGCGGGCTCGTGCGGATGATGCGGGTCCTGGAAGTTCGCCTCGCGCGACAGCCCGAAGAGTGCGAATGCCAAGTCGGTGTCTTCGTGCACACGCTGCGAGGACGCCAACGCCTCACGCACGCGCTCGGGCGTCCACACATAGTTGAGCCCTTCGCGCCCGTCCACTTCCGCGTCCTGTGCGCTCCAGAAGCCGCGAATCGCGGCGAGCGATCCGGTTGAAGACGCGCCGCCACCTTCCATCAACTCGGCACGCACATAGGCCACGATGCCTCGCGCCACATCCGCGTACCACGCGTCTCCATATACCTTCGCGGCTCGCGCGTACACGCTCAGCAGTTGTGCCTGGTCGTACAGCATCTTCTCAAAGTGCGGCACGGTCCAGTGGGCGTCCACGCTGTAGCGATGGAAGCCGCCCGCGAGATGATCGTGAATCCCACCCTTGGCCATCGCGTCCAGCGTGACGCGCACGGCTTGGTCGATTGCAGGACGCGTCTCCGCGCTCGCGATCTCGCGGGCGTCGAGCAGGAACTCCAGAAACACGGGCTGCGGAAACTTTGGAGCAGTGCCAAAGCCGCCGTGCACCTTATCAAACAGCGCGAGGATGCGCGTGAGCGCTTCCTCGACCAGTTCCGCCCCCAGCGGTGCGCTGGGCGGCTGCGTCGCCACATGCTCCGCGACCGCCTCGGCGAGCTTACTCGCCTGCTCGCGTACGTCCTCGCGCTGCGACTTGTACGCCCCGCTGATGCCTTCGAGCACCTGGCGAAATGTCGGCATCCCGCGTGCGCCCGCGAACCGCGCATCGCGCGGGAAGTACGTCCCGCAGTAGAACGGTCGCAGCGTGTCGGGCTCGAGAAACACGCTCATGGGCCAGCCGCCATGTCCGCGCATCGTGATGGTCGCGGCCATGTACAGCTCATCGAGGTCGGGTCGCTCCTCGCGGTCGAGCTTGACGCACACGAACAGCTCGTTCATGATCGCCGCAGTTTCGTCATGCTCGAAGCTCTCCCGTTCCATGACGTGGCACCAGTAGCAGGTGCTGTAGCCGATGGACAGAAAGATCGGCACTTCACGCCGACGCGCCTCCGCGAACGCTTCCTCGCCCCAAGGCCGCCACGCGACGGGGTTGTACGCGTGCTGCAGCAGGTAAGGGCTGGTGGAGTGGATCAGGTGGTTGGGTTGGCGACCGGCGGTCGGGCGGGACATGGGGGCCTCGGGGGTGTTGAGGAAAAGTAGGATGCAGGAGTGTGATACTGGCGTAGTCGGCCCGCGAACGCTGCCTGCCCAGTCGGCAGGCACAGCGCGAGTCTTCACGCCGGTCGCCATTCGCTGTTGTCGATCAGGCGTACCGAGCCCATGCGCGCGGCGATCAGCGCGCGGTGGGGGCCGGAGGCGGCGGGCTCGAGTGATTCGGCGTGTCGAACCACGGCGTACTCGACGGCGAGGTCGCGCTTTTCGAGTTCGCTCCGCATCAGACGCTCGGCGTCGGCGGGTGTCTTGGCGCTCCAGGATTCGCAGAGCGCTTGGCTGATGGCGAGGGCGCGCTGGCGATCTTCGGGGGACAGAAACACGTTGCGGCTGCTCATCGCCAGACCGCCTTGCTCGCGGATGGTCTCGCCCGCGATGATGTCGATGGGGTAGCGCAGATCGCGGGTCATCGCGCGGATGACTTGGAGTTGCTGCCAGTCCTTCTCGCCAAACACCGCCGCGAGAGGGCGGACCAGATCGAAGAGTCGCTTGACCACCTGGCACACACCCGCGAAGTGGCCCGGGCGGAGGGCGTCTTCGAGCGAAGGACGCGTCGCAACGGCGGGCAAAGGCGGAACTTCAACGCCTTCATCGGTCGGGTACACGTCTTCGACGCCTGGTGCATAGACCACGCTCGCCCCGGCGGCTTCGCACAGGCTCAGGTCGGCTTCGATCGTTTTGGGGTAGCGTGTGAAGTCGGCTTGCTCGTTGAACTGCGTGGGGTTGACGAAGATGCTCACGACGCAGCCGTCGTCGAGGTTGCGGTCCCTTGCCACGGCAACAGCCTTGCGAATCAGCGACGCGTGGCCTTCGTGCAGCGCGCCCATGGTGGGCACGAATGCACAACGCCGCCCGCCCGGGGCCATGATGCGTGCGAGGTCCTTGTGACGGGTGCAGAGGATCACGGCGGAGAACGTACGCGGGGTGGCGAGCCGGCGTTTTCGGCGGTCGATCAGCGGCTGCCGGACCGCAGCACCGCGGCGGCGGCGGCGACTCGCACGCTTGGATCCTTGTCCTGCATCAGCGTGCGGAGGCGGTCCCAGTACTTGGGGCCAGGATGCGAGCCGTACACCGACGCCGCCTGCGCCCGGATGACGGGATTCGCGTCGGCGAGGTAGTCATCCGCCGCGATCACGGCGGTGTCGGTTCCCATTCGGGCCAGCGACGAGGCGACGCCCAGCCGGACCTCGGCGGGGTAGGGATTGCCCTCGCGGTCGCGATAGGCCAGCACATTCAGCAACTGGCCGATGGACTCGCGGTCGCGGAGCTCACCCAGAATCTGGGCAGCCAGCGCGGCGGCCTCGAGTTCTTCGGGCTGGCTTGGATAAAGCGCGGCGCGAATCACGGGCAGTTGATCGCGCTCGCCCAACTTCACCATCGCCTCGGCGATCTGGAGTTGGAACACCAACTGGTGGCTTGGGGGCAGCACCGGCCCGCGTTGGGCCGCCGCGGAGCGAAGCAGGCCCAGTGCAGAGCGATTGCCCGACTCGCCCAGGACGAACGCTGCCTGGCGACTTACCCAAGGCGAGTCGTCGTTCATGAGCATGCGGCCCAGGGGCGACTGGTCGATCGCCCGGCCGTTCTTGAGATAGGCGTGCATCGCCGCGACCTGGACGGAGTGATTGGGGTCTTCGAGCAGCGGCTCGACGCGGGGCAGCAGGTCCTTGGACTGGCTCCGCGCCACCGCAGACGCGGCGACGGCCCGCACGCCCGGGGTCGAGTCAGACAAGCCAGCATCGATAATCGCGCGCAGACGCCGCGGCACGAACGCCGCGGCTTCGACGGCATTGGCGCGGACCGCGCCGTCGGGGTTGGCGGCCATCTGCTCGACGATGGCGATGGCTTCTTCGCGGAGCTTGGAGACGTCGACGGGGGTACTGATGATGCCGGCGTTCCCTGGCTGGCCAGCACGTTGGCCTTGATTGGGTTGGCTTCCGGATTGGGTGGCGCAGCCGGTCAGACAAGTGGCAAGCCCCGTCGAGAGCATGAGCGCGAGGCCGGAGAGAGTGCGGGGGGCAGTGGTGGCGGGCGTCAGAGGCATTGCGCTTCCTTGGGTTTGAGCGAGGCGTGCGGTCAGCCGCGGGGGAGTCCTCGGAAAGATATCGGCAGGGGGACGAAGGGGACTGGACTGGCGGGCACCGATGCGGGTTGGTCGTACGTCTGGCGGGCGGGATCGTTCGCGCTCAAGTGGCAGACTTCGCGGCGATGGTCGGGGCGGGTTTGGTGTGCTTCCTGCTCGAAACAAGGCCGAAAACCACGAGCAGGCCTGCCAGAACGCAAGGGAGCCAGCCGAAGACGTCGCCCAGCAGCAGTGATACGCGGGCGTAGGGCGTGATGGAAGCGGGGGCGGGCAACGAGACGGTGCCGCGAATTACGCCGTCGGTGAGCCAGCGCTGGGCGGAAGGCGGGCCAAGTTGGCCTTGAGGCGAAACAGGCTCGACGCCTGCACGGGTAACGACGCCGCGGGCATCGATGATGCAGGAGATGCCGGTGTTGGCGGCCCGGACCATCGGCGTGCCGGTTTCGGCGCAGCGCCAGCGGGCGATCTGCAGGTGCTGGACGCGGGTCTGGTTGTTGCTGGTGAACCAGCCGTCGTTCGTGAGGTTGACGAACAAGTCGGCTCGGCGTTCGGCTGTGCCATCGCGCGAGGCGAACGCGAGATTACGATGCAGTTCGGGGACGGTCACCTCGAAGCAGATGGGCGTGGCGATCCGGAGCGGCGTCGCGCCCGCACGAGGCACCTCCAGCGTCGTGAAGTCGGTGCCGCGCGAGAGGTCCAAGGCCATGCCCGCCGCGGCGAAGTCGGTGACGGCCTGCACGAACGCGGGCCAGCGCCAGAAGAAGGGGATGGACTCGCCGAAGGGCGTGAGTTCGATCTTGTCGTAGCGTGTGGGCGAGACCTTGCCAGCATCCACGATAAAGACACTGTTGAAACGCTGGTCGTGCGAAAAGTCGACGCCGCCGTCAGTGTGCACGGTCGCTTTGAAGTTCGTGCGAGCTTCTTCGCCGATGATGAGGGGAATCGCCAGTCGCGTTTGCAGCGCAAGCAGCGTGTCGGCGAACGCACTGGCGGGAATCCGCCGCACGCCAGGCATGCCCGGGAGGTCCTGTTCGCTCCCCAGCGTGATCTCCTTCGCATCCAGTTCCGCGACGACCTGCGGCGCAATCGAGATGCCGGGCATCATCGTCTCGGGCCAGACGATAAAGGCGGGCGGGCTTGCCGCGGCTGGGTTGGGGCTTGCTGCTGATTGGTCCGTGAACGCACGCTCACGCGGCTCGGCAGCCGCCAGCGTCAACTGCACGAACCGCTGAAAGTCCTCAACTTCCTGCGCCACCGTCCACATCACCTTGTTGCTCTGCGGCACGTTGGTCTGCACGATGGCGATGGGCACGCTCTCGCCCTCGCGCGGTGCGGGCGCAAGCAAGGAGCCCGAGGCGAGCACCGCGAGCGGCAGCACGAGCCCAGCGAGGGCGAAAGGCAGCGTCGACTTGTGATCCGGCTCCCGGCCAATCGCCGTCGTCGCGATCCACGCCAGCGACGCGTTTGCCAGCGCTACGAGCAAACTGACGAGCCACACGCCGCCAATGCTTGCTATCGACGCCGCGGCGGGCCAATCAATCAGCGGATGCACGACAAAGCCCCACGCATACCCGCCCATGAAGACGCGGGCGCGGAAGTACTCAACGCCCACCCAGCAGATCGCAATGAGCGGGATCGTGAGGGCGGCTCGGCCGTGCGGGAACGCACGCCCAAGCAGCCACGCAACGAGTGCCGCAAAGAGGCCGGTCCACAGGGCCTGGATGAGGATGAAAGGCACCGTGCCCAGAGCCGTGACGGGCCAGGTCCAGTGGTGCTGCACCAGTTCGCGAGGCAGGCAGCCAAGGAGCATGCCCAGCAGCACCCAGCGGAGCCGGATCGAGCGCTCGCTCGCGCAGGCATGGCTCCCACGAAGCTCCCGCGACGCCAGCAGCGACGCGAGCATGATCGGCAGCATCGCGAGCAGCGCAAAGCCCCACAGGGAAATCAGCGGCATCGCGAGAACATACAGCAGCGAGTGCACGAGACCGCCCGCGACGCTGATCGCGAACGCCTTGCGAGAGCCGCGCCAACGCCAGTCAATGAGCCATGTGGCGATTCCGCCTCGCGACTTCGCCATCACGGAGCCTCCGCGATATCAACGACTTCAAGTTCCGCCGAGCGCCGTCCGTTCCACTCGTTGATCCGAGGCGTCGCAAAGAGCTCAACCCGCATGCCCGGCCGCAGCCTCTCGACCCACGCCCCCGCATTCCACGAAACGCAGCGCACCATGCGGCCCTTGGGGCTTGAAGCGACGAACGACAAGTGCTGGTTCTGCTTGCCCATGAGCGTCGGTCGCTGCGCCACCGTCGCGCCGACAAGCCGCAGCCGCACACTCGGGTTGTCTCGCCCAAACGGCGCGAGCGCCTCAAGCCGCTGCACGTTCTCAACCGTCACTTCATCCAGCGATGCGCCCGTGTCATAATGCGCCTTCGCCACCAGTTCGCTCACAGGCAACCGCGCATTGATCGCGTCGATGAACGCAGCCTGAAACTCGGCCAGCCGGGCGGAATCCAGCTTCAGCCCCGCCGCCATGTCGTGCCCGCCAAATTGCGTGAGGTGCGACCGACAGTCCGTGAGCGCGGCGTGCAGGCTCACGCCTTCGACGCTGCGGCCCGAGCCGTGGCAGGTCGATTCATGATCGCGCATCAGAATCGCCGGCCGACAGAACTTCTCGACCAATCGCGAACAGACGATGCCCACCACACCCGGGTGCCAATCGTGATGCGCCAGCACGATGGCGCGACGATCATCGCTGGTCATGCCCTCGCGCTGTGCGAGATCGCACGCGTGCTCGAAAATCTCTTTCTCAAGCGACCTTCGCGCCTCGTTCTGACGCGAAAGCTGCTGCGCCAGTTCAATCGCCCGTGCGCCCGTTGCGGTCGTCAGCAGTTCAACCGCCTCCTTCGCATGCCCCATCCGTCCGCACGCATTTAGACGCGGCCCCAACTTGAACCCCACGTCCTCCTCGCGAATCTTCTCGCCATCCAGATTGCTCGCTTCAACCAGTGCCTTGAGCCCCTCAATATCAACGCTGCGCAGCCGCGAAAGCCCAAATCGAGCCATCACGCGATTCTCGCCCACCAGCGGCACGATATCTGCAATCACACCCATCGACGCGAGTGCCAGCATGTCCAGCAAACGCAGCCGCCACACTTCCGACAACCGCTGCGAACCCGCCCCCCCAGCAAGCGTCATGAGCCGCCACGCCAACTTGAACGCGACGCCCGCGCCGCACAGTTCGCCAAACGGATACGGCGCTGCGCTCGCCAGCCGCGGATGCACCAGCGCGTACGCGTCGGGAAACCCAACCTCCGCAGCCGCAAAGTTGTGGTGGTCGGTGATGATCAGGTCCACGCCCGCGTCTTTCGCGACCTTCGCGGGGCCAACAGCCGTGATGCCGCAATCCACCGACACGATCACACGCGCCCCGCTCGCGCACAGCTCCGCGATGCTCTGAGGGTTGAGGCCATAGCCCTCGTCAAGACGGTGGGGGACATACGTCCGCACGTTTGCATCCGGCGCGATCGTGCGAAGCGTGTGAAACAGGATCGCCGTCGCCGAGACGCCGTCCACGTCGTAATCCCCATAGATCACGATCGCTTCGCCCTGCTTGGCCGCGTCCAGCAGACGCTCCGCGGCCCGATCCAGCCCAGGCATCAGCGACGCTTCGTGCAGGTGCGAGAGCTTGGGATTGAGAAACGTTTCCGCGTCCGGCCCAGACACGCCCCGCGCCAGCAACACGCGCTCCACCAGCGGCAACTGCGAGCGTCCTGTGAGGCGACCCGTCCAACGCTTGTTCCACGCGCGGATCGACTGCCGCGGGGCAACGTCGGCGGGCTTGATCTCAACGTGCGTCTGTGGCATCGCGACGACCGGACGAGCCTGGGCCGCAAGCGACTCACCGGACCCAAGCGTCGGTTGCTCACCCGAGTCTGCCCCGGGCTTGGCATCTGATTGAGCCGGAGTTTCAACTTGCGGGCGGGCGACCGGCATCCTGCGTGCGCTCCTTCGCGATAAAGTCCAATCGAAAGTTCAGTTTCGTGCGCGTTCTCCGCCGCGATCACGAGACTCCTTCTCGCCGGGAGCGTATCACTACGCAGACGCCAGTGGCACGGGCGTCCCGCCCGTGAGTCCCAGGGCCTTCGAGGCCCTGGGCAAGCACAGACCGGATACCAGTCGAAGCTCGCCATTGCTTGTTCGAAGGAGTTCACCATGGTCCGACTCACCAAAATCTACACCAAGACAGGCGACGACGGCACCACCGGCCTCGCCACCGGCCAGCGCGTCCGCAAGGACGACCTGCGCGTCGAGGCCTACGGCACCGTCGACGAAGCCAACGCCGCCATCGGCCTCACGGTGATCCAGGCCGACTTTGCCGCCGCGGCGGGCCACCACGAGGCCCGAGACCTCGCCGAGATCCTCCGCAGCATCCAGCACGACATGTTCGACCTCGGCGCCGACCTCGCCACGCCCCGCACTCAAGACGAAAACCCTGCGGCCCGCCTGCGGATCGTGGAGAGCCAGGTGGCGCGGCTCGAACAGATCATCGACAAGTACAACGAGAAGTTGACGCCCCTCAACAGCTTTGTGCTGCCGGGCGGCACGCCCCTGGGCGCGGCGTTTCACCTCGCCAGGACCATCGTGCGCCGAGCCGAACGAATCGGCGTCGCGTTGCATGCGGAGCGGCAGAGTGAGGTCAATCCAGACGCGGTGAAGTACTTGAACCGGCTGAGCGATCTGCTGTTCGTGCTGGGGCGCGTTGCTAACGACTGGGGCGCGAAGGATGTGCTGTGGAAGCCGGGAAATAGCCGCGGGAAGTGAACGAGTGGCGGCTAGCTTTTCGCACCAGGAAACCGTCCGCACTCGGGACAAGGTGAGCCTGGCGCAAGACCCGAGCGGTCGTATCCGCAATGAGTGCAGGCGGTGGGCGAACGCCTTCGTTTGCGAGCATCTAGAACGAGCACTGTGCTGCTTGGTACCAGAAACAGTGAGATTGGCAACCAGTGTGGGAATCCAATCAATGCGGAGTTGGGGCGGATGCTCCAGGTCCAAGACCTCTTGATTTTCCCGGCTTCCGTGAGCAAGTCGCGGCGAACCGCGATCAAGTCGAGCGGTATGTCCTTGGATGTGCTTGAGTAGTATGTCAACTTGCCACTTGAAGATGTGAGGCTGTAACGCCCCCCGATGACTAAGTGGCGAGCTTTCGACAGGGTCGCAGCCCACGCGATCACGATGCCCAACGAAACCGCCACTCCGGTCCAGCTAGCAATGCGTAGCAGCTTGGTCCACCTCAGGGTCATTGTTCGCCTTGTTCCTCTATCGACTCTTCATCATCGCCTTGCACCTCTCCGCATCCACCGGCTTGTCCCACACCCCGCCCTGCTTGATCCAACTCCCGATGATCAACGCGTCGGCGTATTCGAACAGTGGCTTCACCTGCTCGGGCGTCACGCCGCTGCCTACCAGCACCGTCATGCCGTGCGCGTGCTTGCGGGCGGTGGCGACGTCGCTCATATCCGCAGGCTGACCCGTCACCATCCCCGTGACGATCACGCCGTCGGCTGAGAAAAAGTGAGCCCCGTGCACAAGATCGGCAAGCCCCAGGTCGCCCGTGATGGCGTGGCTGGCGTGCTTCTTCTGGACGTCGGCGAAGACGGCGATGCCAGATCGGCCGTCGGCGGCTCCGATGCTGCGCCGAGCGCGAAGCAGCGGCCCGGCGGACGCGTGTTGGAGCAGACCTTCGTCCGCGACGTGGGCGAAGACGTAATTCTCGACGCGGATGAAGCGGGCGCCGGTCGCATGCGCGATCGCGAGGGCTTCGAGTTCGCCTCGGCTGAGCACCTGCACACCCACGACCATCTGCTTGCCCACTTCCTCAACCACCTCGCCCACAATCCGCGTCATCGCACTCGTCACGGCGGGATCGTGCGGCCCGTTCACATACGGCCGGTCGTGCATGTTCTCCACGATCAACGCCTCAAACCCCGCATCTCGCAGGATGCGTGCCTCGGCGAGCGCCTGCTCGACCATCGATTGCACCGACTCGCCGCGGTAGTGGGGGGCCGATGGCAGCGGGCCGACGTGGACCATGCCGACGAGGGAGCGGGGGGGGAGGGGGCGAGGGGGAAGGGGGGCGGAGGGCATAGGGGAAGGTAGTGCGAAAGTGCGATGGTGCGAGAGTGCGAAAGTGGTGGGGTGCCGTGGCTTGCCTTCTGACTTTCGCACTTTCGCACCGCCGCACTTTCGCACTCTCCCCCGACCCACGATGCACCCCTCTCCCCGCCACCTATACTCCAAACCAGTCCCCCCGGAGCCCCCCATGCCTATCCGTTCGCACCGGTTTGCGTTGTGTGCCACTCTTGCCGTCGCCGCGATTGCGGGCGGCTTCTTTGGTTTGTCGCTGACGGCGGGTGGGCCGGGTGGTGGCCTCGCCATGGCGGCTCCCGAGCCTGATCCGGTGCCGCGTCGCTGGCAGTTGACGCTTGAGCCGGGCCCCCTGCGGGTGGTGACCGTCGATGCCGACGCGGACGGGCCCGAAACGCCCAAGATGTACTATTACCTGACGTACAAGGTCATCAACAACAGCGGTCAGGACCTGCTGTTCACCCCCAGCTTTGACCTCTCAACCGACGAAGGCGACCTCCAACGGAGCGGGCGGGCCGTGCCGCGTGCCGTGACCGACCAGATCGTCGCATCGCTGGAAAACGAACTGCTCCAGGACCAGATCAGCATCGTGGGCATGCTCCTCCAAGGTGAAGAGAACGCCAAGGAAGGCCTGGCCATCTGGCCCGTGGGCTCGGCCCACGTCCGCGACCTCCGCGTGTTCGCCAACGGCTTCAGCGGCGAGACCCGCACCCTGGACGCCTACGACGCCGAAACCAAGGGCACCAAGCGCGTGGTGCTCCGCAAGACCCTGATGCTCCGCTACCAGCCCGTGGGCGAAACGCGGGACATGGGGGCTGAGGGGCTGCCGAAGGTCGAAGAGCGTTGGGTGATGCGGTAAGTTTGACGCCAACCCGCGGGCGCAGCCCTGCCGCGTTGCGAGCCATCTCAACTTGTCATGAGGCTGTCAAGCCCCATCAGCAGTTGCTCTGACTGCCATCGACGCTGCTCTGGTCCCAGTGACGGGCCCGTGGGCGTGCGGTTGACGTCAAAGACCGTCGGCTCGCCCGCTTCGTCGAGCGTGAAATCAAACTTACCGAACTGAAACCCAAGCTCCTCGCGCCGCCGCCAGAGCCCTTTCGGGACTAGGCCAGGATCCGTGATGGAGCGAAGGTCCGGCCCGCCCACAAACGGCGGGCGGACCACCGGCGTTGCCGCTCTGCGGACGCCGATCAGACTCGCGGAACCGCAGAAGACCCAACTGCGCAGCACATACGTCCCCTCCACGCGTTCGGGCTTGAAACGCTCGACCACCAACCATGGATTCCGCCAGACCATCCAGGGCACATCCTTCACGCTGTCGAACACCGGATAGCTCTTGCCGCCCAACTCCGCCCGCACTTGCCAAGGCAGGCGACGATGGATCGACCGGACGACCCGGCTCATCGACGATCGCCTCGCCAACGCAGCCTCGCGGATTCCCGCACAGTTCCTGTCGGTCTTCACAATCACCGGGCCGTCGTACCCATCGCCACGTCGCACGATGTGGTTGCACACCGCGCGCTTGGAGATATCCAAAGTCTGGAAGTTGACGGTCTTGGCGAATCGATGCGTGCAGCTCGCGAATCGCTCATCAACCCGGGTCATGTCGACGTGCAGAAATCCCAGATCGGCCTCCGGCGCAAGATCCGGATCGCTCACCACATGAATCGTCACGCCCTGCTCACGAAGCAGCGCCGCCAGATCAGCAAGCGTGTACGCGGAACTCCAAAAGTCATCGCAGGGGTGAACGAGAATGGTGACAACGCGAGGCAGTCCCATGAGCCCGCAAGTCTAGCAGAACCGATACCGAGCTTTCCGCGTGCGCGCACGCCCATGCAAGTCGCATGAAGTTGTTTGCACAGCGTACTTGATTGAATCGCCCAGGCGTTCCCTTACGGCGCATACCGCTGCTTGAACAACGGC
This sequence comes from Phycisphaerales bacterium, assembly GCA_022843045.1. Lineage (GTDB taxonomy): Bacteria > Planctomycetota > Phycisphaerae > Phycisphaerales > UBA1924 > BJHL01. Next base: position 32,118 of record JALHOJ010000022.1, read on the forward strand.
ACATGCCGCAACACCCGCTCATCATGCGCGTGCAGGTCATACACCACCACTTCCCTCGCCGCACTCGACGCGGCGAGCGAGCCGCTGTCGGGGCCGAACGCCAGCGACACAATGATCGAGGATTGGGGCTTGAACGTGATCAGCGTCCGCAGCGTGCGCGCGTCCCAGAGGTTGATCAGGCCCTCTTCGCCCGCCGTCGCGATGTACTGCCCATCGGGCGACACCGCCAGACCCGGCGCAAGCCGCTGGTGGCCTTGGACAGTCGCCTTGAGCGTGCGTGTCGGCCAGTCAATGACATCCAGCGTGCCGTTCTGCGTCGTGGCGTAGATCGACTGACCATCAGGGCTGAAGGCGATGTTCCAAGGCATCGTGCTGGTTTCAATGGGCGGCAGCAACTCGCGCTTGGCGAGGTCCCACAGCGCCAGCGCCTTGGTATGACCCGAGATCACAAGGATGGATTCATCAGGCGAGAACGCAAGCCCCTCGACGCGTTTGGTGAGCACGGGCAGGGAGCAGATGTGCTCGCCGGTCTGAAGGTTGAAGATGTTGGTGGTCCGGTCCCAGTGTCCGACGACGACCCTGTCCTCCGCCGCGTTGATCGCAAGCGCGTAGATCTCGCTGTTGCGCACGAAGATCTGGCGCAGCACTTGCCCCGTGAAGCCATCGATGATGCGGATGAACCCATCCGCGCACCCCGCAACCAGCGTGCGATTGTCCTTGAGCACTTCAATCGCGCGAACACGCGTGCCGCGCACCGGCAGCGTGTACGACGCGATCTTCTCAAGCGTCGCGGCGTCATAGGTATCGATGCTGGCGCCCATCCCGCCCGAGATGACCAGCAGATGCCCGTTGCGCGAGGAAGTGGTCTCAAAGCACCAGCCGTCATACGGAATCCGCCGCACCGCGCGGTCGGGCCGGAGGTCCAGGCGCCGAATCAGTCCCTCCGTGGAGGCGACCGTGACTTCGTCATCGCTCAGCCAGCACGTGGATGCAAGTTGAAAACGCTCCGACGGCATCTGCTTGATGACTTGTCCCGTCTGGGCATCAAGGATGCGGCACCAGTCTGTATCCGCGGCGAGCAGTCGCGTCCCGTCGGGTGAGAGAGCCATCGCGATCACGCGATACAGCCGCGTGCTCGCGACGAACTGGGTGGCGTTGGACGCTAGGTTCCACGCAATCAGCCCCCGTTTGTTGTCCTCGAAGTACAGCAGCTTCGAGTCCTTCGAAAACAGCATCATCCCCGCGCTCTGGATGCTGAAGGGATTGAAGCTCTGTGTCAGCTCGCCCGACGCCGCGTCATAGACGCGCACGCCCATGATGTCGCCAGCGCCCTCGTTGGCCACGGCGAGGATCGTGCCCTCGGCGTTGAGAGTGATCGCCGCGCACAGGCCCGCGGCCTTCCACGAGCGCACCAGCGAGCCATCTGCGGTGTTCCACACATACAGCGTGTGGTCGTTGGTCGCGCCCGCGAGCCGCGAGCCATCGGCGCTGAGCGACAGCGTCCGAATCACCGGCGGCTTCTCGCCCAGGCCAGCGAACGTCACGACCGCGGGCGGAGCATCGGGCGCAGGCGGATCAACGGGTGTCTGCGCCCGCATATCCACGCACCGCACGCCCCCCGCATTGGGCGAGAAGTAAATCCGCGACGCGTCCGGCGCGATCGTCAGAAACGTCATCGTGCCCAGTCGAGGCGAAGTGCGAAGCCTCTCCCCCGTCATCGCGTCAAACAACGAGACCGCGTCCCCGCTCGCCAGCGCGATGGTCCGAGCGCTCGCCGCGGTGGCGGACCGCCCGACCCATCCCGTCGCGCGAACCAGCCACTCCGTCCCCGACTGCTCAAACGTGTCCCACAACCCCCAGAACGGAGCCTTCGACTCGGGATTCTTGAAGAACGCCGGCCACAGAATGTCCTCCGCAAGCGGCAGATTCCCCGACGCCGCAGCAAGCCGCCCACGCTCGATTGTCGCCTGCGTCAGTTCCGCGAGCGCACGACTTGTCGCCTCCTGCGCGGCGTCGCGTGCCTTGCTGGCTTCCTGGCTGGCTCGTTCGGCGGCCTGCAACGCGGCTTGCGCCTGAGCACGCGCGACCGACTCGTCGCGCGCGAGCTTGGCCTGCGTCCGCGCATTCATGCTCGCGTAGATCGCAAAGCCCACCAACGAAAGCAACGCCACCCCCGCGACGCCCGAAGCCGCCCGATGCCGCTGCACCTGCTTGCTCAGCACATACATCGCCGATTCACGCCGCGCGAGAATCGCCTCGCCCTCGAGCATCCGCCGGATGTCCTCGCCCAGTTCCCCCGCGCTGCTATACCGCCGCGCCGGCTCCTTGGCCATCGCCTTCGCGACGATCACTTCGGGATCACCCCGCAGCCCCCGATCAAACCGGGACATCGGAATCGGATCCGTGTTGCAGATCAGTTCGCTGGCCCGAACGATCGCAAGCCCCTCGATGTTGAAGGGCAAGTGCCCCGTGAGCAGTTCATACGCGACCACGCCCAGCGCGTAGATGTCGCTGCGAGTATCAACATCCCCAAGCCGCAACTGCTCCGGGCTCATGTACGCGGGCGTCCCGATCAACTGCCCATCGCGCGTGGCCATGCTCGCCGCGGCGTCCTTCTGCGCCGCTCGAGCCACGCCAAAGTCCACCACCTTGGGCTCCCCCTGCCCGTTCACGAGGATGTTGGCGGGCTTGAGGTCGCGGTGGATCACGCCGCGCTGATGCGCGTGCTGGATAGCGTCGCAGACTTTCAGGAGCAGTCGCCAGCGTTGTTCGTGAGAGAGTCTGCGGGTGGTGGCAAAGGCGGTGAGGGATTGCCCATCGACCAGTTCCATCGCGAAGAAGGCCTGGTCGGGCGTGCCTTCGTCTGCGATGCCCGCGTCGTAGATCTGCGCGATGTGGGGGTGCTGCAGGCGCGCGAGAAAGTCGGCCTCGTTCTTGAAGCGGCGCAGCATCCGCTGGCTGGCCATGCCGGGTCGAAGGGCCTTGAGCGCAACCCGCCGGCGCGGAAAGTCCTGCTCAGCTTCGAAAACCACCCCCATCCCACCTTCACCAATCGTGCGCAAGATGCGGTAATCACCCCGCAACCGGGGCATCGCCGCCGACTTGCCCTCCTGGTCCGTTGCGGGCGTGAAGTGGGACGTCATCGCCCCGCCCGCGGCCTCCAGTCCTACGCCCGTGCCCACCAGATCCGAATCGCTGTCATGCCTTCGCAAGAGGTCAAGCAGCTCAGCGAGTGCTTCAGGATCGTCCGTAAACTCACGATGGGCGAAGTCGTGCCACGCCGCCCGGGGCAGGATGCTGGCCTGCTCAAAGGCTTGCATGACGCGTTGGAAGCGATCCGACTCCATACGATGCGACACCAAGTGCTTGAAGGGGGCGGGGGGGCGGGGGCCGGGGGGGGGCGAGGGCGGACGAACCTCAACAATCGTCAGTGGTCGGGCAACGGCCCGAAGATTCCCGAGAACCTGCCCAGATTTTTCAGCCGATCAGACTGGGATTGACGCACTGCATAAGTTGGGGCCTGTGGGAAGGGCAGTTTGCTCCCACCGGCAAGGAAAGCGTACGCATGGGCATTTCACGCCATCCCCTCAGCAATCCTCCCCCCGCTTGGGCCAAGGTGCCCATCGACCGCGCTGCGATCGAGCGGTTGCGAAGCAGCTTCCAACTGCTCGCCGCCGACGGCACCCGCGTGACGGCGATCTTCTACGCCAAGCTCTTCGAGCGATATCCCGGCGTGCGGACACTGTTCCCGACTGACATGAAGGCCCAGGAAGGCAAGCTGCTCGACTCTCTGCGAGCGGTGGTGGAACACCTCGAAGCCCCCGACGCCGTCCGAGCCAAGCTCAAGGAACTGGGCGCCAAGCACGTCAAGTACGGCGCCAAACCCGAGCACTACCCAATCGTCAGCGAGATTCTGGTGGAGGCGATGGCCGAAGCGGCTGGCAAAGGCTGGACGCCCACGCTGACAAGCGAATGGTCGCAGGCGCTGGACATCGTCAGCGGTGTGATGTTGGAGGGGGCGGAGGGGAAGTGAAGCGGGGCGAGCAAGCAAGCGAGCGAGAGGCGCGGCCGGTCGCGGGTTTGGCTTCTTCCACGAATGCCCAATAACCAATGGCGGCGATTCTCACGCACTCAACCCTGCGCCCGCTCAACTTCCCGGCTCAACCACGCCCGCGCAAACGCCCAGTCAGTCTTGACCGTCGCCGGTGAGATGTCCAAAGCCATCGCCGTCTGCTCAATCGACAGCCCCGCGAAGTAACGCAGCATCACGACGCGGGCCTTGCGAGGGTCAAGCGCTTCGAGTTTCGTGAGCGCTGCGTCCAGCGCGATCATCTCGTCGGACTTGGTGTCGCTGTCAATGGTGTGGGCGACTGCGTCATCATCCAGATCGACGCGGGTGCGGTCGCCGCCTCGCTTGATGGCGTTGCGCCCGCGGGCACGCTCGATCAGGATGCGGCGCATCGCAATCGCCGCCGCGCCAAAGAAGTGCCCCCGGCTGTTCCAATTCGCCGCATCCCCCGTGGGCCCCAGCAATCGCAAATACACCTCATGCACGAGCGCCGTCGCCTGGAGCGTCTGGCCTGCCCCGCCGCCGTTCTCCTTGGCCATGTTGCTCGCGGCGAGCTTGCGAAGTTCGTCGTAAATCAGCGGCAACAGCTCCGACGCCGCCTTGGCGTCGCCCTGGGCGGCGGACTCGATGAGGAGCGTGACGTGGTGCTGGCCTGACATGAACAAGGGTAGCGGCAACCCCGCATAGGGGACATCTTGACATTTGTGTTGGCCAATTGCAGCCTCCGTGACGCATTCAGGATGGAGCGACCCCTTGTTCGTCGCAGCATCGACCAGGTTTGCAGGAGCCCAGGCATGTCCAAGTGGATGACCATCTACACCATCGGGTTCCTCTCCCTCTGGGTGCTCGTCCCGCACGTCGCTATCGCATGGCCCTCAAGGCACCACGACCCCCAGCGCGGCATGGCAGTGGGGCTCCTCATGATCGTCGCGATGATCGGAGCGGCGTTGGGCGGTCTCTTCGCGCTCGGATACGCCCTCAAGCAAGGCTGGCTCATGGCAATTCCCAAGTGGATCAGCTTGATCACGGGTGGATGGATCGGCGTCGTGCTCGCCGTGGGCTTGGTGCGCGTGGTGATCGCAAAGGTGCTGAGAGGATCGTGAGAACCCAGAACGAAAGCGCGGAGTGTGTAACATGAGACTGCAAGCCATCGATCAGTTTGATTCTTTGCCATACTTCGCCCAGGCCTTGATTGCCTGTCGCATCGTGCGACGCGGCGTGCTGGCGCGATACGCAGAAGGCGATGCCGAGCGATCGCTCATCCTCAGCGCGTGTGACGCCATCGAGGCCTGCTGCGTCGCGGGAGACGGCACGCACCGACACGAGGCGCTGTTTCGATCCGTCATGGATCTGAAGGACAAGTACGACCGGCACCGCGAGGACCGCGAGTGGCTCCGCACCGCAGCCTGGTGGATGGTCGACGCGACCAACGCCTCCGAAGCATCCAACGACTTCCCCATCGACGGCACCGCCACCCGCTCCGCCAAGGGCGCAATCGCCGCCTTGGGCGAAGATCGCGAACTCAGCCGCATGCAGATCACCATCCTGCTCGCAGCCGACGTGGACCAAGTCCGCTTCGCACTCGGAGAAATCGGCAAACTTCCCGAGACCAACATCGCAGCCCGCTATCAAGGCGTGACGAGCCACGTGATGGGCCGTCTCGCGCCCGTGCACCCGCTCACCGCAACGCCCTACGAGCGACGCGGCGAGGAGGCGGCGAGGTGAGTCCTGCGATAAAGCCAACCCATGGAGGCACTGTGTTAGCAACTCTGATCACGATTCTGGTAGTACTGGCGACGCTCACGATCCTGCTCATGAACGGAGCATGCACCCAGTGCTTTGCGGGCAAGCCCCCGCAGGGGCAGGCCGCCATGGGGTTGGTCGTGCCGTTCTTTGGTCTGGGCGGCGCGGTGCTGGTGATGGGGCTCGCCGGGCTGCTTGCTTGCTTCCGCATAAGCGGCTCGGCCCTGGGCCAGATCCACTCGAGCCCGACGGTCGCAGGGCTGATCGTGGTCGTTGTCACGTTCGGCGCAGCGCTCGCGGCGGGGATGGCATTCATGCTCTGGTGCGAACCGGTCTCCGTCAGTCTCGCGCTGCGCGCGGCGACGGTGCCGTTGTGCATCGCGTTGGGCCTCGTGGGGCCGGTTGTGCTGGCGGTCGCGCTGCTGACGGGTCTTTGGACCACGCGCGACACGCTCGCGGCGAATCCGGGCTCGGCGGTGCCGCTCCGCGTGCTTTTCTGGGCGGTGGTCGCGCTCGCGGTCGCGGGATATGCGATGGGCGGATCGCTACTCTGGAAGTCACTCGCACTCCAAGCCGCTAATCAAGCCGCGGCCCTCAAGAACGAACTGGAGCGGCAGGCAGAACGCCTCGCGCACGCAAACAAGCCCGTGGAGCAGCGGTTCGCGGATGAGCTGGCGGGGTTCTCATCGGATTCGCCGCTCTGGCCGATCCTGTCATACTTGCCGACGATTCCCGGGCAGCAGGAACCCAACGACGCGGCCCGTGCGGTCGTGATCAAGCGAGCGTTGCAAGCGCCAGACTTTGATGCCGGCTTGCGTGATTGCATGGAGGGGCAGTACTACCTGTATCGCCAGGGCGGGGCGGAACTGCTGCGGCACGTGGACGACCAGCACCTTGCCTCGCACCAAGACGCATGGGGCGAGATTCTCATCGCAGGTGTGCGCACAACGACCGAAGGCATCGAGTGCCGCCCCGCCTGGCTGACAGAGACCTTTGATTCCAAGCCCGATCCGCTCGGGCACGTCGAGTCGTTGCTGGGCGCCGCAAAGCGCTTTGAGCAATGGAGCGGCTATCCACGCCTGCGCGAGCAGTTCGAACAGATGGCCCGCGCCGCGGCGGACCTCAACCCCGGCAAGGACCGCGACAAGCTGATCAAGATGCTGGCCAAGGCGGGCTTCTCCGCCCGCGAAGCCAGCGGCGCACGATAAATCAGCCTCGTACTCCCTGGATGTCGCACTGGGGAGTGATCATGGACACGATCTCAACCAACCTGGCAACCACGGGCATTCCATCAGAGATTCCAACCGGAGTGCGTGCCTTCCTCTGGACGGCGGTGGTCGCGGCGGTGATCGTGGCCCTGGTCATGGGCGTGATGCTGATCGCAGGCAACAACCACAGCAAGACGCCCCTGTGGAAGCCGTTCCTTCTGACATTCCTCGTCGTGCTCGCGGCCCAGGCGGGATACATCGCGGCCCCCTTCGCGATTGGTCGGGCGGGGTGGGCGTGGGCGTTCTGGCTGATGGTGCCGCTTGCGGTGCTCGTCCTCGCGACCACGATGACGCCGATCATCGGCGCGATCAAGTGGACGCGGCCCGACGGTGCGAGCGGCTGGAAGACGATCGCGAGCATGGGATGGATCTCGTTGATCGGTGTCGCGGTCTACGTCGCGCCGCCAGTGCTCGTGTGGGTGTATCGGCCTGCGAGTGCAGGACTGGCGGCGGGAACCACTGATTCCCAGGATGCCGCTGATCGCTCGCCGCCAGCAGTTGAGCAGGTGAATGCCCAGGCCAGCGGGGAAGACGGGCACTAGGCGAAGCACTTCCGAAACGAGCGATTGGCCAGCCGCGCGGGCGGCGCTTGACGCACTGAGAGGGGGCGGGGGAATCGTCCCTACTTCATGGTGTCTGGACTTCAGCGCGGAGATTGAATCATGACTGCTGCATCAGCGTCGTTGCAACTGAATCGCAAGTTGTTTCCCGCTCAACTCGCGGAGCTCGAGTTTGAAATGCTCGTGCCCGATGGCTTCATCACGCCCGAGATGCCCCGCGAGGACGTGGACTTCTCCGATCCCACCAAGTCCGCCCCGCTCGCGGTGGTGACTTCGCAGGTGGCACTCGCGCTGATCGCGGTCGCCGCTCGCCCCGCGTACGAAGACGGCACGGTGCTGCAATGGCTGCGATTCCTCGCTTCGCACTTCAAGATCGACCTGCAGCACGTGCAAGTGCACGAAGAGAGCGAAGGGCAGCCGGGCAGAATCACCGCGTTTGGCACGCAATTCCAGGAAGGCACGCGCCTGAACCTCATGATCGTCGCGTTCGAAGACGCCGATCGATTCGTCACCGCCCACGCGATGTGCCCGGTTGAACTCTGGCCCAGTTTCGGCGATGCTCTTTCGCGGAGCGTGGAATCGATCCGCCTGTCACAGCCCAAGGGCTCGCGGCATCCGCTCGACAACGCCGACGCACGCGAGAATGAACGCGCCGCATTCGGCATGACCGGCGGCGGCAAAGAGGGCGTTCTCGAGGACCTTGGCGAACTCGACCCCGAAACTCTCGAACACGTTCAGGGTGCCATGCAGGTCTTTGCCAACGCCGAGAAGTACCGAGAGGCCTCAAAGCGGGCGATGGAGGAGCGCCGCGAAGCCCGCGAGCCGGCGGTTGCGAAAGCGACGAAGCTGCTGCGCGAAGACAAGTTCGAAGAAGCCGAGCAGGCGATTATGCAGGTCGATCAGTCGATCGAGGGCGGCGGCGCAATCGCGCGAATGTACGAAGCTCGCCTGCGTGAACTGGTCGAACAGCAAGCCGACAAAGACACGCTCGAAACCGTGTTCGGCCGCGCCCTGCGCTGGGCCCAGCACTGCTATCCCGAGCCCCACACCCAGGACGAGGCCGACGCCTATGAGCGCGGCCGAGTCGAAGACCGCTCGCGCCTCGTCCACATTCTCGGCTACGACCCCGACGCATAAACACCGTCAGGCACGTTTCGGTCCGACAGCAGCAATCGCCACGGATCGCCAGCGAATCACCATTGCGTCAGTTCACGAATGCCGAACCGCGAACCCCGAATGCCGCGCCCCTCCTGTGTCCACTCTTGATGGATCACGACCCCGAGCACATCATGGCCAAAATCATCATCATCCTCATCGCTTGCAGCTTCGGCGTCATGATGCTGTGGGTCGGTTTCACGCAGCACGCCCGCCAGCGGCGGCTGCTCCGCGAAGCGATGCCCGTCGAGGCGGTGATCCTCGAATCGGGAGTCAGCGGCTCCAAGAGTGCCGACACCGATCCGCGTCTGCTCCGCAGCACCAGCACCAGCAGCTACACGCCCCTGATCCGCTTCAAGTACCGCGTGCAGGGCATCGCGTACGAGAGCGCGATGCTGTACCCGACCATCATCGAGCGCGGCTACCCATCCGCCGACGCCGCCCAAGCCGAAGTCCGGGGCTTTCCCGCCGGGGCGACGGTGCAGGCATTTGTGGATCCTGCCCAGCCCGACAAGGCGTTTCTGAAGCGACAAGAGGGGGCGGGGCCGGTGGTGTTTGTGATTGTGGGGTTGCTGGTGCCGGTGCTGGGGGCGGTACTGTCGCGGTGGGCATGAAAAGTGCACGGATTGTCCAGCTCGGGCGGGGCGTTTTGTCGCACTGAAAGCTGAGAGCCACGCAGGTCTCCCAGGAACGTGAAACCAAGGTCCCACACAAAGGAACACGATGATGCCAACGACACTCATGGATGCACCGGCCAGCACGCCCTCACAAGCAATCGAAGTCATGGGCGCAATCGACGCCTACGACGCTGTGCTCAGAGACGACTATGCCTTCGTGATGTTCAAGGAAACCGACCGCGACTCGGGCGCCTGGCGTGTTCGCATCAAGGGCCGCCATATGACCGGCGTCGTCTTCGAACCCGAACAGATGCGTTTTCAGGCCCGCGCGGCGGACGCACAGTGCAAGCCTTTCTTCACCTGGGGCAGTGGCATCGACCCCTCCGCGGGCGACGCGCGCATGATCCAATACCGCGTCCACGTCGCCGAGGCAAAGCCCGCCGCGATCGAGATCGTGCTGCAAACTCGCCTCGCGAACGGCACGGCGGGGCCCGCCAAGAGCCTCAAGCAAGCCTGGCCCAGCTGAGCGAGTGACTTGCTCACCAGACCCTCTTCTACCCACACGCCCCGCGCCTTCGAGCGCGGGGCGTGGCGTTTTGAGAATGCACGTTGCACCACACAGATCACCCACGTCACGGAGTGAAGCACACCAAGACCGACCACCAATCACCGCACGCATCGCGAGAATCCCACCCATCAAAGCCGCGTCAATCCGCGCAGATCCGCGTTCACTCTTCCTGCCTTTCCTCCGTGTTCTCCGCGCCCTCCGCGGTCAGTCAATTCCCCCCTCGACCTTCTTTCGCAAATCATCGCGACTTTCTCCAGCCTCCCTCGTCCTCGCTTTCGCACTGCTGGTGTGCCCGCTGTCGCGGGACCTTGAAATCAACGCCGCACGCCGCGTGGCGTGTTGCAAAGAACACAGCAAGCAAGAGTGGAGTGGAACTATGAACGCGATCAAGAACAACGTGAAGACCAGCATGACCTGCAGCGCCCTCATCCTCGCCGCCCTCGCGGGCACAGCCTTGGCCCAGCCCTGCGACACCCAGCAGAAGATCCTGGGCTCCAGCCCCGCCGCCAGCGACAACTTCGCCAACGACGTTTCGATGTCCTTCGGCGGACCCAACAACCAAGTGCTGATGGCCGTCGGCAAGCCGGGCGAAGATGCCCCGACCGCAGGCACCGATGCGGGCGGCTGGGCGGTCTACCGCCTCTCCAACGGCAACTGGTCGATGCTCTACGACGCGTGGAACACCACCGGCCAGGGCGGCGAGCGCGCCGGTGCGTCGATCGGCCTTGCCGATCCGTACATGATCGTCGGCGCTCCCGGCTTTAACAGCGGCCAGGGCCGGGCCCGCATCCTGCGTCGCTCCGAAGGCTCAAGCAACTGGCTCGTCAGCACCGACGTCACCATCCTCGCTCCCAACAGCCCCGCTGGCGCCGAGTTCGGCTCGTCGGTGGCGATCAGCGCCGTCGGCGGCGGCTGGGCCGTGGTTGGCGCACCAATGCACGACTGGAACTTCGTCGAGTCCGGCAGCGCGTACTTCTACACCCGCGATCCCAACACCAACCAGTGGAACGCGGCGTTCCAGATCTGGGGCGGCGACTTCGGCGGCGAAGCCGGCGGCCATCGCGGCGAGTCCGTCGCCATGAGCCAGACCACGCCCTGGGCCGCCGTGGGCAGCCCCGATGAGACCGACTCGGGTCAGGCCGCCGGCCACGGCGTCGTGACGATGGTGCAGCGCATGGCCAACGGCAACGTGAGCGGCGCGGTGCAGCAGTTCCGCTCCCCCAGCGCAGAAGGCGGCGAACGCTTCGGCGCGGCGGTCGCTCTCGAAGGCACCTGGCTCGTCGTCGGCGCTCCCCAGGAGGACGCGACCTTCCAGGAAACCGGCTTCCAGTATCAGGCCACCAACTGCGGTGCGGTCTACACCTACGAACTCGTGAACGGCACCTGGACCTTCCGCTCCAAGCTCCGCTCGCCCGTCCCCACCAGCGAAGGCAAGTTCGGCAACGCCGTCTCGCACACCGGCAACCAGTTCGTCGTCAGCGAAGCCGGAACCCGCAAGGTCCACGTCTTCGCCCTCCAGAGTGGCGAGTGGAAGGTGCAGGCGACGTTCAACGATCCCGATTCGGTGGGCGGCGGCAGCTACGGCAACGCCGTGGGCATCTATCAGGGCGAAGTCGCCATCGCCGACCGCATGGACGACCATACCAGCGTGACCGACGTCGGCGCCGTCTACACAACCAGCATCCAGTCCGCGGCACAGTCGGGTGACCTGTGCAGCGATCCGATCTCGATGCCCACGGGCGACTTCACCGGCTGCACCGCCACCGCCACCCCCAGCAACGGCACCGTCACCACCTGCGGCAACGGCGGCAGCGGCCAGGGCAACGACGTGTGGTTCCGCTTCGAACCCGCCTGCGACGGCAACGCCATCATCGACACCTTCGGCAGCCAGTTTGACACGGTGCTCAGTGTGCACAGCGACTGTCCCAGCTTCGTCGGCGGCAACAGCATCGCCTGCAACGACGACCACACCTTCCCCGCGCCCAACAACCGCGCCAGCCTGCTCACCTTCAACTTCACGGGCGGCCAGTCGTACCTCATCCGCGTCAGCGGCTACAACGGGGCCAATGGCTCCTACACGCTCCGCTCGCTGATCAGCTACGGCGTGAGCAACGACGAATGCAGCACCGCTCCCACCGTCGGCATGAGCTCATTCAACTTCAACACCTGTGCGGCAACGACCTCCTTCAGCGCCGGTGTGCCCTTTGGTTCCAACCGCGACGTGTGGTACCGCTTCATCGCCCCCGCCGCCGGCTTCTACTCCTTCGACACCTGCGGCAGCGAGTTCGACACCGTCGTCACGCTCTTCAACGGCTCGCAGCAGGCCTGCCCGGCCAACGCCGCCGCGATGATCGCCCAGAACGATGACTCCGCCGGCTTCTGCGAACCCGGATACTCCTACCAGAGCCGCGTAAAGGTCCAACTCGCGCAGGCCCAGAGCGTCATGGTGCGGGTGGGCGGGTTTGACGGCAACGGCTTCGGCCCCGCCACCCTGACCATCGCCCAGACCGGCCAGTGCAACGACGTGGACTTCAACAACGACGGCAGCGTCTTTGACCCCATGGACATCGACGCGTTCCTCAGTGTCTTCAGCGAAGGCCAGTGCATCCCCGCCGAGTACACCTGCGACAGCATCGACTTCAACAACGACACGAGCGTCTTTGACCCGATGGACATCGATGCCTTCCTGAGCGTCTTCAGCGAGGGCCCCTGCTTCTAAGCCCTCTTCCAGAGCAAGTCTGACCAAATGCAACGCCGGGCCTCGCATGCGAGGCCCGGTTTTTCATTGCGCGTGCTCGTATCCACAAAAAAGGTTCGGTCCTGCTCGAAAAGTCCTAGCTCCGCGATCCTGATCCTTCGCACTGATGCTGGATGAATCGTCATCCTCGATCATCAAAGCACACGCAAGGGAACCAATCAATGAACACCTTCCGCATCTCGTCTAGTCGTTTCGCCCCGGTGTCCGCCGCCACGATCATCGTCGCCGCGGGGTCGCTCTTCGCCGGGCCGCTGAATCCGCCCAGTGGTCCGGTCACTTCGACCATGAAGACCATGACCGAAGTCGAGCCCCGCATCGCCATCAACGCGACCAACACGCCGGGCGACGCCGACGCGACGCCTTCGCTCTTCAAGATCACCCAGCCTGGCTCGTACTACCTCACGGGCAACGTCTCGGGTGTGTCGGGCAAGATCGGGATCGAAGTGGTCGCGAGCAGCGTGACGATCGATCTCAACGGCTTCGAGCTCATCGGCGTTACCGGATCGCTCGCCGGGATTGCGACCACGACCAACGGTCTGCGCGACGCCAGCGTGCGGAATGGCACGGTCCGCGGCTGGGGCGGCGCAGGCGTGGACTTGTCAAACAACCTCGTGAACAACACCATCATCTCGGAGGTTCGCGCGAGCGGCAATGGCGGGGGAGGCATCAAGGCGGGGTACCGCGCCAATGTCGCGCAATGCACCGCATACATGAACACCGGCATGGGGATCACGGTCGGCGCAGACTCCGTCGTCACGACGTCCACCGCGACCAGCAACACCCAAGACGGCATTTCTGGCTCTTCCAACTGCTCCGTCACCAACTGCGTCGCCAACACGAACGGCAACGCGGGCATCTCCTTCAGCGGCAGCAGCATCACGAACTGCACCGCCTCGGACAACATCGGCAACGGCATCAACAACAGCGGCGGCATCGTCCACGCCTGCGTCGCAAACGACAACAACGGCCACGGCATCAACGTGAGCGCGGCCACCGTCAGCAACTGCACCGTCCGCGTCAACACCCGCAGCGGCATCGTCGTGACCGACTCCTGCATCGTGCTCAACAACGCGTGCTCCGCGAACGGCGTCTCGACCGGCGACGGCGCGGGCATCTTCGTCATCGGCTCTGACAACCGCATCGAAGGCAACAACTGCTTCTTCGCCGACCGCGGCATCGACGTCGACGGCATCGGCAACATCGTCATCCGCAACACCTGCAGCGGCAACACGACCAACTGGACTATCGCCGCGAACAACGTGGTGGGCCCGATCCTTGATCGCACCGCCCCGGGCAGCGCAGCCATCAGCGGCAACTCCGCGCCAAGCTCGCTGGGCACGACGGACGCGAACGCGAACTTCACGTACTAATCAGTGTCACGCGTCCGCCCCCTGCATGATCCAGCAGAGCACCAGCAGAGCACCAGCAGAGCACCAGGAGACCAGCCATGAAGACGAGCACCATCCACCTGATCGCATCCCTCACGACCTTGGGCCCGGCGATGACCTTGTTCGCTCAGCAAGCCCCCAGCGCCACCGCCAAAATGTCCTGGGCAGAGAACATCGGCTGGATGAACTGGCGCGACGCGGGCAGTCCTACCGCCAGCAACGGCGGCTCGCAAGGCGTCAAGCTCTCGACCAGCGGCCAGTTCCTATCTGGCTTCATCTGGGCGGAGAACACCGGCTACATCAACGTGGGTGACGGCACCCCCGCCAACGGCCTCGCGTACAGCAACCCGACCAGCGGCAGCATCGCGGGCCTGCCCGACTTCGGAGTCAACATCAATCCCGCCACGGGCGAACTTTCCGGCTTCGCCTGGGGAGAGAACATCGGCTGGATCAACTTCAGCATGACCAGCCTCGCGCCCGCCCAGCGCGCCCGCATGACCAGCGAAGACCGCCTCGTCGGCTTCGCCTGGGGCGAGAACGTCGGTTGGATCAGCTTCAACGCGAGCGAGCAAGGCCAGTTCGTCGCGTGGGGCAAAGTCTGCAACGACGTCGACTTCAACAACGACGGCAGCATCTTCGATCCCATGGACATCGACGCCTTCATGAGCGTCTTCAGCGAAGGCCCCTGCATCCCCGCCCAAGCGACCTGCGACTCCGTCGACTTCAACAACGACGGCAGCATCTTCGATCCCCAGGACATCGACGCCTTCATGAGCGTCTTCAGCGAAGGCCCCTGCCTCTAAAGGGAGCAGGCCCACAGCGGCCCGCAGATCTATGCCATTCTCCCACCCCCGCTCCCCTGCGGGGGTGTTTCGTTTGTGCAACGATTTCCAGTCTCGCACGTATCACCCGCACCCAAGCCGAACGGCCCGCCTTATCTGGTTCCAGAGCGGCAATCGCCTTCGGCTACACTTGTTCCTGCCCTCAATTTCGCGGGCAAAGTCGGGGTCGTCTTCGGGGTTCTCAGGAGTTCTGCATGCAACGTTCCTTGGTCGGTTCCATGTTGGTCGGCGTTCTCACGATCGCGGCGGGCACCAGCGTCTCGCTCGCACAGGCCACGGCGGAAGCCGTCAAAGTCAAAGCCGCGAGCAGCGCAAGCGCAGGCATCGACCTCTCGGCCAAGCTCCCGACCGACCCGCGCCTGGTCAAGGGCGAGCTCGCCAACGGCATGAAGTACATCGTCATGCAGCACAGCAACCCGCCCAGCCGCGCGAACATGTGGATTCACATCTCCAGCGGCTCGCTCAACGAGACCGACAAGCAGCGCGGCATCGCGCACTATCTCGAGCACATGGCCTTCAACGGCAGCGAGAACTTCCCGCCCGGCACCACCATCGACTTCTTCCAGAGCATGGGCCTGAACTTCGGCCAGCACCAGAACGCCTTCACGAGCTTTGACCAGACCACGTACCAGCTCACGATGCCCGACACCAAGCCCGAAACCATCGACAAGGGCATGCTGTTCTTCGCCGATGTCGCCGGGCGCCTGCTGATCAAGCCCGAAGAGATCGAGAGCGAACGCCAGATCATCATGGAGGAGAAGACCGCGCGTTCGAGCGCCCAGCAGCGCATCAGCGAAGTCACGCTGCCCAAGATGTTCCCAGGCTCGCGCATCGGCGATCGCCTGCCCATCGGCGTCAAGGAAACCATCCTGGGCGTGCAGCGTCAGGACTTCCTCGACTATCTCAACAAGTGGTACCAGCCCAGCAACATGACCGTCATCGTCGTGGCCGACATGCCCGCGGCAGACGTGATCAAGCACATCGAGAAGAACTTCGGCGCCGTGGGCAAGAAGACGCCCGTGCCCGTCGATGAATCCGTCGGCGTCAAGCCCTACACCGACGACGGCGCGATCGTCGCCCAGGACGAGGAACTGACCGAGGCCGACCTCGCGATGATCCGCGTTGACGCGGCTCGCCCCCCGACGACCACCATCGCCGACATGCGCCGCGATGCCATCGAGCAGATCGGCTTCAGCGCGTTTGGCCGCCGCATCGCCGACAAGCTCTCCGCGGGCGGCACCAGCTATACCAGCGCCAGCGCCTTCGGATTCAACATGTTCAACGCCGCCTTCGCCAAGCAGGCCAATGCCAGCGGCGAACCGGGCAAGTGGCGCGAGATGCTCGCCGAACTGGGTGCCGACGTCCAGCGGGCCCGCATCCACGGCTTCACGCAGCGCGAACTTGACCTCGTCAAGAAGGAAATCATCTCCGGCGCCGAGCTCTCGGTCGAACGCGAGAAGACCCTCCCCGCCCGTGCCTTGATCGGCCGCATCAACAACGACATCGCCAGCGGCGAACCCACCATGGGCGCCCAGCAGACGCTGGACCTGTATCGCGCCGTGCTGCCGACGATCACCATCGAAGAGGTGAACTCCACCTTCGCGACTCTCTTTGAGCCCAAGAACGTGCGCTTCATGCTCACCCTGCCCAAGAGCGAGTCGGCCCCCAGCGAAGCCGAACTGCTGGACCTTGGTCGCAAGGCCTTCAGCGTGACGCCGGAAAAGACCGCCGAAGTCGCCCGCGCGTCCTCGATGATGGACGCGCTGCCCAAGGCCGGCACGATCACCAGCACCAACACCCACGACGCCACCGGCATCACCACCGCGATGCTGGTCAACGGCGTCCGCGTGCACCACCGCTTCATGGACATCCGCAAGGACACCGTGAGCGTCTCCATCACGCTCGCCGGGGGCGCGATCCAGGAGAATGCCCAGACCAAGGGCACCGCCGAAGCCGCGTCCCTCGCGTGGGGCCGTCAGGCCACGAGCAAGCTCAGCAGCACCGACATCCGCGAACTCATGACCGGCAAGAAGGTCAACGTGGGCGGCGGCGCGGGGCTCGACACCATGACCCTGAGCGTCTCGGGCAGCCCCGCCGAACTCGAGACGGGCATGCAGCTGGCCCACCTCCTGCTCACCGATCCCAAGATCGAGCAGGCCGCCTTTGACCAGTGGAAGGTCGAAAGCAAGCAGCAGATCGAGGCCCGCAAGATGAACCCGCAAGGCGTCTTCGCCGAGCAGGCCGCCAAGCTGATCTTCCCCGAAACCGAAGTCCGCACGCGTCCGATGGAAATCGCCGACGTCGATCGCGTCCAGTTGGCCGACGCCCAGGCATGGCTCACCAAGACCGTGAACAGCGCGCCCATCGAAGTCACCATCGTCGGCGACATCTCCAAGGAACGCGCGATGGAACTCGCCGCCCAGTACCTGGGCAGCCTCCCCAAGCGCGAAGCCATGAGCGCGAGCACGCTGGATGACCTCCGCAACATCAAGCCCACCCAGGGCCCGCGCGAACTGGTCAAGAGCGTCGAGACCAAGACTCCCGCCTCGATGGTCGTCGCCGGCTTCTACGCCGCCGACGCCAGCAACCTCACCGACACCCGCACGCTCCAGGCCGCGGCCCAGATCATGCGGACCCGCGGCGTGCAGATCCTGCGTGAGAAGCTCCAACTCGTCTACTCGGCTCAGGTCGCCAGCCAGCCGGGCCGCGAGTTCCCGGGCTTCGGCACGTTCATCATCCTCGCCCCCACGCAGCCCGGCAAGGAAGAAGCCCTCCGCGCGGAAGCGTGGAAGATGCTCGATGAGTTCGCCGCCACCGGCCCCACCGAAGAGGAAATGACCACGATGCGCAAGCAGATGGCCAACCTCATGGACGAGCAGATGAAGCAGCCCGACTTCTGGATGGCACGCACCAGCCAGCTGGCGTACCGCGACCAGAAGGTCGAGGACATCATGGGTCTGCCCGAGTTCTTCCAGACCGTCACGGCTCAGCAGATCAAGGATGTCTTCAACAAGTACTACCTGCCCGAGCACAAGATGTCGCTGATCGTGTCGCCCGCGACCGCCGCAGCGCCCACGGGCGGCTGAATGTGAACGCCGGGTCTGAGGCTCTGCGAAGACCCGGGTGCGATCCGCACAACCCGCACAAACCGTTCGATCATCGAGATGAACCGTTCCGAAAGGCCCGCCTGTGCGGGCCTTTTCTGTTGTGCGCTTGAGCTCGCTGGTTTGGGGGGTTGGCACTTGCGCCAGAGCAAAGCGGACGCTCCCGTCCGCCGATGCTGGCCAACGAAGGAGCGACAGCATGCAGAACGGGCAACACCGCAGGGTCAATGTTCGCGGCGTCAAGCGCAGTTTCGAGTGGATGCGTCCGTGCGGGCCCGCATTGGTGGCCCAGGTGCTGCGCCGCCTGTCGGACAAGCACCCGCAGACCCGCGCGCTCTTCCCCGAGCAGCCTGAACTCAGCAAGCGTTTGTTCGCGACGCTCGATCAGGTCGTCGGGCATCTGCATCGCTACCAGGTGCTCGAGCCCGCGCTCGCAGAGGCAGGACGCGACGCGTTGCGGTCGGGCGCGCGTCCCCAGGACTTTCAAGCGGTGCGCGAGGAGATGATCGACGCGATGGCCCGTCTGGCGGGCGAGGACTGGACCGAGGACCTCGACCGCGACTGGCGGGTCGTGCTGGATTCGATCGCCGGGGCGATGCTCGCCGCCGATGAGAGCGAGCAGGCGGCTGCGGAGCGTCGGCTCGCGGCGTGAAGACGGCATGAAGGACACTCGCGGGGCGGCAGGGTGTTTCCATCTGTTTGCGTTTGCGACCTGCCGTGGGGACGTGGCAAATCGTCTGCAAAGAAGCCACACTGCCCTACTTTGGGCATGCGTGATCCAACGGTTTGCACTGTCCGTTGGAGATTTGGGCAATTTCGTCGGAAATCCTCTTGACGAGTAGCGTTCGTCAGATAAGTTGGTAGCAAGTACGCGACGGAGGCTTGTACGTCGCGTTCGATTGGCAGCGCACACCGTTCGTGGGTTCCTTTTTGTGTGGGGTGCGACCATGGGTAGTACAGAACGTTCCGGTGCCGGCGATGCCGGCCGGGGTGCAAGTGATCGCATGGAAAAGTCAAGCGTCCCCGAGAAGGGAGCGGGACGAAGCAGCGGGCCATCCGGTGGCGGCGTCACCGCTCGGCTTGATGGCATCGAGGGAAAGGTGAAGTGGTTCGACCCCCGCAAGGGGTTTGGCTTTCTCGTTGGCCCCGAAGGCCAGGACATCTTCGTGCACTACTCGATCATCCAGGGCGACGGTTTTCGGGTCCTGAAGGACGGCAGCACAGTGCAATACGACGCTGAACGCACCGACAAGGGCTGGAAGGCCACGGCGTGCAAGCGCGTGGAGCAGATCGAAGTACAGGGCGAAAAGAAGACGGGCTACACGCGGTCGCCGCGGCGGTAGTGCTATTTCTTCTTGAGCCCGACGACAAGCCAGCTGCCTTTCTCCTCGAACGTCACGTCCGCGAGGTGGCTGTAGTGTTCTGCCACGTTGACGGTGCGATCCGGGCGCCAAATCACGAATTGCTTGTCGCGGATGCACAGGTTCCACTGGTGCAAGCCGTCGTAGGCCATGGTTTCGCCTTCGTTCACGGCGTGCTCGAGCATGATGGAGCGGCCGGGCTTGACCACGAGCAGCATCTCGTGAATCGCCTTGAACGGATCGACCATGTGGTCAACACAGTTCTGGGCCCAAACGAAGTCGAAGGAGTTCTCGCCGAACTGTTCC
>JALHOJ010000023.1:0-41881 GCA_022843045.1 Phycisphaerales bacterium
CCTGTTGGAGCGTCAAAGAGGCGGAACTTGAGGTCGTGCGGACCGTTGGTGGGCGCGCCGAGGCTGTCCAGCTTGCCTTGATAGGTGAACGAGGTGCCCACGGCTTGGGCGGATGCCGAACCGGTACCAACCGTGAGGAACCCTGCGGCCATGAACAATGAAAGAGGCAAGCGACGCATGGCAAATCTCCCAATGTGACACTTCGGAGCGAGCCCCAGCACGCGAGGCCGCACATCACACTCACGTCAAGCGGTTGCTGAAGGCGCAATGATTCTGCTACCCTTGCTGGAAGCTTGCGAGCGACTTGGGAAGCTCGATGCCGCAGATTGGTTCGGTTGGAGCGGTTCGGACGCCTATGGACACAACGCCCCCGCCCATCGCGGACGAGTCGGTGCACACGCTGATCAGCGCGGTGGCCGCGTCGGTGCCAGCGTCAGAACCGGATCTGATGGAAGCGACGTATCGCGACCTTCGAGCGATCGCAGGGTCGATGCTGCGGGGTGAGGACGCTCGCCAGACGCTGCAGGCGACCGCGCTGGTGCATGAGGCGTTTCTCAAGATCGCGGGGAGGCGCGAGGAGCCGTGGGCGGGAACGTCTCACTTCATCGCCGTGGCGGCCCGGGCGATGCGACAGATCGTGATTGATCGGGCCCGAGCCCGCAAGGCAGCCAAGCGGGGCGGTGGCGCGCATCGGGAAACGCTCTCGGGCGTGTTGGAGGACGATGCGGAAACCGCGGGTGTGCTGGAGGTGCACGAACATCTCACGCGGCTTGCCGCGCTTGATGAGCGGCGGGCTCGGGTGGTGGAGTTGCGGTTCTTCGGGGGATTGGGGATGGCTCAGGTCGCGCAGGTACTGGGCGTGAGCGAGCGGACCGCGGAGCTTGATTGGCGCGCAGCGCGGGCGTGGCTGCGCGAGCGGCTGGGGGAGACCGCATCGTGAAGGATCCCGGCGAGGCCAGTTCGCTGGATACCGCGCGACAAGGCCGCGTGTTCGAGATCTTCGCGCGCGTCTGCGATCTGTCCACGGGCGAGCGTGAGGCTGCGTTCGAGCGCGAGTGCGCGGGCGATCCCGCGCTACGGGCGAGTGTCGAGTCGCTGCTCCGCCACGACGACGCCAAGGATGACCTGTTCGACACGCCGACGACGCTGGCGGACGCAGGAATGACGCCCGCGAGCCTGCTGGCGGCGTCCCAGCCCGCGGCGATCGGCCGCTATCGAGTCATTCGCCAAATCGGAGTGGGCGGCATGGGCGTGGTGTATGAAGCCGAGCAGGATTCGCCCAAGCGACGGGTCGCGATCAAAGTGATGCACGCGATGGGCGGCGTCGGTGCGAGCCCGGCCGAGAGATTCGCACGCGAGGGCCAGATTCAGGCCCGCCTCGCGCATCCGGGCATCGCGCAGGTCTATGAGACGGGCGTCGCCACGGTCGATGGAATGGGGAGCGGCTTCGGTGGGCGAGGCGTGCCGTTCATGGCGATGGAACTGGTCGAGGGCGATGTGCTGACCGCCTTCGTGCGCGATCGGGCGCTCCCTCTGCGAGAGCGAATCGCGATCCTGCTCGACGTGTGCGACGCCGTCGGCTTTGCCCATCAACGGGGCGTGATTCACCGCGATCTCAAGCCCGCGAACATTCTCGTAACCCAGACCGACACGGGCCCGCGCCCCAAGGTGCTGGACTTTGGCGTCGCCAAGCTCACCACGCACGAACTCAGCCTTGCGTCGATGCACACCAACGCGGGGCAGATCATCGGCACGCTCGCGTACATGAGCCCCGAGCAGGCCCGGGGCAAGTCCGAAGAAGTGGACACCCGAAGTGACATCTATGTGCTGGGCCTCATCCTCTTTGAGATGCTCTCGGGAAGCCCGCCCCTCGATGTGCGCGAGATGTCGTTGCCCGAGGCCGCCCGGCGCATCGCCGACGACGCGCCCACGCGGCTAGGCGATGTCTTGCCCGAAGCCCGGGGCGACCTCGACACCATCGTGCACAAGGCCATCGACAAGGACAAGACCCGTAGGTACGACTCAGTGCCCGAGTTCGCGGCGGACCTGCGGCGGTATCTCAACGACGAGCCAATCGTGGCCCGTCCCCCTTCGACGATGTACCTCGTGGGCAAGTTCGCGCGGCGCAATCGAGCCTTGGTCGGTGCGGTCGCGTGCGTCTTCGTGATCCTCGTCGCGTCGGTGATTGCAATGTCAGTCGCAACGCTCGCCGCGAATCGGGCTCGAGACAAAGCCGAGCGCAAGACCGCCGTCTCGGAAGGCGTCTCACAGGCGCTGCTCAGCGCGCTGACGACCGCGACGCCCAAGGGCAGCCTTGGGAAGGAACCGCTCGTGATCGAGGCTGTGGAGCGCATCGAGAAGCAGGTTGCCAACCCCGACGCGCCCGGCGGCACCAACAACCCCGAGGTGCAGGCGGTGGTGTACAACATCGCGGGCATCATCTATCGCGAACGCGGCGATCTGGCTCGCGCCGAGGAGGTCTTCACCAGGGCGTTGGAGATCCGTCGTCGCGTGCTGGATCCGGGCGATCCCAACCTTGCTGACTCGGTCAACAACATGGGGTTGCTCAGGCGCCGGCAGGGACGTCACAAGGAATCCGCGGCGTTCTATGAGGAGGCGGTCGCCCTCCAACGCGCAAGTTCGTTTCCGGACAATGCTCGCCTCGCACGCAACATTTACAACCTCGCGTCGGCGTATGTCGCCGCGGGCGAGCCGGCCAAGGCCGGACCCCTCGCGGAAGAGTCGCTGGTGATGCATCGCGCTATGGTGCCGCCGGATCCGGAACTCCTCGCTCTGCATGCTTCGCTGCGGGCCCGCATCGCGATCGCAGAAGAGCGATGGGACGACGCGGCCCAGCTCGCGGAGCAGGCGCTCAAGGATCAGCGCGAAGCGACCGGACCGATGCACCCCTCGATCGTGCTCACGCTCGTCGACAACGCATCGGTCAAGATGCACCAGAAGGACTGGCCCGGCGCGATCGTGCTTCTGCGCGAAGCGGAGAGCATGGCTCTTTCTGTCTTTCCGACGGCGTCTCACCCGACGAGCAGGATGGTTCGGACCAATCTTGCGAAGGCACTGCGCGGGGCCGGTCACGAGGAAGAGGCGCTCGCCATGGAGCAATTGCTCGCAAACCAGCGATGACCCATCGGGCTGAAGGGGCCGAAACAACTTGTTCATCCAGGAGAGGTCTCTGCGGCTATCGGGGCTCGAACGAGATGCTCAGTATCCGCGAAGCGTTGTGCAGAGACTGACATCGAAAGCCGTCGCGAAGTAGAACCCCTCCTCGCTGGCTGCACATGGACAACCCGCATGGGTGGAATCGGTCCATTGGACTGCCCCGCCGGAGCCGCGGCGGGCTACCGCCAGTCCGCCCCTCGCTTCATGGTCTGGACACAGTTCGCAAGCTCCGCTCGGCGCCAAGGGTGACACGTGGTTGCGTCAGCTTGTCTTCACTTCAACAGCAGGGGACGCTGAGTGCTGTTGGAACAATCGAAGCCCGTGCGTCTCAATGACGGATCGGTACCACGCCGCCGAGAGTTTCGGCGTGCGCTGCTGCGTGGTGTAATCAACGTGCACCAAGCCGAATCGCTCGCGGTAGCCCTCCGCCCACTCGAAGTTGTCCATGACGCTCCAGTGGAAGTAGCCACGGATGTCGGAGCCGTCTTGAATCGCCCGGTGAAGCTCGACCAAGTAGCGCCTGGTGTAGTCGATCCGCTGGGGGTCCTGCACTTTGCCGTCCATGTCCACCCAGTCGAGATTGCAGAGGCCGTTCTCGGTAACCACCACGGGCAAGCGATACCGCTCCCAGAGAAAGCGGGGCCCCCACCGCAGAGCTTGCGGCGCGATGTTCCAGTGCAGGGTGTTGCGGGCCCTGCCCGGCGAGCTGCTCACGCTTGCGGGTGTGCCGTCTTCCTTCACCGCGCCTCCTGAGTAAATGTTGACGCCGTAGAAGTCCAGCGGCTGGCGGATCAGGTCCATGTCGGCCATCGGAAACGACGGAACGTTGGAGCCATAGACCTTCAGCCCGTCCTCGGGGTATCGCCCGAAGCACACGGCGTCGGCGTACCAGGTGTTGTTCCACAAGTCCGGCTTGGTGATCGCAAAGGTCGCGGATCGCGCGGCTTCGATGTTGTCGAGCGTCTCGTCAACCGGAAAGCTCACGTGCCCCACGGGCGCCCATCCGATCGACGGCTGCTTTCGGGCGGCGGCGCGGATCGCTTGCACGCTGCGACCATGAGCCCGCAGCACGTTGTGCCCTGCGAGCAGCGCTTCGCGAAGCGGCAGCTTGACGCCCGGCGCGTGGGTGCCGTCGATGTGGCCCAGTTGCAGGAACACCTGCGGCTCGTTGATTGTGATCCACCGCGTCACGCGGTCGGAGAGCCGTTCCACCACGCGTGTCGTGTACTCGGCGAACCACTCCGCGGAGTCGCGATTGAGCCAGCCGCCCCTGTGGTACAGTGCAAGCGGGAAGTCCCAGTGGTACAAGGTGACCCACGGCTCGATGCCACACTCGAGCAGAGCGTCGATCAGTCGATCGTAGAACTCCATGCCCGTTTCGTTGACTGCTCCGATGCCGTCTCGCAGCACCCGCGGCCACGCAATCGACAGGCGATAGGCCTTCAGCTTCATGTCCGCCATCATCGCGACGTCATCGCGGAAGCGGTTGTAGTGATCGCACGCAACCTGTGGCGTGTGGCCTTCCTGCACGGCTCCAGCTTTGCGGCAGAACGCGTCCCACACGTTTTCGCCGCGAAGATCAGGCGCGGAGCCGCCTTCGATCTGCAACGCCGCAGCGGAGGCCCCCCAGACAAACGAAGGCGGGAACGCCTGCGGATTGCGAGCGGAACTGGGCACGTTGTGTGACTGACGCATAAAGATCAACCCTTGACGGCCCCGCTGGTGAGGCCGGCGACGAAGTCCTTCTGGAGGAGCAGGAAGAGCAAGGCCACGGGCACGATCGACGCGAGCGTGCCAGCCATCAGCAGACCGTAGTCCTGGTAGTACGTGTTCTTCAGTTGCGCGACCGCGACGGCGAGGGGGAACTGCCCGGGCGACTGCATCACGACCTGTGGCGTGAGAAAGTTGTTCCAGACCCCAAGAAACGTGATGAGCATGAACGCCGAGGCCATCGGCTGCAACAGGGGCAGGCCAACCTTCCAGAACGCGGAGAGCTCGGAGCAGCCATCGAGGCGGGCCGCCTCGATCAGTTCCTTGGGCACGCTCGAGTGCGTGGCTTGCTGAAACAAGTACACGCCAAACGCCGGCGCGAGCGCGGGCAGGATCAACCCAAGCATGCGATCCAGCAAGCCAAGGTGGTACAGCAGTTCGAATCCTGGCGCGAGCAGCAGCGGCGGCGGGATGACTAGCGCCGCCATCACCAGCCACTGCACCCATCGCCGCCCTGCAAAGCGCACGCGAGCCAGTGCATACCCGCCCATCGCGCAGAACAGCGTCGCGCCCACTGCGATCACGGACGAGAGCAGGACGGAGTTGAGGGTCGCCCGCGCGAAGCCGCCCTTGGCCAGCAACGCGCGGAAGTTGTCGAGCGTGATGCGATCCCACGCGATGCCCAGGAAGCCCTCGCCGCGCGGAAGCAGGACCGACGTGAAGAAGTCCGCGTTATTCTTGAACGCGGCGCACACGAGCCAAATGAACGGAACGCCCACGATCAGCAGGATCGGCAGCAGCACCACATACGCCCACCAACTGTGTCCACGAGCGGATTGTGCGGTCTCGTTCTTCACGCCCCGCCTCCCGTTCCGCCCTTCATGCGTTCGTGCCGACTCGCGAGCACGCGCTGCGCGATGCCAAATGTCGCGAGAATCAGCGCGAGCATCCAGCCGATCGCCGCGGCATAGCCGAGATCGCCGGTCTGAAAGCCGGTCTGGTACAAGTACATCACGAGCGTCAGACCGCGATTGTCAGGCCCCGCGCCGCCGTTGAGCAGGATATAGGGCAATTCAAAGACCTGAAAGCTGCCGATGATGCACAGCAGCACCACGAACATTGCGACCGGTCGAATCGCCGGAAGTGTGACGTGGCGAAACCTCGCCCAAGGCCCCGCGCCATCAAGACGAGCCGCCTGCTTGAGCTCCTCGGGCACCGTCTGCAGCGCGGCAAGGAAGTAGACCATATTGAAACCGGTGTACTGCCACGCCGTCGCAAGCACCAGCGACGACATCACGCCGCGCTCGAGCCAGGCGAAGTCAAGGTCCCAGCCGATGGCCTGATGCAGCGCGATGTTGATAAGGCCCGTGCGCTTCTCCAGCAGCACCGCGAAGATCATCGCCGTGAAGACCACGCCTACCAGCACGGGCGAGAACAAGATCAGCCGCATGAAGCCCCGCCCGCGCAAACCAGGCCGATTGAGCAGCATCGCCAGCCCCAGCGCAAGCGGCATCTGCACCAGCACGCTCAGCAGCGTGAAACTGCTGGTGTTCTTGAGCGCGGTCCAGAACATCGGGTCGCGCAGCAACTGCGAGAAGTTCTCAAGCCCCACGAAGCGGGAGAACCCGGGGCCATACGTCTGCTGCGTCGCTAGTCGTGCGGCGTTGAGCAACGGCCACAGCGAGAAAACGCCGAAGCACAAAAGGAACGGCGCAACCAGCACCCAGCCCTGCCAACCGGTCGGCGCAGAGGATGGACGCACACGCTCGTGACTGGATGCGACACTCGTTTGAGCGCTCATTGCGGCGATCCTTGCTCATCAGCACGCTCGGCGTAGAACCGGTTTCGCCGCACATGCCGCATCAGGTCGGTCTGGCCACTTTCGAGCAGTTCTTTGGCCATCGGCTCGAGTTCGGCCCGGCTCGCTTTGCCGCTGGTGCGGGCGAATCGAACCAGTTCTGACGCGGCAGACTGCAGCCGCACACTCGCGAGCTGCGCAAAGGGCGAGTTGAAGCGATCGGGCACCTGATCGGCAAGGTTGATGTACTGCCTGCCCGGGGCTTGCCCGCTGAAGTACGCGTCGGGCTGGTCGTACATCGGATCAGACCAGAACTCGGTGACGGGCGAGACGATGTCGCCTTCCTTGTACAGCCGAGTTGCGACCTCCTTCGACAAGTACAAGTGCTTGGCGATGTTCCACAGGCGATCCTGATCCGGCGCGTCCTTCGCGATCGCAAGCATCGTGCCGCCCCACACGCTTGTGCGCCGTCCGCCCTTCTCCCACGCCGGCAGCGGCATGAGCTTGACCTTGCCGCCCATTTGCGGAATCTCCTTGCGCCAGATGTTGCACATCCAGTCCGGCATGAACGACGCAATCACGAACCCGTCGAGCAGCAGTTGATTGCCCGAAGGGCTGAAGTACGGCGCATCGCCCGCGATCTGCTCTTTGCCCGCGATCCACTCCCCCACTTGCGCGAGCACGCGCACGTTCGCGGGATGGTTGAGGATCGGCAGTCCGCGCTCGTTCACCAAACCGCCGCCCGCCTGCAGAGTGAGAATCTCCAGCGTCGTCGCGTGCGTCTCCCACAGGTTCAGCAGGTGTCGTCCGTCGCGACGCTTGCCACTTTCGTAGAGCAGCGGCGACAACACCCGCACGAAGTCATCCCACGTTTCAATCTTCGACACGTCGATCCCCGCCGCCTCGACGATGTCGGCGCGATACCCAAGCATCACCGGATGCAAGTCATGCGGCAGGCCGAAAATCCGTCCGTCCATGGACCACGGCTTGAAACTTGCCGGGTGCAGCTTGCCCAACAGCCCCTCGCTCCGCACGCGGTCGGTCAGGTCAGCAAAGCCGACCGATTCCAACGGCCCAGCAAAGACCCGCGCGGACATCGCACGCTCGACCTCGAGCAATTCAGCGCTGGGCACGCCAGTCATGAACGACGACAGTAGCCTCTGCTCCATCGACTGCACACCCAGCAGCGACATCACCAAGGGCTGATCGGGATGCGCCGCGTTCCATTCCTTGACGAGCGGCACGTAGATCTCATGGTGCTTCTGCGCAAAGAGCCACAGCCGCGTGCCTGATTCTCGCTTGACCGGAAACGCCGCGACCAGCGCGATCGACGCCGCCGCAAGCGCGCACAGAATGATCGGCCCCAACCATCGAGGCCGACCCGTTCCACGTTGACGTTGTGTGCCCTGTGTGTCCAATCCCTCAGCATCCTGTCAACCCCGCAGCGTCGCGCCACGGACGCGCCGCCCGGATTGAGACTTCGACCGGCTCGCCCAGAACTCAATGGCCGCAACTTACTGATTGATCAGCGGATCGCGCTCAGACCAGTACACCTCCAGCGTACTCGTGTTGTCCGCGTTCACAAGATCGCCGTACTTGTACCCGCTCACATGCCCATCCACAAACGTGAAGTTCGCGGCCCCCGTTCTGACCATGGCGCTGCCCTTCTGCCGCGGATGCCGATAGAACGGCACATAGCTGTTGAGTTGCGCTTGGCTCGTCAGCGACAGCAACTCGGGCGCCTGCCCAAGCCACGGCCCGCCCGCAAAGTCAAAGTTCGTCACTCCGCCGTTGGCGCCAAATCGCCGCGCGGGCGTGGAGCCCACGCTCCCCGTCCAGGCCGTCGCGAACCACTTCGTCGGCTCGGTCGCAGTGGTACTCGGGACTTCAGACGCAAACGTGCCCCAAGCCTCGGTCAACAGGAGCGTCTTGCTCGAGTTGTTCGCCGTCGAGTCAAACCCCTTCCCGCGATCCTTCTCAGAAGGATCCAACGGCGAGGCGCCAGGTCGGAACGTCCGAATCTGAGTGGTCCCGCTGATCGGAATCCACGACGTGGCTGAGCCCGCCCAGAAGTTCATCGCATACGACCGCCCGCCGGCCGGATGGTTGGGACAGGCCATGATGCCTCCGCCCACAGTTTTGTTCCGCGCGTTCGTCTCAAGCAAGTTCGAACTGTCGTACTGCGGCAGATACTTCCCGATGCGAACCTCGTCGTACCACTGAATGCCCAGCTTGCCAGTCTCGCGATCCGTCGCGTTGAACAGCATGGGCGGAAACAGTCCCTTGAAGTCATTCGCATACGCATGCAGCGACTGTCCCAGCCCGCGCATGCTGGCCTTGCACTTGACGTCCCGTCCCGTCTCCCGCGCCCGCCCAAGCGAAGGCAGAAGAATCCCAATCAGCAGCGCAATCACCGCGATCACCACGAGCAACTCAATCAGCGTGAACCCGCGACTCGCCACACTCTTCACTTCCTTGCCGGCTTTTCCATTCACGACCATGTTCGACTCCTTCACGCCTGTTCGCCGCCGCGGCAAGACGCCGCCAACTCGCCTGTCATGCACTTACGCCAACGCCGCCGCGACCGCGCCGCGGGGCTCACTCATGCCGCTCTCCCCGCCCGAAAGCCGCTTTCCCATCGAGCCAGGCTCAAACACATACATCTCCGCACGAGGCATCCCCACCAAGCACGCCTCGCCGCTCCGCATCCAATCCTGAGTCCGAACCCGCGCCAGCACCGCCTGTGTGCCGCACCGGATCCAAAGATCACTTACTTCCCCCAGCAAGTCGCACGACTCGATCACGCCCTGCGCCACCCCAGCGTGCTCACCCTCTTCCTCGATGCCCGCGACCGCCCGACGAACGTCAATCGCCGTCGGCCGAATCCCCAGCGTGCACACATCCCCGACCTTGAGTCCATCGCCCGACCCCGCCCCAAGCCGCATCCGACCAAGATCCGTCGTCACCACCATTTGTGCGCCCGCGGCCTGACCCTTGCCTTCGCCCTTGGCCTCAACCCGAGCTTCCACGAAGTTCATCGCCGGCGTCCCCACGAATCCCGCGACGAATCGATTGGTCGGCCGCCGGAACAACTCCAGGGGCGAGTCATACTGCTGGATCACCCCGCCTGCCATCACTGCCACCTTGTCCGCCAGACTCATCGCCTCTTCCTGATCGTGCGTGACGTACACGCTGGTGATCCGGACCCGAGCATGCAGTGCCTTGAGTTCCCGCCGCGTCTGCGCCCGAAGCCGCGCATCAAGATTCGAAAGCGGCTCATCAAACAGGAACACTTTCGGATCACGAACCAGCGCACGCCCCATCGCCACTCGCTGTCGCTGGCCGCCCGAAAGCTGCGCAGGCACCCGTCCCAGCAGTTCATCAAGCTCCAGCATCGTCGCGATCTCGCGCACCTTGCGGGCGCGCGTGGCCTTGTCCACGCCCCGCATCGCAAGCGGGAAAGCGATGTTCTCCGCCACCGTCAGGTGCGGATACAACGCGTAGTTCTGAAACACCATCGCAACGTCGCGATCCTTCGGTTCCGCGTCCGTCACATCCCGCCCGCCGATCACGATCCGCCCGCCGCTCGACACCTCAAGCCCCGCGATCATTCGCAGCGTCGTGCTCTTGCCACACCCAGACGGCCCCAGCAACACGCAAAACTCCCCGTCGGGAATCGTCATGTCCACGCCGCGAACCACCGCGGTTCCGTCGGCGAACGTTTTGCTCAAGTTGGATAGTTGCACCGTCGCCATAGCAGTCCGTAGCTTTCAGAGTCCGTCCCCCGGCCCTTTACTGCACACACGGCCCCTCGCTGTACACACGCAGCAACGCGTCAATGTCCAACGGATCAAACACCGCGCCGTCGTTGTTGAAGTCCAGGTCGTTGCACGTTGCGCCCACGGGCAGGCATGGCCCCTCGCTGTACACCGACAAGAACGCCTCGATATCCAGTGGATCAAACAACGAGTCGTCGTTGTTGAAGTCAATCGAGTCGCAGGCCACCGCGCGCACCAGCCGCACGTCATCCCACCACACCGCTCCGCCCGCGTTGTTTCCCTGCGTATGCGTCAGGACGATTCGAGCCGTCGTTGTGCCCGCCGGAGCCACACCCGTCACCGTCCGTTCGAGCCACGTATCCACCGCATCGCTTCGCGTGAACTGGGGGCTTTCGTGCGACGCCAGCAGTTGATTGCTCGCCCCGCGAAACTCAAGCCGGATCCGCGAGCTGTTTCCCACGCCGATCCGATCCCAGTTCGGGCTCTGCACCATTCCCCCCGCCGTCCACCGTTCGCCCGCCTGCGCGTTCATGTCCTGCCAACCGCCCGTCGTATTGCCCGGCCCGTTGAAGTTGCCGAACATCTTGAATGCCGCCGGTCCCTGCCTTGCCAATTGCGTGTTCCGAGACGAGTTGCCCCAACGCGTCCACTTCACCGGATTCGCCCCGTCCTGAGGATCGCTGGCCTCAAAGCCGCTGTTGCGAAGCAGCGGCTCGCTCCACTGCGACACTCGTACATAGTCCACCTGAAACCGCTGCGGAAACACCGTCGACGTATCCGGGTACCCAGGCCAGAATCCGCCCACCGCCGTGTTCAGGATGACGTACATGTCATCCTGCGGAATCTGGTTGCGATGCGTCGCGATCAAGGTGCCGTTGACGAAGAAGTCCACGCGATCAGGCCACCACTCGCACGCGAACACGTTGAAGGTCGTGCTGAAGTCCGGCCCGTCCCAGGACGTGGTCTGATACTGGTGCGTCTGCACCGTGCCCCAGTGATTCGACGCGTAGGTCCGCGTGGGCTGATGCCCCAGCAGCTCCATGATGTCGATCTCGGGCGGCCACACATCACTTGCCGGCAACAGCCAGAACGCCGGCCACATCCCCTGCGTCCGGGGCAGTCGCCCGCGCATCTCAAACTTCCCGTACAGGAACTCCTGCTTCCCGTCCGTATCAAGCCGCCCCGACGTATACGGCCGCCCGCCCCGAGGCGTGTTCGTGCTCGTGATCGTCATCAGCCCATTGCTGACCGTCACCGCCGATGGGTGGTAATACTGCGCTTCGCCGTTGTGAGGCCAAGCGATGTCCAGCACGTTCCACGAAGTGCTCGACAACGCCGATCCGGGAAACTGTTCTGTCCAAACGACATTCCACTGCCCCTGCCCGCTCGCAGAAGCCGCCACCCCGGCAACCCCGAGCAACGCCGCGAGCGCCCGCCCTCCGACCCTTGCCAGCCGCCGTTGCATTGACCGCGAGTTGATGTTGCGTTGCATGATGTCGTGTTCCATGTCTTGCATGATGGGCATAGTCATAAACTGATCGTTCGATGGGTGAACTCGATCCGATTCGGATCGCACGAACCGCGCCTTCCATATCGGCTTGCTTCCAATTCACCGCGGCACACGACTCGCCGCCGATCACGCTACTTGCAAACCAGTACGAATCAGCGGAACAGGCCTTCGCCACGTTCCGCTGCGAGGTTGAGGTCAGGCCTTCTCAATCGACTTGCGGCCTCGCTTCGCCTTTGCGTCCGCTCGAGTCTTGCGAGCCATCTCCACCGAGCCATCCCCGGAAGTCGCTCCGCCCATCGCCGAACTCGCTGGCGGAGCGGTCGTCCCGTTCACTTCAAACGTCGTCGGCAGCAGCTTCCGCACCGCATGCCGCCTCCCGTCCGTCAGCACCTGCATCAAGGAGCTCGCCGCTTCATATCCAAGCGACGAAGCATCCTGACACACCGCCGACATCCGCGGCCACACATGCGACCGCACGTCGCTGTCATCCATCCCTACCAGCGAAAGGTCGCGAGGAATGAGCAGCCCAAGCTGCTGCGCCCGTCGCATGATCCCCAGTGCCGTCATCGGGTTGGTCGCGTACACCGCCGTCGGTCGCTCTCGCATCGCCACGATGCCGTCCACCACCCGCTCTCCCGCAGAGAAGCTCGCGGGGTTCTCAAAGATCAGCCCAGGCTGCACGCTCAGCCCCGCCACATGCAGCGAATCCGCATACGCCCGCCGACGATCCGCATGGTCGCTGTCCGCGACGTTGTGAATCGCCAGCGCAATCTGCCTGTGTCCAAGCAGCAGCAGATGCTCCATCGCCCGCCGGCTGCTGTCATACGAGTCTGACCGCACGAAGCTCACGCTCGGATCATCAAAGTGCTCCGCCACCACGATCATCGGAAACTGTTCCCGCGCGATCTTCTGAATCATCGCGTGATCGTTACGGAAGCACCGCAGAATCACCCCGCGAAGCCCCTTGCGCATGAACAATTGCGTGTATGTCTCTTCCGGATCCTTGTCCCGGTGGATGCTCACGAACTTCAGGTCATACTGCCGCTCATCCAAGCCCCTCATGATCCCGCTCTGCAGCGCAGGCTCGAACGATCCATACTCCGTCTGAACCGGCTCATCCGGGTACGCAAGACCCACCACATCCGTCTGCCGCGCCCCAACCTTCGGGAAATACCCCACCCGGTTCACCATGTCCAGCACGCGCCGACGAGTGTCCTCGTCGACATCCGGTCGATTGTTCAGCACCCGCGACACAGTCGCGGCCGACAAATCAAGCGACTTGGCGATAGCTCGCACCGAACTCATGATCGCCCCTTCTGATACCAGACGTCGCAGAACAACCACAGATTCCATCGCCCCCGCGAAGCACCACGATACCCGATCTCCGGAACTGTTGCAACCCCATTTTGCCCAACCCCAACGCCATTTTTGGCTCGATTTCGCGAAAGTGCCGCTTTCTCCGCGAAATCATGTGCCGGAACAGTTGCAGATTTTCCCAACTTCCGGTATCCTCCCCACCAGTCACCCGCCTCGCGGGCTTTCCAAACCTCTCTCCCACGGAACTCCCATGACCCTGAAAGCCCTCCTCCTCGCCGCGGCTCTCGTCACTTGTCTCCCAACTTCGCTCCGGGCCGAGAAACCCGCTGATTCCGCTGAAAAAACAGCAGATTCCGCGTTCGTCGTCCGCCCTCTCGTCATCCCCGATCCCGCTCCGGGCCAGGGTTGGGGCGTCTGCTACGGCCCGTTCCGCGACGGCCAGCACCCCAACACAGGGCCCCACCCAACCCGCGAACAGATCCGCGAAGATCTCCACATCATGGCCAAGCACTGGCGCATGATCCGCATGTACGGCGTGGGAGACGCCGCCCGCTGGACCGCCGAGATCATCCGTGAAGACAAACTCCCCGTGAAACTCCTGGCTGGCGTCTGGATCGCCTCCGAAGTCCGAATCAACGACCGCAACGAGGTGGTCGAGCGCGACGAAGCCCTCGCGAAGCTCAACCGCGAGCAGGTCGCCGAAGCGATCAAACTCGCCAATGAATACCCCGATGTCGTGATGGCAGTCGGCGTGGGCAATGAAACCCAGGTCGCTTGGTCCACCTATCGCACCACGCCCGAAGTGCTTCTCCAGTATCTCCGCGAGGTCCGCCAGCACATCAAGCAGCCCGTCACCACCTGCGACGACTACAACTTCTGGAACAAGCCAGAAAGCCGCGAAATCGCTCAAAATTGCGACTTCATCGCCCTGCACGCGTACGCAATGTGGAACAAGCAACTGCTCCCCGACGCCCTGCCCTGGACCCGCGAGCAGATCGCCGCTGTCCAGTCCCTCCACCCCGATCGCCGCATCGTCCTGACCGAACTCGGCTGGGCGACTCAGAAGGGCACCAACGGCTATCAGGCCATCGGTATCATCGCTGATCCAGGCGAACGCCCGCAAGAGCTGTTCTATCGCGCCTTGGAGAACTGGGCCACGCAGGCCAACCAGCCTTACTTCTACTTCTCGGCCTTCGACGAGAAGTGGAAGGGCGGCGACGAGCCCAACGAAGTCGAAAAGCACTGGGGCGTCTTTTTCTCAGACCGCACACCCAAGCTCGTGATGCAGTCGCCCGCCCAGCCCCCCGTCGCGGCCCCCGCCACTCCCGCGAAATAGCCCACCTTTACAGCGAACATTCCTGAAACGATTTCAGTGGTTCTGGCTTGTGTTTTCGCTGAAATCCTGTATCATCTGCTCAGTCGACTGAAACTGTTTCAGTCTCAAGGGCCGTTTCCGAGCCCGAGCTCGCCCCAACGGGCGAATGTCAGGAGAGAGATCATGAAGAAGTCCGCTTGCGCATTGCTCTGTGTCCTCGTCGGCGCCTCCAGCGCTCAGGCCGTCGTCGTCACCCCCGCTGATGGCTCCGCGCCTTGGCTGGGATTCATGAATGTCTTTGAACTCCCCAGCAACGGCGGCGGGTTCGTTTTCCCCAGCGGCTGGGGCGTCTCCGACCTCCGCGCTCAGTTCTCGCCCACGACTCTGACGCTCTTCCCCAACTCCATCGGCGACGCCAACCCCTTCTGGTACACGCCCGCGGGCGGCCCGGGCTCCACCGGCAACAAGATCATGGAGGCCAATCTCTACCTCGAAACCACCGGTGGCGCGCTGAGCGGCCAGACCGTCACCTTCCAAGGCAACGTCCTCTCCAACACCTTCACCTCCGCCCATGAGGTCAAGGTCTTCATCCGCGACTTCGCCCCCGGCTTCTCTTCCGTCGTCGAGACCATCGTTCCGCTCTCGAGCACGGGCGCGTTCAGCATCAGCCTCGACACCATCAATGACCCCGCTCGCATCGTGCAGTACGGCTTCCAGGTCAAGGGCCAGAACGTCTGGATCACCGACATCGCCCCCTTCGGCAACATGGTTATCGCCGTGCCCGCGCCGGGCGCCGCTGCCTTGATCGGCTTGGGCGGCCTCGTCGCCACCCGTCGCCGCCGCTAAACGCACGCTCGGTTCTTGTTTCAAACCACGCTCTCGCGAAAGGGCCCTGGCACACCGCCGGGGCCCTTGTTTTTCGCAACTCTCGAGCAATGCCCACCTCGACAAGTGCTGATCACATGAGGTGCGAACGCCTCCCCGAAGACTCGGCCAGTCACGAGGTGTGACGGAACTGACTTCACGTGCCCCGGCCGTGCGAACCTGTCTCGTTCATGCCACCCTCAACATTCCACGACGCAATCAAACCGATGCCCCGCGCCGCGCCCTCCGCGATCGCGTCCAGCATGACGCCAGGCGAAAGACTGCCGACGATGCTCGCATCGGGCACGCCGCCGCCCGCATGCAACCCCAATCGCTCGATGACGCCGGCGATGTCCTCCGCACCCTTGCCCGGAGCGACAATCTCGATCCGTCGCCAGCCATGTCGTGCCGCCAGCATCGAGACATGCCGCTCGCATGCCGCCGCGCCGATGAATCGCTGCCACTGACCCTGCGACATTTCTCGGCGAGGCTGCTGATGAATCGCCGCTCGCGCGTCCGCGATCACCGGCCCAACCGCGTTCGCCACGCCCTCTTTTGCTGCGATCCTGGCGTATCGCTCGAGTTGCGCCTCGATGCGGGCCGCGCGATCGTCCGCGGGCGCGTACCGAGCCATCACCCAGGCGTTGTTCCGAGCGAGATTCCCGATGATGCGCCCCGTGTCGCGATGGGTTGCGACTTTGCGGTGCATCACTTGAAACCTTCCGTCATACGCGACGCGCATGCCTGCCAGAATCAGCCTCGCGCAGAAGTCGTATTCCTCCGCGTAATAGTCGAAGCCCTCGTCGTACCCGCCCAGATCCAGAAAAGCGCTTGCGCGGATCGCCGCGCCGCAGCCGGTGAAGACTTCGGGCAGACCGCCGGCTTCGTGACGAGCAAGTCCGTCGACAGGCGGGAGGAACACTTCCGCCGCGATGGCCCCCACATCGGCAGGTGCTGCGGCGAGTGCATCGAGTAATCCCGCGTGCATCGGCGCGCTGTCGTCGTCGAGCATGACGATCCAGTGATCGGCCGCGCGACCGGCTACTTGAGCGGCCCTCTCTACGCCCACATTCCTGGCAGCGGCCGATCGATTGGTGCCCAACCGAATGCACTCACACGCGATCCCGTTCGCAAGCCTCGCCGGCACGTGCACGGGCTCATCCGACGCGTTGTCCACCAGCACCACGCACGCATCATGCCGAGGCAGCGCCGCGAGCTCGTCGAGCGTCCGTCGCACGTCCGAAGGCCGGTTGCGAGTTGGAAAGACGTACGTGATCATGCACGAGTTGCTCCGCCAACCGCATCGCGATCACGCCCCCACGACTCGCCGAGAGGTTGCCACTTCAGCCGCCTCGGGCGTGAAGACCAGTTGGGCCGTGTGCACCCGCGCAATCGCATGACGCACGTCCGTCGCGGATATCGGCATGTTCCCAAGCCGCTGAGCCTCCTTCGCCGCCGCCAAACTGCCCAGCATCGCCGCGGCGAGCGGCGGCGCACCCGCGCACAGGCACAGCGTCGCTGTCGCCAGTAATGCATCGCCACATCCCATCGGGTCCAGCGCGTGCCCGACCATCGACGGCACATGTTCCGCCAGCACGCGAGAAACGTGCAGCGAACTCGCCTCAAACGTGTTCTCCCGCTGCGAGAACGCGAGCAGCCCGTCCGCGCCCAGCGTGATGAACGCGTTGCGAGCCGCGGTCGTCTCAAACAACCGCAGCGCGACCACCGGCAGGCTCTCGTCGTAACACTGCATCGCCTCGCGGGCCTCGGACTCTGACGGCGTGAGCAAGTCAAACCCGCGAAAGTGCCGCAGCGCGGCACGTCGGCCAGATACATCGCCCGCCAACACTCCCACCCGCCCTCTCAGCGAATCGCCCAATTGCTCGATCACCAGGGGCGACAGCATCCCGTTGCCAAAATCGACGACGATGCCAGCGTCAAAGCCCTGCGAGATCGTGCGGGCCATATCCACCAGCCGACCATGCCGCTCGGCATCCATGACGATGGGCTGGTAGTTGTTGACCTTCATCACCTTCTGGGTGCCCACGAGAAACCGCTGCTTCTCAGG
Organism: Phycisphaerales bacterium; assembly: GCA_022843045.1. Lineage (GTDB taxonomy): Bacteria > Planctomycetota > Phycisphaerae > Phycisphaerales > UBA1924 > BJHL01. The sequence continues at coordinate 17,539 of JALHOJ010000023.1, forward strand.
CAGTGCCGTGTCCATCGGCACCCACAGCACTTCGACTCCTTCGTTCGCAAGGCGACGGCGCAGCATCTCCGATTCCGTTCGATTGGGGAGCGCGGTAAGCAGCACGGGCCTTGCTCCCATCGCGGCCAGATGCCTCGCAATCACCGCCGCGCCGCCGTCGTATTGGCGCCGCTCGACCGGTCGGAGCGTGAGCACGGGGGACTCGCTCGCGACCTCCGGCTGGTCGCAGATCCAATACGTGTCCAGAATCGTCTCCCCGACCACCAGCACTCGCTTGTCGCGGAAGTTCGTGACATGTCGATTGAGCGAGACTCCGTCGAGCTCCGGCTTGGAGAGCAGCTTGGCCAGCCGCGCGTGATACGGGTCCGCGTGCTGCTCCATCGACGAAATCAGTGCCGACGATGAGAACACGATGTCGCCGCTCGAAAACACCACCCGCCCGCCGTGGCTCTCAACGACGCGCCGCTCTTCGAGGAACCGCTGATCGTTGCTCCGCTCGTACTCCTTGCCCTTCACATACACATCAGGACGGACCTCAGCCAGCAACTCCGCCGCCGTGGGCCTGGGCTCAATCGCAACCCAATCCACGCAATCAAGCTCGGCGAGATTCTCCGCTCGAAGTTCCTGCGGAATCAGCGGCGCGCCATCCCGCTTCGTCCATGCCCCGTCGCCCGTGATCGTCACCAGCAAAATGTCCCCGTGCGACTTGGCCTGGCGAAGATGCCTGATGTGCCCGGGATGCACAATGTCAAAGCACCCATGACACTGCACCACCGTCTTCCCCTCACGCCGTGCAGTCTCGCGACGCTTCAGCAGTTCCGCGCTCGACAGCACCTTCGCGCGCGCATCCCCCCCGCCGCCTCCGCCCGCGAGAGACGAGGCATCCATTCGCGTGCCAAACGGTCCAAAGACTTCATCGCGTGCCATGCACAGTCAATATCGGATCGCCCGAGCGAGCCTGTCCAGCCCTTCGCCCCCCTCCCACGTCGTAGCTCCGTCCATTCATGCCGCATCGCGCAGAAATATGCCGATTCTGCGTCGAAACTACCCCCAAATCCGATACCCACCGCCGATGTCGCCCGCCGATCAACTCCACGCCCTCGCGCCCGACCTCGCTCGTTCCGCGCTGGGCAAGCAATCGCTCGCCGCCAGTCCGTGGCAGTTCATCCCCGCCGCCGCGGCCAAGCTCGCCCAACCAAGCCTGCCGCCCGCCCTTGCCGACGAGTTGCGACTCACCATGGCCGTCGCCCTCGGACGACTGGGCCTCCGCTCGCCCGCCCTGCAAGCCCTCGATGCATGTCAACACGACCTCACGCCGCAAGTCTGCTCGATCCTCGAGCTTCTTCCGAACGACATCGTCTCTGCGTCCGAACGCATCGCCACCTGCCGGGCCAATCTCGAAGCAACCAGATGCGGCGACCGTGATCGCTTGCTTCGCTCCTTCAGCGGCTGGGAAGCCGCCCAGTCGTCCATCCGCGCGTTTCGAACCGGCCCCACCACCGTCCTCCAATGCCCGGATGGCCGCTGGCTGCTCTTTGTCGACGACGCCGCCGTCGCCAGCACCATCGACGGCGCATCAACCAAAGGCGGCCCCGCGTACGTCGATGGACTTCACCTGCCCGTGGTCCTCCGCAAACTCATGCAGTCCGCCATGGCACCCAAAGGCGAAGTCCAGCCTCGCTTCATCCTGCTTGCAGGAAGTGACGAGGAGGCCCTCGCCGGCTTGTCGCTGCAACCGCTGACGGACCTGTTCCAGACGATGCACGTCGAAGTCTGGGCTGGGCTTGATTGCCCCCAGCGAGTCCGGCGTGACGCCGAGTCTCGCATCGAGTCCGCCTTGGGATCAGCGATCGGGCTGCCTGGCACGCCGACTCTTTGGCCCCGCTGGCCCCGCGGCGCAATTGCCGAAGAACTCGTGCACGTCAGTTCACTTCAGGATCAGCTCACGTCGCTCACTCGATCTCGAGTTGACGCTTGGAACGCCAGGACTGACGCATGCGATCGTGTCACGCTCGCCTCTGCGCAGCATTGGCGGGGGCTTCGCATCCTTCTGCCTACCACCCGATTCAGCACGTATGTCCAGCACGCCGCGCACGACCTCGCCCACGCGTTCGATCGCTTGGGATGCGAAACTCGCGTGGTTCAGGAACCCGACGAGTTCTCCCACTCCAAGCCTCTGGCCGTCCTGCGAGCCACCGAGTCCTTCCGTCCCGACATCGTCGTCTTCATCAATACCCTGCGAACGCAGTTGCCCGAGGCCGCTCCGAGCAACGTCCCGGCCGTGACATGGGTGCAGGATGCGCTTGCCCATCTGTTCAGCGACCGTGCCGGGCGGGCGATGGGCGCCCGCGACTTCGTGGTCGGACACCTTCATCCCGAACTCTTCGAGACCTTCGCGTTCCCACGCTCACGCACTATGGCCGCGACGGTGCTGGCAAGCGACCAGAAGTTCCATGGCACGCCCGTGCATGCGTCCCTCCGCGAACGCTTCGCCTGCGAAGTCGCGTATGCGTCGCACCAGAGCCAGACCCCCGATGAGATCGCCGCGAAGATCATCGCCAAGGAACCCTCCGACTCTCTGCTCGCCCGCGCAACCCGCGCCGCGCTGCCCGTAGTCATCGACTGCGTTCACAGCACGTCGCTCGCGGGCGGCTTGCTCGCGGGCGAACTCCGAGCGGTCGCGAAACGAGTCTTGGCTCACGCTGGCAACCATACTTCAGCCGCAGCAACGAATCCCACCGACCTCGCCACGTTCCTCCATCAGGTGGTGCACCCCATCGCCGAGCGTGCTCTCCGCCAGCAGATGGTCACCTGGGCCGCGGACCTGTGCGAGCGCCGCGGCTGGCGTCTGCACCTCTACGGCAAGGGCTGGGAGCGTTCACGCTTCGCCAAGCACGCGCGGGGCGAATTGCATCACGGCGAAGAGCTTCGCGCCGCCTACCAATGCGCTCGCACGCACCTGCACGTGGGCTTGGGCGGTGCGCACCACCAGCGCGTGCTCGAATGCGCCTTGTCGGGTGGGTGCTCGCTGGTTCGCCTCAAAAGCGACGACGCACGCTTGCTGGAGTGGTGGGCACAGAACGAACTTGCACGCGACGCGTCGCCCGAACAGTTCTGCGAGACTCTCGTCCGCGATCAGCCGTTCCTGATGACGCCCGTCGCCGACCACTGGCAGGCGATGATGGCCCACGCCGCGATGGATCGGCTGGGCATTCCCCAGCAGCACGACCATCGCGGCATGCAAGCCGTCAGTCACGAGCAGCTTCGCGGCGCCGGCTCGCGCGACTCAACGCCGCTCGAAGCCGCCTGGCTCATGGGCGATCCGTCCGAGACGGCGTTCTGGTCCAGAGAGAGCTTTGATCGTGCGGCTTCAGCGCTGGTGGAGTCCGACCGCCGGCGTGAATCGTTCGCCAAGTGGCAGCGAGAAGCCGCCATACACCACTTTTCGCTCGAGTCGTTCGCCTCACGCATCCTGCAGTTGGTCGCATCGTCGCTGCGTTCGAGCAAGCTCACGAATCCCGCCATGAGTAGATCGGGATGATCGCCAGCCGCGAGCCGTACACCGCGAGTGCGCGGTTCATCAGCACATCCTCGTGAGCATCCGACGAAATCAGAATCACGTCGAAAGCTGGCGTGCCGCGACGAGACTTGGTCGGACGCAGCAAAGGCACGCCCCGCAACTGCCCCCTGCCATCCTCCGGCGCCTGATCATCCAGCACACACGCGATTCGCAGTCCCAAACGCTCAAACGGCTCCCATCCCATCGACCTTGTGTGCTGGCCTGCGCCGAAAATCGCGATCGAACCCGCGCCGCGCGCTTGGCCCGTCGCCACCTTGCACCGTGCCGCAGCCAGCTCAATCAGCACCTGCCGAGCATCCCGCGCATCAAGCAAGCCGCCCGGCAACCCCGCAGCAGTAGCCGGCGGCGGCACCATCGCCAGCGCCCGCGCCACGTCCATCGCCGCTTCATCCCCACGCATCCACCCGCACTGTCGAAGTTGATCCAGCACCAGCGGCAAGCATCGCGAGTCCGCGTGCACTCCATCCGCGAACAATGCCGGATTGGGTCCCCCCTTGGCATCGCTCAGCAGGTCATACACGTCCAGCACCATCGCTCCCGCGGCCTTCGCTGTTCGCTGGAGACCCGCGTTGAACGCTTGTGCCGCCATCCTGCGCTGTGCAAACGTCCCGTTCGTCGGCTGCTGTTGGTTGCCATGCTGCGAGATCGTTGGCGGCGGCACCGTCACGAAGCCAACCTCGCGACCCCGCAGCATCGCCGCCGCGGCACGCACATACCGCTCCGCCACTTCTCGGGCGGTTCTCCGAATCCCCGCCGCGCTGCTCGCATGCTTGCAGACGTGATTGCGACAGTCAATTTCTCCCATCCACACCAGCACGCGAGCGTCCTGGGGCATCTTCGCCACGCACCCCCGCGCCTTCGCACGAACCGCATGACGAGACTTGCCAAACGAGTACGCCAGATATGCCCCCAAGTGCCACACGCAAAAGCCCGGCAGGGCCTGCGGGCAATCGTCAGGGACGCGCGGACAAACGCCGTGCAAGCCCGTGAACAAGGACGTGTGACTGTCGCCCAAGACGTGGATCATCGCGGTTTCCGCGTGAAGCGTCACGCCCGCACCAGTTGCGTCGTCGTGCGCACGCTCGCGCCGGCCTGACTCGATCCGTAGATCCGTCGCACCTCGATGCCGCGCTCGCGGAACACCGCAGCGTTCGCCCACAGCGCATCCTCCACCGAGTTGCCCGACAAGATCACCGCCTGCACGCCCATCCGTAGAGCGCCCTCGCGAGAGACTACCGGAATCCCCCACGCAACCCGCCCATGGTTCGACTCGTTGTCATCGATGATGCACGCGATCTTGACAGGCGGCTCACGCAACGCGCTGCCGGCCACCTGCGTGTGCAACCCAAATCCGTAGATCGCAACTGGGTCCTGCCCCGCATCCTTGCACGCCAGCAGCGCCTTCCCGATCGCGTCCGCGTACGGGTTGTCGATCGCGACGCGAAACAGCCGTTGCTCGGCAAGTGCGAGCATCTCGTCCTTGGGCATCGAAGTGTCAAACTCGCGGGTCCAGCGCACACCGGAGCTCTCGCTCGCCGCGTGCCCAGGAAAGTGGTCGTGTACCCGCGCGTAGTACAGCAGACAGTCGGGCAGATCCTTGCGTTTCACGCTTTCCCAATACGCGGGCTGAGTCTGTCCCGTCCGCGTGAAGTGATCGTGATAGTGACTCAGGTCAGGCCGCTCCCAGAGAGCGCCCAGTCCCCTCGCCACCCAGTACAACTCATTGTCCGCGTAGTTGTGGTGATACCGCCCATACATCGGACCCGCCCCCCCATACATCGTCTCAAACCACGCGCGCCCGATGAACGGCGACCCGCAGTATCGCTTGGCCGACAGAAACTCATCGCCATGCGGCTGCATCACGCCGAACCCGTCGGGGAAACGTTCGAAAAACTGCTCCGCCAGTTCCTGAGCCGTGTGATTCGGATCAGGCAGCATGTCGTCCCCGCCGCTCACGATCAAGTCACAGCCCTTGGGCACGATCTCCCGGCACAGAATGTTCACCGACTCCGGCCAGCCCGGGTAGTAGTCAAACCACGCTGCGATGTCCGCCGGAATCTCACCCCGCTCAAAGTTCTGCAGCACCGCGATCTTGTACCCGCGCTCCCGCCACACCGGCAGCACCTTCCGGCACTTCTCCGGGTTCGCGCTGGGAATGGCAAACCAGACCTCGTGATGACGACGTTGCCGATTCGCAGATGCCATGCATGTTCAGAATCGGTGCAACGCGGAACCTTCCTTGAGCAAACCGGCCCGATCCGGGGTGAAACCAGGCCAGAATCCACTGAATTCGTCCGTTTGTGATCAATCCACAACTTCCAGCCGTCGTAGCCCCTCCGCGGCTCACGACCACCCCCCACCGTCGCCGATAACAGGGCATGAAGTTGTTCGCCTACGACGCATATGCCTCGCTCACCCGCGTGCTGCCTGTCGATGAGCCGCTCGTGGTCGTCGACGTCGGCGCCAACGAAGGCCAGACCGCCCGCCGCGTCCTTGCCGAGTTCCCGCGAGCAACCGTCTACTGCTTCGAGCCCGCCCCGGAGACCTTCAAGTCGCTTCGTCACAACGTCGCCGACGACGCTCGCATCCATCTCGAACCCGTCGCCTGCGGCAGCAAAGTCGGATCAGTTGACTTCCACGTCACCGACAACCACTGGTGCTCCTCCGTGCTCGCGCCCAGTGACCTCGGCAAGCGGTTCTATGGTGACTGGTATCGAACCAAGCAAGTCGTGAAGGTCCCCATGACCACGCTCGACACCTGGATGACCGACCGTCGCGTGCCTCGCGTCGACATCTTGAAGGTCGACGCCCAGGGCTACGACCTCGAAGTCCTGCGCGGCGCAACCCGCATGCTCGCCTCGGGCGTCAAGGCGATCAACTGCGAGTGCCAATTCGCCCCCGAGTACGAAGGCTGCGCAACGTTTTCGCAGATCGACCAGTTCCTCGTTGCTAAGGGTTACGCGCTCCATCAGCTCCACGAAGTCCACGATCGCGGCAACGAACAACAAACCACCTACGGCGACGGTCTCTGGCTCCGCACCGACATCCTCGAGCAACTCCGCAATCGCAAGGACCTGCCGGACCTCTCGCCCCTGGGCCGAGTCCGCACCGCCCTCCGCACCGCACAGATCGCTGGCTGCTCTCGCATCGCCCTGTACGGATCAGGCCGCCACACCCGCGGCATCGCCGAACACCTCGCGAGCCTCTCGCCGCAGATCGTGGCGATCATCGACGACAATCCACAAACTCACGGCACTCGCATCGGCGGCGTCGAGGTCATCAGCCCGGCCTCGGCTCATCTCCTCAATATCGACACCGTCATCCTCTCCAGCGACGCTCACGAGCGCACGCTGTGGGACAACAGCGCCGCCCTCCGTGCCCGAGGCGTCCGCGTCATGCCGCTTTATGACCGTTCCCTGGATCGAACCGAAGCAGCCCCCGCCCGATCGATGGTCGCGTGAACTCGCCCCCCGCCGCAACGAATTCGAGAAGACCATGCCCGCCACCCTTCCCTTTGCCCATTGTGAAAGTCAGTTCTTCACCCGTCTCGTCGAGCTGGGTTTGGATGTCTCCTGCATCGTCGACGTGGGCGGATCGAACGCCGCATGGTCCACGTCGCTCGCTCCGGTCTTTCCCAACGCCCGCTTTGAGCTCTTCGAGCCGCTCGCAGGTCGGCGCGAGGAGTATGACCGCGTGCTCGAATGGGCCCTGCGCACGCATCCGAACTTTCGGATGCACAACATCGCGCTGGGCGACGAGAACGGCGTCGCCAGTCTGTGGAACGAGCCGTCGGGCGTCGGCAGTTCGCTGATCGCCGATGGTCAGCCACGCGAGCAGAAGATCGACGTCCCGATCCGCCGCCTGGATGACTACCGCGCCGAGCGCGGCATCCCGCAGCCGCAGGTCGTCAAGATCGATGTGCAAGGCGGCGAACTGATGGTCCTTCGCGGCGGCCAACAGACCATCGCAAACGCGGACGTCCTGCACCTTGAAACCTGGCTCTCTCGCGGCTACGGCAAACGCACCCCGCTGTTGCCGGAACTCATGGATTACCTCCGCCCGATGGGCCACTTGATGGTGCATCTGGGCGACTTCTGGCGTCGTCCTGATCAAGAGCTGATCTCCGTCGACGCCTTCTTCGTCCACAAACGCCTGATCGAGCGCCTCACCGCAAGCGGTGCGCGCCTGCCATGGCCCGCGAACTGGTCCCCCGCCGAGTAACGCACCCACTAGGAGCACGCATGCACGTTCTCGTCACTGGTTCCTCCGGCCTCATCGGCTCCGAAGCCGTCACGTTCTTCGACGCGATGGGCTGCCGCGTGCTGGGAGTCGACAACAACATGCGGGCCGACTTCTTCGGCGAGAAGGGCGACACCACCGCGAATCGCCAGCGTCTCGAAGCCCAGTGCCGCAACTTCGAGCACATGACGCTGGACATTCGCAAGCGCCGCGACGTCATGGAGTTGTTCGCAACCCGCCAGATTGATCTCGTCATCCACGCCGCAGCCCAGCCCAGCCACGACCTCGCGGCGAAGCGCGTGTTCGATGACTTCGAAGTCAACGCCGGGGGCACGCTGAACCTTCTGGAAGCCTGCCGCCAGCATCGCGAGCACGCGGTGTTCATTCAGGTCTCCACCAACAAGGTCTACGGCGACACCCCCAACCGCCTGCCGCTTGTGGAACTCGCGACGCGATACGACTTCGCCCACCCAGCCCTGCTTGCTGGCATCGATGAATCGCTCTCGATCGACCATACGACGCACTCGCTCTTTGGAGTCTCCAAGACTGCGGGCGACCTGCTCGCTCAGGAATACGGACGGTACTTTGGCCTGCGCACGGGCGTCTTCCGAGGCGGCTGCCTCACCGGTCCCCAGCACGCGGGCGTCGAACTGCACGGGTTCCTCAACTACCTCGTGAAGTGCGCCGTCGAAGAGCGCCCGTACACGATCTTCGGCTACAAGGGCAAGCAAGTCCGCGATCAGATCCACTGTCATGACGTCGTCAACGCCTTCTGGCACTTCGCTCAGAACCCCCGCCCAGGCGAGGTCTACAACCTGGGAGGCGGCCGCGATAATGCCGCGAGCCTCCTCGAATGCGTCAACCTCATCCAACTGACCACCGGCACGCGCCCAACCCTGTCCTACGACCCCACCAACCGCATCGGCGACCATATCTGCTACTACACCAACATGGCCAAGTTTCGGAGCCATTATCCTGACTGGTACCAGCGGTACTCGCTGGAGCAAATCATCGAGGACGTGGTGCGGGCTCATGCCCACGCCGGGTTGGGCACGCGATGAGAATCAGCACCAGACCCTGAAACGATACGTTTGCATATACTAACTACTCCTGAGGGGTGCCCAAAGCCTCTCTGGGAGATTCGCATGTCTGCAGCGATGCAACCCGTTTCAAGCCGCTTTGCCCTCGCGCTCCGCTGGGTCGCACGCCTCTCCAGCATCGCCAGCATCAGCCTGATCATCGTGTTCGCGACCGCAGACCCCAAAGTCCCCCAGCCGCAAGAGTGGCTTCTGCTGGCGCTCTTTCCCATCGGCGTTGTGATCGGCATGGTCGTGGGCTGGTGGCGCGAACTTGCCGGCGGCCTTATCGGCACCGCCAGTCTCTTCGCCTTCTATGCGGCGTTCCTCGCCAACGGCTACTCGCTGAACAGGGGAGTGTGGTTTGGCGTGTTCGCACTCCCCGCGATGCTGTTCCTCGCGGCAGGCTTGCTGCAGCGCACCTCGCGGTGACCCGCCAAGCCTGCCGGCAGACTCCGACGCACTTGGCTAGGTAGCTCGATCGCTCGTTTGGTCCGTTCTGTCGAGGCTTGGTCATTTCTGGATGACATCGCAACCGATCTAGAGCCACCCTCTATCCTTGCGCATGAAACTCTCCCTCGCGGTTCTTGCTCTGCTTGCTCCCCTTGCCACAGCGCAGCCGATTCCCGTTGTGCTGACCGGAGAACCGGGCAGCTACACGCTGCTTCGCGCCGGCAAGCCGTACTTTGTGACTAGCGCGGGCGGTGTCGATCACATCGCTTCGCTCGCGGAGGCTGGGGGCAACTCAGTGCGCACATGGGGGGCGGACGACATCACGCCGCTGCTTGACGAAGCCCACAGGCTGAACATGTCGGTCACGGTTGGCATTTGGCTCGAGCATGAGCGGCACAACTTCGACTACGACAACGCGGAGATGGTCGCGGCGCAGTTTGAGAAGGCCAAGGCCGCCATCTTGAAGTACAAAGATCACCCGCTGTGCTCATGTGGGGCATCGGCAACGAGATGGAAGGCGACGGCAACGACGAGGCGATCTGGAATGCCGTCAACGCGATCGCGAAGATGGCGAAGGAGCTCGACCCCAATCACCCCACCATGACTGTGATCGCGGAGTTGGGAGACAAGGGGCAGAAAGTCAAGAGCATTCATCGCCTGTGCCCCGACATCGACATCATCGGTGTCAACAGTTATGGCGGTGGGCCGAGCGTTGCGGAGCGTTACAAGAAGTTTGGCGGAACCAAGCCCTTCATGATGACCGAGTTTGGCCCCAACGGCACGTGGGAGATCGGTCGCAACAGCTTCAACGCGCCGATCGAACCGACCAGCACGCAGAAGGCCGCTGCCTATCGCGCAACCTACGAGAAGTCCGTGATCGCTGCACCCGGCAAGTGCCTGGGCTCCTATGCCTTCCTGTGGGGCAACAAGATGGAAGCAACCGCCACATGGTTTGGCATGCTGCTGCCCGATGGCACTCGCCTTGCCGCTGCCGAAACCATGAGCGAGTTATGGACGGGCAAGCCCCCTGCGAACCGCGTTCCTTTGATCGAGAGCATCGCGTTTGAGGGTGCCGATCGTGTCAAGCGAGGCGATCAGCTCAAAGTCACGCTCAAGGCAAGCGACCCCGAAAGTGATCCGCTCGTTGCGGAGTGGGTGCTCCTGCGTGAAACCACGCAGTATGAAACTGGCGGTGACTTCATGGCGACGCCCGAGCAACTCGTTGCCGCAGTGCACGACGCAACGCCTACCGGCGCGACGATTCACGCTCCCGGCCCAGGTATCTACCGCATCTACGCGTACATTCGCGATGGCAAGGGCGGCGGCGCAACGGCGAACTTGCCCTTGCTTGTGGAGTAACTCGTTGGTTGGGCGGATGGATGTCGCCCTCGCGTGTGTTCCGGCGCAACGTTTCGGGCACCCACTTGGAGAACGGATACGTCGAGAGCTTCAACGGCAAGCTGCGCGATGAGCTGCTTGACGGAGAGATCTTGTACTCGCTGAAGCAGGCAATGTACTGATCAAATCATCGCGCCGGCATCACAACCCGGTGCGCCCGCACACCTCGCTGGGCTACCGGCCCCCACCACCCGAACCGCCCGTTGCTGTTGCGATCTCCGCTTCGCTGCGGTCTGACCAGCAGCGGGCAGTGGCAGCGACTCTCAGATAGAATGCGGAAGGCCAATCGGGGGAAGGTCATGTGTCTAGCGGTGTTCGTCTCATCCCACTGCTTGGGCCGTGGGCGGGACACCGGCGACTGGTTGGGAGTTTGGTCTCATCGCTCCAGTTCCATCGCACCAGTCTCAATGCTCCAGAGGAGGATTCATGCGCGGAAACTCATACATCCGTGGGCTCGGCTCACTCTTCCTGGTGCTGGGCCTGCTTCAGGCTTCCTGCGCATCGACCAGTCGCGTCGCGGCCGTCCCCGCTGATCTCGCCGACAAGGCCACGGTGCTCGGCACGCCGGGTGTCCGTTCGTGGGAGTCCACGCTGAGCGACGAATTCATGGCAAGCCTTGCTGCCTCCGCGAAGCGTGAGATGGAACTCCGGCACGAGGCGGGAGAGACCGGCCCGCTTCCGCCGGCGTACTACCTGGCGATCTCCGGAGGCGGGGCCGACGGCGCGTACGGCGCTGGCCTCCTCTGCGGCTGGAGCCAGACCGGCACCAGGCCGGAGTTCAAGCTGGTCACGGGGATCAGCACCGGTGCGCTGACGGCTCCGTTCGCGTACCTCGGGCCCAAGTACGACAAGAAGCTCCGAGAGGTGTACACCTCGGTCACGACCGAGGACATCGCCGACTCGCGGTGGATGTTGGCGGCCATCTTTAATGACGCGCTGATGGACACCTCTCCCCTCGGACGCCTGCTCGACAAGGTGGTCGACGACGAGATGCTCGCGGACATCGCCAAGGAGCACGCCAAGGGGCGTCTGCTCCTGATTTCGACGACGAACCTCGACGCGGGGCGAGCGATGATCTGGGACATCGGTGCGATCGCTTCCAAGGGCACGCCCGAGGCCCGCAAGCTGATCCGCAGGATTCTGATCGCGTCGGCATCGATTCCCGCCGCGTTCCCTCCGGTCATGATCGATGTCGAGGCCGATGGCAAGAAGTTCCAGGAGATGCATGTTGACGGCGGCGCGACCGCCCAGGTGTTCCTCTATCCGCCGACGTTCCGTCTGCGTTCGGTCACGGCCGCCCAGAACATCGAGCGTCAGCGGCACGCGTACGTGATACGCAACGCAAGGCTCGACTCGAGCTGGGCCGATGTGCAGCGCAACACCCTGTCAATCGCCGGCCGCGCCATCAGCGCCCTGATCCAATCCCAGGGCGTGGGCGACCTCTACCGGATCTTCATGATTACCAAGCGAGATGGTGTGGACTTCAACCTGACCTGGATTCCCAAGGAGTTCAACGCCGTGCCGAAGGAGGACTTCGATCCGGTGTACATGAGCAAACTCTTTGACGTCGGCTACAAGGCTGCGGTCGAAGGCACCGCCTGGTCCAAGCGTCCGCCGGGGTGGGTGGAAGATGAACCATCGCAGACTTCCGCCACGCCTGCGCAATAGGGCCAGGCTGCCGGCGAAGATCGGTGGGTACCACCTGGCCACGGTGAGAGTTGAACTCACACGCCCGCGGGCCGGGCTGCGACGGAGAGGTGTACGAGCCGGGTGCCATCGTGCGGATCTCGGCATCGTCGGCCAGTGAAGCCGCCCGCTGGCTGGCCCGTTCGGAAAGATCACCCTCCGCGTCGCCCTGCATCCGCCAGCAGATCCGCTTGATCAGGGACGGGCGGTTGTTGCAGCGCGTCGTCTCCCCGAAGACCTCGTCGTACTTGGCGCGAAGCCGCGGCGTGGTGAGCGTCCCGGGACGTTTGAGTTCCGCGTAGATGTTCATCGCCATGATCCAGATCCTCCTGATCCACGCCAGAGTCTCAAGACAGGCGCGGTCTGTGTTCAGGGGGGAAGGTCACTGACAGCCGTCCCTCTCCACGGTCGTCACGAACGCAGTCTCCGTTTGCTTCTCAAATGTGGCGAAAGGTTGGCCTTACTCTCGCCACTTCTTGCCCATGACCTAGACCCGATCGATCCAGACCAGAGCCTCAAGCTCCGGCTGGATGCAGTTGACCTGCCCCCTCAACCCGACCGAGCCCCGATGTGCTCTGACAAGGGCAGCTGCGTGATGCCCGGATCTGCACTCCCGCGAGAACTCGGCACGCTCCAATTACGGGCTGGTGGGCGGGAGCAGCATGACGATCCAGTTCCGGTTGATGTACACGGTGGGGTCGTTGCCGGTATTCTGGATCCGGATCTGGATGAAGTCGGGGCCCGAGATTCGCGCCGACGCCAGAACATCGAATGACTCGAGCCTGGCCACGGGATTGACGATGACTCCCATGCCAGCTCTGGCGCCCGGAGCGGAGAGGTTGAACTCGATCCAACCACCGGCGCTGACCGTCCGAAGCGTTGGGTCGAAGACCTGTTGAACGATCGGTGCCGAGTTCATGACAGAGCCATCGTCGAACCGGATCGACGGAGCGAACAAGTTTCCACCGACCCTGACGTCTCCACCGAGTCGGTTGAGCCGCAGCGTTGACGCCACGCCGCTTGTGGTTTGCGAGCTGATCTCGTCAGTGTCCAAGACTAGCGACTGGCCGTTGGTCGCGCCCACTCGGATGAACCCGCTGTTAGGTGAGCTTGACGCTTCCGGACCGCTGTAGACCTGAAGCGCTCCGCCCGGCTGAGCCTGCTGGTTGCCGCCGATGATCACGCTTCCGCCGAAGGGGTTGATTTGCAGGTCCTGCCAGGTCTGGAAAGCGGCGTCGTTGGATCCGATTGTTGCACGACCCGCCAGTTCACCCATGACTACTGCGAACGCTGCGCCACTTGCGGCGACGCCCCCCTTCCACTGTCCAGCCCCACCCGCGAGGTGCATTCGGAAGTTGTTGGATGGAACCGTCCCGACCCCGATGCGGTCGTTGAAGGATGTGAGTCCTGAGAACGTGTTGGTACCTGTGAACGTGTTGGAGCCGACGAAGGTCTGGCTGGCGGTGCGATACGCGACGTTCGTGGGGAGTTGCAATTCCGAGAGCACGCCGCTGTTGATGTTGGATGCGTTGAGGTTGGTAAGCCCGGCGCCGTTTCCGAGGAATGAGTTGGTCGGGTTGTTGAACAGGTTCGCGCCAGAGAAGACGTTGGTTCCGCTGAAGGTCTGGCTCCCGCTGCGCAGCGCGACGTTGGCTGAGAGCCGCGCGTCGGGGATGGTGCCGCTCGCGATACTCGATGCGTTGAGCCCGGTGAGACCAGCGCCATTCCCGAGAAACGTGTTATTGGAGTTGTTGAAGGAGTTCGCCCCGCTGAAGGTCTGGCTCGCGGTCCGAAGCGGGATGTTGCTCGACAGCGCCGTGTCAGGGAGGGTCCCCGTCAATCCACCGGCATCCCGGAGTTGCTCGGGCGTGAGGCCACCGACCCTCCCCGCGTCGGCGGCGAATGCGGCGTAGGGCGCCACGGTGATTTCCTGACGCGGCGAGAGCACCTGATAGGTGCCGCCGCCATCCGGGGTGCGAACCGAGATCTCAACCCAGCGGCGTTGTCCGTTGAACGCGCCCGGGCCAAACTCGTCGCCGGAGTTGAGGAGCACCGAGAAGCGGCCGGCGGCAACGTTCACGCCCACGGCCTGCAGCGCTGCGCCAATCTGGCTACCGCCGCTCTCGGCGGTCCAGAGCGTGAAGCGGAGATCGGCGGCTCCCTCGACGGGCGTTCCAGAATTCCGCAGCTCACCCTGGTAGGTAAAGCCGCGGGACATGGGCTGAGCGTGCACAGAGCTGGCGGATTCGGCAAAGATCATCAGCGCCAGGGCGATGCGCGTGACGGGGCGATGGCTACGAAGCATGCGTTTCCTCTATTGGTTGGGACGAGTGAATTCTCGCGGGGCCGCACGTGCGCTCGGCACGGTCTGATCAGGGGCTGGCGCGCGGGATCAACGTCACGATCCAGGTCCGGTCGAGATAGACGCTGTCGCTGGTGCTGTTGCTCTGGATCCGGACCGTGACGATGCCGGTGCTTGAGACTCGCGCGAATGCCAGGACATCGAACGGCTCAAGCGACTGCGTCGGGCTCACGAACACGCCCATGCCGACCGCCGCATTGGGAACGCCAAGCGTGAACGTGTTGGAACCTCCGGCGGGCACGGTGATCAAGCCCGGCTTGAGGACCTCCCGAACGACAGGAGCGGCGGTCATCACCGAGTTGTTGGATTGGAACCGAATCTCCGGCACGACGACGCTGCCCCCCTCCGAGTTCAGGTACAGGTCGGCGGGAAGGCCGTTTATGCGGGCCATGATGTCGTCATCATCGATGACGATATTGCTGTCGGACACGCGGCCAGCCATCAGGTATCCGCCGCCGGCGAGGCTCGCAGCCTCGCCGCTGGCGATGTGGAGCGTGCCCTGCGACAGCGTCGGCGCTCCGCCGCCGATCACGACCCGTCCACCGAAGGGATTGATCGAGAGGTCCCGCCACTGCGTGAAGGCCGCATCGTTGGAGCCGATCGTTGCACGCCCGCCCAGCTCACCCAGCACCACCGCGAGCGACGAACCGCTTGCGGCGATTCCGCCCTTCCACTGCCCCGAGCCGCCCGCGAGGTGCATGCGGAAGTTGTTGGACGGCGATGTGCCCACGCCGATCCGGTCGTTGAAGGTCGCCAGGCCCGCGAACGTGTTGGTCCCGGTGAAGGCCTGACTCGCGTTGCGGAGGGCCACGTTCGGTGAAAGCCGCGCATCGGCGAGGACCCCGGCGGTGACGGCGCTGGCGTTGAGATCCTCAAGCCCGGCTCCGTTTCCAGAGTGCGTTCCGAAGTGCGCGCCCGTGAAGATGTTCCCTGGGTTGCTGAAGAAGCTCAGGCCGGAGAAGGCGTTGGTCGTCGACAGCCGGGGCACGCTCGTCGGGAGGGCAGCATCGGGCAGCGTGCCGGTCAGGGCGGCCGCGTTGCGCAGGTCCGCGGCAGACTGGCCCCCGACCGTCCCCGCGTCGGCGGCGAACGCCGCGTGGGGCGCCACCGTCAGTTCCTGGCGCGGTGAGAGCATCTGGTACCCGCCTGCGCCGCCCGGAGTGCGGACCGAGATCTCGATCCAGCGCCGTTGCCCGTTGAAAGCCCCAGGGCCAAACTCGTTGCCGGAGTTCAGCAGCACCGAGAAACGCCCGTCGGAGATGTTCACCCCCAGGGCCTGCAGCGCTCCGCCAATCTGGCTGCCGCCGCTCTGGGCCGTCCAGAGCGTGAAGAGCACGTCCGCAGAACCGTTGAAGGGCGTGTCCGAACTGCGCAGCTCACCCTGATACGTGAAACCGCTTGAGATTGGCTGTGAGAACGCCGAACCCGCGGCTCCAGCGAGGGCGAACAAGGCAGTGGCGACGCGTCCGAGGGGGGCGAAGGGGGGATGGACTCTGGGCATCGGTCTTCTCCGGGGCTCTGAGCTCAGCGGGGTTGTGAGCACAACAGGCCTCTGTCCTCAGAAACACGTTCCACCACGCCGGTGCGACAGATGACGCGACGAATTTCAGCGCTTTTGGAGAACCTGCGTACAGTCTGCGGAGGTCAAACGGTGCCAAGTCATGCCAACGACATCCAAACGCTGGTAAACGATCTGGCCAATGGCGACAGCAACGCCACCAGTAAGCTCTTGCCGCTCATATACGACGATCTCCGGGCCATCGCCACCAGACTCCTGCAATCGGAACGGGCCTCGCACACGCTCCAGCCCACCGCCCTCTGCAACGAGGCCTGCATCCGGCTCATGGGCACCGCAGTGCCCTCCTGGAATGGGAAGGAGCATCTGCTCGCCGTCGCGGCGATCGCCATGCGCCAGATTCTGGTGAATCAGGCCCGGGCGAGGAACGCGCTGAAGCGCGGCGGCGGCGGCGGCCAGCGCGTCACCCTTGTCGATGTGGCCGATGGCAAGCCCGAGTCGGCGATCATTGACGTGCTCAGCCTGGAATGCGCTCTCCAGGAGCTGGAGTCCGACGACCCAACTCTGGCTCGGATCGTCGAGCTGCGGTACTTTGCTGGCATGTCGATCAAGCAGGTCGCGATTGCGATGGGCCAGTCCGACCGGACGATCAATCGTCTGTGGCGGACCGCGCAAGCGGAACTGGCCGTGAAGCTCCGTGCGGGGCACGGGTCATGACTCCCGCCCAGCGCGCCCGTGCGCGCGACCTGTTCCAGCAGCTCCTGGACCTCTCCGAAGGCCAGCAGGCAAGCAGGCTCGAATCCGAGTGCCCGGACGATCCTGAGGTCCGTGCACACGTCCTTGAGATGCTCCGCGAGGACCGTGCCGCCGGCGGTGCCGACTTTGAGCCGCTGGTCTCGCCCATGGACGCCTCACAGCTCGCCGCGGCGATCGCAGAGTCGCCCGGCATGGCCATCGGCCCCTATCGCATCGTGCGTGTGCTGGGGGAGGGTGGCTTCGGAACGGTCTTCCTCGCGGAACAGTCCGGCCCCATCAAGCGCGAGGTCGCGCTCAAGGTCGTCAAGCTCGGCATGGACACCCGCCAGGTCATCGCGAGGTTCCATCGCGAGCGGCAGGCGATGGCCCTGCTCGATCACCCCAACATCGCGAAGGTCTATGACGCGGGCGCGACAGAGACCGGCCGGCCATACTTCGCGATGGAGGTCTGTCCGGGGGAGCCGCTCACGAAGTACTGCGATGCGTCCCGCCTGACGATCGAGCAGCGGATCGCGATCTTCTGCACGGTCTGCCGCGCCGTGCACCACGCGCACCAGCGCGGTCTCATCCACAGAGATCTCAAGCCATCGAACATCCTCGTCGCCGATGTGGACGGCAACCCCGTGCCCAAGGTGATCGACTTCGGCATCGCGAAGGCGATGCGCCAGGACCTGCGTGCCGGCACGATGCTGAGCGTTCAGCAGCAGTTCATCGGCACGCCCGAGTACACCAGCCCCGAGCAGGCCCAGGGCGAGAGCGACATGGACACGCGTTCGGACGTCTACTCGCTGGGTGTCCTGCTCTATGAACTCCTGACCGGCGAGACGCCCGTGCCGAGCGAGACGCTCCGCAAGGGAAACGGCAAGTCGCTCCAGCAGGTCATCCTCGAGTCCGCCGTGATCGCTCCCAGCGCCCGACTCCAGACCGGCACAGACGGCGGCACGCGAGCTTCCACGCTGCGCGCAACCGAGCCATCAAGACTCCGGACGCAGCTCCGCCGCGACCTGGACTGGGTCGTGCTGCGAGCGATCGAGAAGGATCGTGAGCGGCGATACGGCAGCGTTGCGGAGTTGGAGCAGGACCTCGAGCGATACCTGCGTGGCGAGGCTGTGCTCGCCGCGCCGCCTTCGACGTGGTACGCGTTGCAAAAGTCTGCACGCAGGCATCGGTCGGTCGTGGTGGCGGCCACGCTCGTGCTCGCGGCGCTGCTCCTGGGACTCGCCGGCACGCTCTCGCAGGCGCGCGAAGCCCGCAAGGAAGCCGCGGCGGCCCGCGCCGCCGAGGCGTCGCAGACACGACTCGCACAAGCAGAGGCAGAGCGTTCCCGGGAACTGCAGCAGGTTGCGGAGTTCCAGGCGGAGATGCTCCGATCGCTCGACGCGTCGACGATCGGCGACAATCTCGCGAGCGACATGCGGGCGCAGCTGACCAAGAACCTTGAGGTAGATCAGGTGCCCGAGGCAGATGGCGAGTCTCTGCTCGCCGCCTTCGACGAGGCGGTGCTCCGGCTCAACACGACCGATGTCGCGAGCAACCTCCTCGATCGAGAGATCCTGAAGCCCAGCATCCGGGCGATCGACGAGAACTTCGTCGATCAGCCGCGGGCGCGCGGCCTACTCCATGCGAACGTCGCCGCCTCGTTCGCCGCACTGTCGATGCGTCCGGAAGCCCTGGGCGAGTATCGCCGCGCGGTCCAGGCGCTCTCGGAGGGGTTCGGACCCGATCATCCCCAGGTGCTTGCAGTGCAACTCGACGAACTCATGATGCTCACCGCAATGGATGATCTCCAGGCGATGCAGACGCGGGCCAGCGATCTGCTCGAGCGGGCACAGCGGACGTTAGACGAGTCCGACCCCCTGCGACTCAGCATCGAGCGCGAGTGGGCCACGACACTGCGAAGTCTCGGCAGGCTCGAGGAGAGCCTCGAGTTCCATCAAGCGGTGCTCGCCAGGTGCCAGCGTCTGCTGCCGCCGGGTTCCGACGTGACCAACAAGTCGATGGCGCGGACGGCGAGGGTGCTTGTCGATCTGGCTCGCTACGACGAGGCTGAGTCGCTGGCGCGCCAGGCCGTCACAAGTGCGGTCCAGAGCTTTGGCCCCACCCACGACAACACCCTGCCCATCAAGTACCTGCTGGCTCGCGCGCAGTCAAAGAGTGGCAACAATGAACAGGCCCTCGTCGTGCTCAATGAGATCGTCGACGCCCGAACGACCGCGAGGGGGCGGCAGAACGTCCGAACGCTGAACCCGCTCCTGCTTCGGAGCACGGTTCTGACCAACCTTGGCAGGCTCGAGGAGGCCGAGGCGGACGCTCGACAAGTGATCGCGGCACTCGGCTCGCGCCAAGGGGTCGACGCGATCCGCGTCAGCGTCGGAACGAGCCTCGCGAAGCTGCTCGCACAGCGTCACGACTATGCGGCAGCTGAAGAGGTGCTCGAGCGGCAGATCCAACTGAGCTCGCCGACGCGGCGCGGGCCGCTGTTCCAAGAGCTCAAGGCCATCTTCGAGGCTTGGGCCAAGCACGACCCCTCGGTGGATCTCGCCTCGAAGCACAGCGCGCTCCTCGCACGCCTGGAACCACGCCCGCCGGCCCCGACGAAGGTTGAGGAACCCTGAGCAGACCGGTTTACTGACCGATCGTGGCCGTTCCGGTGTTCGGGTCCACGCGCAGGATCATCGCGCGGTTCAGCACCGTCGCGGCGCCGCGGCTGTAGGTGCCGCCCAGCATGTTCAGCACGCCGCCGTCGGGCGTGTAACTCCAAGCGTTGAAGAAGCCGAACATCGGGTTCGCGCGGCCACCGGTGAAGGTGCCGCCGGAGTTGGCCCTCGCCCACACGCCCAGAGCGCGGTGCACGTTGAGCCGGCCACCGGAAACGCACTTGCCCTGCAGCGCGGCGCTCGTGGTGGTGCTGCTCAGGATGAGATCCTTGGCCTGCTGCCACGTCAGGTTGGGGCGCTTCGAGAGCACGAGTGCGACCGCGCCAGCCACGTGCGGCGCAGCCATCGATGTGCCGCTCTTGAACTCGTAGTTGGTTGACTCCACGGTGCTGTAGATGGAGCCGCCGGGCGCGAAGAGATCGACCTGTGTCGCTCCGTAGTTGCTGTCATCGCTGATCCCGCCGCCCTCGTTCAGCCAGCCCACGGTGATCACGTTGGATGCCGGGGAGTTGGCGGGGTGGACCTGGTTGACGTCATTGTCGCTGCCGTCGTTTCCGGCAGCGCAGACCGCGATGTGTCCAAACGCCTGCCCGCCTGCGGCGACAAAGTCCCAAGCGGGGTTGAACCCCGGACCGCCGTAGCTGTGGTTCGAAACTCGCGCACCGTTATCGATCGCGTAATCAAGTCCAGCGATCTGCTCGCCCAAGAACACGCCGTCGCACCCTGTGTCGCACCGCAGCGCCATGATGCTCGTCCTCCAGTTGACTCCGGCGACGCCGAGATTGTTGTTCCCACGCGCACCGAGGATCCCGGCGACGTGCGTGCCGTGGTTGTCACAACCAGATGGGTTCCGGTTGTTCTCGTCGAAGTCCCAGCCCTGCAGGTCGTCGACGTACCCGTTCCCATCGTCGTCGATGCCATTGAGGACCTCGTCCTGGTTCGTCCAAACGTTCAGTTCGAGGTCCGGGTGCGTGATGGTCACGCCGGTGTCCACCACCGCGATCGTGACCGCCGTGGAGCCGGCGAACTCCTCCCAGGCCAGCTCCGCCGCGCATCCGCCGTTGCTCGCGGCCATGGCCCACTGCTCGGAGTACTGGCTGTCGTTGGGCACGACAATGGCGTATGCCCTGGTAATCGGGTGCGCGAACATGACGCTCGGCTCATCGAGGTATGCATTCACCACCGCCGCCAGGTCCGCGCCCTCGCGCTCGACCATGCAGAGGTTCGCCACGACGCGGGCCCTCCACTTCTCCGTCATTCCAAGCTTCGCGTGCACCGCGGCCTGCTGCTCTAGCGTGGTACCGGGCCTGAACGCGACGCTCACGCGGCCCGGCACTGCGTCCCGCAGGTCCATCTGGCGGAAGTTGCGCTTGTCGAATGTCAGCGGCGCGTCGACGATCTGCGTCACGTCCGCCCTTGCCGCGACGCGCGGGTTGTCCCAGTCCAGGATGTCGTGCGCCTGCAGCTGGGTCACGTTCAACGCGTCCTCGCCAATCAGGCTCGCGGCCTGCTCGTTGGTCAGGTTCTGGCCCGGCTTCACGACGGCCTCGCCTGAGGCGAGGGCCGAACCGGCGATGGCGAGCAGGACTGCGACGGCGGTGAGCTTCTTCATGCGGCGGCCTTTCCTTTCAGAGTTCACGAAGCGACGCCCGCGGATTCCTCGGCGGGCGGCGTTGAGCGGTTGTTTACTGCAGGCTGACGAGCACGAGCACCAGGCCCTTGCCCGACTTGAGCGGCGACATCGCCTTGCCGAGCGTCGCGCCCTGCGAGCGGGCGTGGTCTTTCACCTTCATCGCGTGGCCCGGGGTGTCCGAGGTCGTGAGCATGTCGCCCGCGCTGATCGGCCCGCCCTCATCCGCGTCGCACCAGCACCAGACGCGCCCGATGCTCGCGACCGGCATGTCGCCGTCGGCGATCGTGCCGGCCTGCGTGAGCGTGAGGCCCGGCCTGATCCCGTTGGCACCGCTGATGATGCCCGCGACGGTGCGGTCGTACGCGCCGCTCACCACCCGCATCTTGCCGACGTTCTCGGGGTCGATCGCGACGACCATCCCCGGCACCGGCAGAACGCCTTCCGACGCCGCGACGTTGTAGGGTTCCGCGACATCGCTGCCGCCGGTGATCTCCAGGACCGGCACGATCACGTTCCCGCTTCCTTGGTTCAAGTAGAGCGGCGCCGCATTTCCATTGCTGCGGGCGATGATCTCGTTGTTATCCATGACGATGTTGAGGCCCGTGGTATCGCCGGAGATAATGTGACCGCCGCCGGTGAGGGAGGCGTCCGACCCGTTGAAGACGTGGAACGTCGCTGCGGGGACGATCGTGCCGACGCCGACCTGACCGGTGGGCGAGAGCGCGAGCACCTCGCCGTTCGTGGATGTGTGGTTGGTGCCGGTCCCGATCAACAAGCGCCCAGCGCCTCCGCCGTTGCCCGAGCCCGTCGAGATCATGTGCCAGTACGTGCCACCAGCCGATGAGTTGCGAAGGTTGAACCACGTGCCCGCGGTGCTGCTGCTCTCGACGAGCAGCGGGAAGTACGCAGCGTTCGAGATGTGCACCGGTGCGACCGGCGCGGTCGTGCCGGTGCCGATGCCCACCGCCTCGCCGGTTGGGTTGATCGTCAGCGGGGCCCACGCGTTCAGCAGGCCGTTGTGACCGCCGAGCGTTGCGAGCCCGTTCAGTTCGCCCAGCACCGTCGCCCGCGACGTGCCGCCTGCGGCAACGCCGCCGCGCCAGACGCCTGCGCCGCCCGCAAGCTGCAGGCGGAACGCGCTGCTGTTCGCGACGCCGATGCCCACGGTGTTGTTGAAGAGCGTGGTTGCGAGGAAGGCGTTTGAGCCGCTGAAGGTGTTGATGCCGTTGATCAGCGGGATGTTGGTCGAAAGCCGCGCATCCGCAATCGTGCCGGCGGTGATGTTCGAAGCGTTGAGCGCTGTGATCCCGGCACCATTGCCCAGGTAGGTGTTGTTCGTGTTGTTGAAGACGTTCGCCCCGGTGAAGGTGTTCGAGCCGCTGAACGTCTGGTTCGCGCCTCGGAACGAGACGTTGTTGGAGAGGCGGGCGTCGGGGAGCGACCCGGTCAGATTCGCCGCGTTCTGAAAGAACGCCGCGGACTGGCCGCCCAGCGTCGCCGCGTTCAGCGCGTACGCGGCGTACGGAGTTCCCGTGATTTCCTGGCGAGGCGCGAGGGCGATGAACGCCCCGCCCGAGCCCGTCGACCGGACGGCGATCTGGAGCCAGCGCTTCTGGCCATCGAATGGGTTGGTGCCGAACTCGCCGCCGCTGTTGAGGGACACGCCGAAGCGGCCGGCCTCGATCGCGGTACCCAGTATGGTCTGCGTGACACCGATTTGCACGCCGCCGGTCGCGACGGACCAGAGGCTGAACTGAAGGTCCGCGAGGCCCTCAACGGCCACGCCCCCGTCCTGAAGATCTCCCTGGTACGTGAAGGCGCTGGTGACCGATTGGCCGCAGGCCGACCACGCGGCCCCCGTCAGAGCGAGCATCAACGACGCGAGACGGACTCTGTTCTTTTGCATGATTCAGTGCTCCAGTGATCGCGCCTCCGGAGGGAGCCGCCATCTCTATAAACACGAACCGCGATGGTGCTGCGACATCGAACGGGCGGCTTTTTGGATTTCCGGAGGAAACAGTCGGAGAGACCGGCCGGGACTCCGGGCATTGGCCGCCGTGTCCCAAACCACTCAAGCTGCGTGCGTGACGATGGGGACCAAGGAGCTCGTTCGGGTGCGCGACAGCGAGCGCGAGTGGGCGTGGTTCAGGAGGGGGGCTGCGGGTGGAAGCGGAGTTCGCCACATGGGCACGGACAGTGGTCACTGCGAGTTCAGGTTGCAGCGAGTGAAGACCTTTACAGCGCCCGAGGTGCACAGCCATTCGAGATCGGTGCCTCTGTACCCAACTGACGTGCCACCAGACCTACCTGACGCCATCGAGACGGCGTAGCGGTCCTTGAAGAAGCGATTCTTGGTGGGTCCTTCTGACTGACCTTTCCCCCTGAACACAGTCCAAGCCAAGCTTTAGACTTTGGCGTGGATCAGGAGGATCAGGTATGGGTCGCAAGCGTCATACGGCGGAAGAGGTTGTGAAC
Source organism: Phycisphaerales bacterium (assembly GCA_022843045.1). Classification (GTDB taxonomy): domain Bacteria; phylum Planctomycetota; class Phycisphaerae; order Phycisphaerales; family UBA1924; genus BJHL01. The sequence continues at coordinate 41,370 of JALHOJ010000023.1, forward strand.
AAGTTGCGTCAGGCGGATGTTGAACTGGCGAAGGGCACGTCGATCGCAGCCGTTGCCAAGCTGCCGAGCATTCGCACGCCCGAAAAGCAGTCTCAGTTGGCCACTGGCACGTGTGACCATCGGGCCCAAACCCGTCCCCCCGTAGTCCCCCTATCCACGCGCGAAATGGGGCGAAGTCGTGCGACATCGCGCGATTTTGATGAAGGTGGGTTGAACACGGCGGGTGCGTCGGAAACCGCTTGTTTTGCGGCACAAAGCGACGTTGCGCAACGTGGCGCGAAAGTGGAGCGAAGGAGACTCGAACTCCCAACCCCTAGCTTGCAAAGCTAGTGCTCTACCAATTGAGCTATCGCCCCGATGGGACGGGATGTCCCTGAGGGGGAGCAGTGTAGGAAGGGAGAGGTGTGATGGGGAATGGGGGAAGAGGGAGAGGGCGGCAGGGCAGGGTGGCGTAGGGGGATGAGGCGGGGGTCAGGGCGGGGCGGTGTGGATTGCGGTGATTGTCCAACCGT